>SHZS01000018.1 GCA_009692105.1 Gemmatimonadota bacterium | reverse complement strand
CCTCCGCTTCCGAGGGGTCCGGGGGGCAACGGGTACACAGGCGTCGTTCCTCGAGCTCTTCCATGGCGACCACTCCAAGGTCGAGGAGCTCGATCGCCGGGTGGCGGTGAAGATGGACTTCCCTGGGAGCTACGGAGTCGTAGGCCAGACCTACCCGCGGAAGGTGGACGCGGCGATCGCCGGGACACTCGCAGGGATCGCGGCCTCTCTCTCCAAATTCGGGAACGACCTCCGGCTCCTCGCCCACCTACGCGAAGTGGAGGAGCCCTTCGAGGAGGAGCAGATCGGCTCTTCGGCAATGCCCTACAAGCGAAATCCGATGCGGGCGGAGCGCATCTGCGCCCTCGGGAGGCACGTGATCTCCCTCTACCAGGACCCGGCCATGACCGCGGCCACGCAGTGGCTAGAGCGCACTCTCGACGATTCAGCCAACCGGCGTCTCTCGATCCCCGACAGCTACCTAACGCTCGACGGGGCGCTCATGCTAGCCGAGAACGTGGCCGGCGGCCTCACCGTCCACCACGAGATGGTCCGACGGAACGTCGAGGTCCACCTTCCCTTCCTCGCCACCGAAACCGTGCTCATGAGGGCCGTGGAGCGGGGCGGTGACCGCCAGGAGCTGCACGAGCGGATTCGCAAACATTCCCTCGCGGCCGCCGACCGGATGAGGATGGGGGACCCAGGGGACCTGGTGGAGCGGATCGCGGGGGACCGGGCGTTCGGGCTCGACGAGAAGGCGATTCGTGCCCTGCTGACCCCCGAGCGGTTCATCGGCCGAGCGCCCGAGCAGGTGGACCGCTTCCTGAAGGAGTGGGTCGAGCCATCCCTCCGGGAGCACGAGGCCGAGGCCGAGCGTGCGGTGGGGGCGCCCGATGTCCGCGTCTGAGGCGGCGCGTGGCCCGACGTCCACCGGGGCCTCGGTCAGCGCCCTTCCCGGCCCTGGTGGCCCCGACCTTCCCCTTCCCCGGGTTCACCGCGGAAAGGTGCGTGAGCTCTACGACGCGGGTGACGGTTTCCTTCTCATGGTGGCCTCGGACCGCGTGTCCGCCTTCGACGTCGTGCTCCCACAGCCGATCCCGCGGAAGGGCGAGGTCCTGACCCTTCTGACCGCTTGGTGGATGAAGAAGCTGGGAGGCGTGGTTCCGCACCACCTGGTCTCGGCTCGGCCGGAAGAGATCCTGGAGCGCCTTCCCCAGCTCGCCGACGTGCCGCGCGCTGACTGGGCCCGGCGCTCCCTCCTCGTCCGGAGGACCCGCCCCCTCCCGATCGAGTGCGTGGTGCGCGGCTACCTCGCAGGCTCCGCCTGGGCGGAGTATCGAAAGTCTGGGACCCTGGCAGGGGAGACGCTCCCCGCGGGACTCACACAGAGCCAGAAGCTCCCGGTTCCGATCTTCTCTCCAGCCACGAAGGCCACGGAAGGGCATGACGAGAACATCACCTTCCAGGAGGTGTGCCGGCGGGTGGGAACCGCAAGGGCAGAGCGCCTGCGGAAGCTTTCCCATCAGATCTACGCCTTCGGTCGCGACACCGCCTCCGCTCGGGGCATCCTCCTCGCGGATACCAAGTTCGAGTTCGGGGAGCTCGAGGGAGGCGAGCTGCTGCTCATCGACGAGGTGCTCACGCCGGACTCCTCTCGCTACTGGCCGAAGGAGGGGTGGCGACCGGGGGGCACGCCGCCCTCGCTCGACAAGCAGCCTATCCGGGACTGGCTGGATGCGCTCCCGGACTGGGACAGGTCCCCACCGCCTCCGGATCTCACCCCCGGGGTAGTCGACGCCACCACGAAACGATACCGGGAAGTCTTCATGCGCCTCACGGGAGTCGAACTGTCCAAGTACGAGCCACCCTCCTTCGATTCGCCGTCGCGCTCTCCGTCGGGAAGCCGAGCATGATCCGAGCCCCGAAGGCCCCGCGCGCCGCCCTTCAGCGGGGGATCATCATCCTTCCGTCGGCGTTCACCATCGGAAATCTCTTCTTCGGCGTGTACGCGATGGTATCGGCCTCGCGGGGGAACTTCGGGTGGGCGGCCTGGTGCATCGTCTTCGCCGCCCTTCTGGACATGCTGGACGGGAGGGTCGCCCGGTTCACCGCAACCGGATCCCGCTTCGGCGCCGAACTGGACTCGCTCGTGGACGTGGTCTCGTTCGGGGTCGCCCCTGCGTTCATCGCATACCAGCTCGTCTTCGCCGACCAGCAATGGGGCTGGGTGATGTCGTTCATCTACGTGTCCGCGACAGCCATCCGGCTCGCGCGCTTCAACGTAGAGCAGGGCGGGCATGCGAAGCGGCACTTCCACGGGCTTCCCTCTCCCACCGCGGGGATGGTGCTCGCCACAGCAGATCCGTTCTTCACCGCAGCAGGGGTGGAGAATGTGTTGGGGGGGGTCCCATCGGCGCAGGCGATCGGCATCCTGATGATCGTGCTCGCCCTCCTCATGCTGAGCCCCGTCCCCTACCCGCTCGTCCCTCGACTCTCGATCAAGGGTGCCCGGGCTACGATCACCTCGCTCGTCCTCCTGGGATGCGCCTTCACCGCCCTGACGATCCCGGAATACGTCGTCTTTCCCTTCCTCGGCACCTACACGCTCTGGGGGGTAACCCGGAGCACCGTGCTCGGGCTACTCGATCGACTTCCCGATCAAGATCCCCTCCTGGACGAGGAGGAGGACGAGGGCGGGGCCGAAATCCGCTCGGTGGACTACCGGGAAATCGCGCCTGAGCGCTACCCCGTAGCCGAGGATGACGAGACCCCGGAGACTGCCGGCCCCTTGTTGTAACCAACCCCCGGAGGAAGGAACGTTGAAGCGCTACCACCTGGAGGTCCGCGTCAAGCCGCGCCCCGGCCTACTCGATCCGCAGGGGAGGGCGATCCAGCACGCCCTGGACTCGCTGGGGTTCGCTGGCACGGAGGACATCCGAGTCGGAAAGGTGATCGACCTCGCGCTCATGGCCGGGAGCCCAGACGCCGCGGTCGAGCTGGGTCGGGAGATGTGCCGCAAACTGCTCGCGAACCCAGTGACGGAAGACTTCCAGGTCACGCTGATGAACGGGGCTCGGCCGGTGGAGGGCGCAGAGTGAAGGTCGCAGTCGTAACGTTTCCGGGCTCCAACTGTGACTACGACTGCTACAAGGCCATGCAGCTCTTCCCTGGCATCGAGCCAGCCTTCGTCTGGCATCGCGAGCAGGATCTCGGTGGAGTCGATGCCGTCGTCCTGCCGGGGGGATTCGCGCACGGGGACTACCTGCGGGCCGGCGCAATCGCCCGCTTCTCTCCGATCATGAAGAGCGTTTCCGAGTTCGCTCGGCATGGGGGGCCCGTGGTCGGGATCTGTAACGGCTTCCAGATCCTTTGCGAATCGGGGCTCCTTCCCGGCGCTCTCCTTCGAAACGACACCCTCCGGTTCCGGAGCCTGGATGTACACATCCGGGTGGAAAGCACGCGCACGATGTTCACTCCTCGCTACCGGGAGGGTCAGGTCATCCGCATGCCGATCGCGCACGGGGAAGGCAGCTACTACGCCGCCCCGGAGACGCTCGCGGAGCTGGAAGGGGAGGGCCGCATCGTCTTCCGGTACGTGCGACGGGACGGAGAGCTCGGGATGGGCTCGAACCCGAACGGCTCCCAGCACAACATCGCGGGAATCATCAGCGCCGACGGGAATGTGCTGGGGATGATGCCCCACCCCGAGCGGGCCGTCGAGGAGATCCTGGGCTCGTCCGACGGACGCGGCCTCTTCGAGGCGCTCGCCGCACACCGCACGGGGGTCGCCGCGTGACGCTGGCCCTCGCTGGCCGACCTGACGATCCAGAGGTCACTCCCGAACTCGTCCACCAGCACGGCCTCTCCCCGGACGAGTACGTGCGCGTCCTCGCGGTCCTGGGGCGTGCGCCGAACTTCACCGAGCTCGGGATCTTCTCTGCGATGTGGTCCGAGCACTGCGGGTACAAGAACTCCAAGCGGCTCCTGAAGCTTCTCCCTACCCAAGCCCCCTGGGTGATCCAGGGTCCCGGCGAGAATGCGGGCGTCATCGACATCGGAGACGGGTGGGCGCTCGCCTTCAAGATCGAGTCCCACAACCATCCCTCTGCGGTCGAGCCCTACCAGGGCGCCGCCACCGGTGTCGGGGGAATCCTCCGCGACATCTTCACGATGGGGGCGCGCCCCGTGGCCGTCCTGGACTCGCTTCGCTTCGGGGACCTCGACTCCCCTCGGGTGCGCTACCTCTTCGGCGGCGTCGTGAAGGGGATCGGGGACTACGGAAACTGCGTGGGGATTCCAAACATCGGAGGGGAGGTCTTCTTCGACCGGGCGTACGACGCGAATCCCCTCGTGAACGCGATGTGCCTCGGCCTCATGCGAACCGACGAGATCATCCGCGGCGAGGCCTCGGGGATCGGAAACGTCCTCATGGCCGTGGGGGCCCGCACGGGCCGGGACGGGATCCACGGGGCCACCTTCGCGTCGGAGGAGCTTTCGGAGGACTCGGACGGGGCGAGCCGCCCCCGGGTCCAGGTTGGCGACCCCTTCACCGAGAAGCTCCTTCTCGAGGCATCGCTCGAGCTGATCCGGAGCGGCCACATCGTGGGAATCCAGGACATGGGAGCCGCGGGGCTCACGTCGTCGGCGTCCGAGATGGCCGGCCGCGGAGGGAGCGGCGTCGATCTGGACGTATCGAAGGTTCCCGTGCGGGAGAAGGGGATGACCCCGTACGAGATCCTGCTCTCCGAGTCGCAGGAACGGATGCTCGTGGTCGCAAAGCTCGGGAGCGAGGCCGAGGTGATCCGGATCCTGGAGAAGTGGGAGCTCGAGGCAGCCGCGGTAGGGACGGTCACGGCTGACGGACATTTCCGGGTGCGCGAAAACGGGCGAGTAGTCGCGGACATCCCTGCCCTACCGCTCACCGAGGGGTGTCCAATCTATGAGCGCGAGGGAGTCGAGGCCCCCGAGATCCGGGACCTTCGGGAGAGGGATCTCTCTTCGCTTCTGGCGCCTGAGGGCGACCTCTCGGCGCGCTTCCTCGACCTCGTGGGATCGCCGAACATCGCTTCGAAGAGGTGGATCTACGAGCAGTACGACTCGACCGTCCGCACGAGCACCGTCGTGGGGCCGGGGGGCGATGCAGGAGTCATCCGCGTCCGAGGCACGATGCGGGGCATCGCTGCCACCACCGACTGCAACGGCCGCTACTGCTTCCTGGACCCAAGAGAGGGAGTCAAGGCGGCGGTCGCCGAAGCCGCACGGAACCTGGTCTGCGTCGGGGCACTCCCGGTTGCCGTCACGAACAACCTGAACTTCGGAAGCCCGCTCCGGCCTTCCGTCTATTTCCAGCTCCGAGAGGCAGTCCTGGGAATGGCCGAGGCGTGCGCGTTCTTCGAGACGCCGGTAACGGGAGGGAACGTCTCCCTCTACAACGAGACCGGGGGGAAGGTGATCTTCCCCACCCCCGTGATCGGGATGGTCGGGATCCTGGAGGACGTCTCCAAGGCGCTTGGGCACGGCTTCCAGGCCGAGGGGGATTCGATCGTCCTGCTGGGCGTGAATCGGGAGGAGATCGGCGGCTCCGAGTACCTCTACAGGGTGGAGGCGACGGTGGCGGGCGTTCCGCCGAGGGTGGACCTCTACCACGAGCGGCAGCTCCAGCGGGCCGTTCTCTCTCTCTCGGCAAAGGGGCTCCTCCGCTCCGCCCACGACTGCTCCGAGGGGGGGCTCGTGTGCGCCCTCGCCGAATCCGCGGTGGGAGACCATGAGCGTCCCTGGGGGATCGATGTCGCGCTCGCCGACGCGCTCGCCCCGGTGGCGCTCTTCTTCGGGGAGACACAGGGTCGGATCGTCGTGTCGTGCTCTCCCGCATCCGTCGATAAGCTCCTCGAGGAAGCGGCGGCGCACGATGTCCCTGCCGCGGTCCTGGGCACGGTCGGCCCGAGATTGGGTACCTTTTCTCTCCGGGCTCCCAGGGGATTCGTGCGCGTGGGGTCCGAGGACATCGCACGGCGCTACCACGAAGCCATTCCCGCGCTAATGGAGGGAAGCGGTCGATGACGGAAGGCCGAGGAACGAAGGGACTGCCGATCTTGGACGCCGTGCGGCCAGAGGCCGGAGCGCCGCCGATGCCCGTGGCCACCGACATCCTCGCCTCGTCCCTGGACGACACGCCCCACGAGGAGTGCGGAGTCTTTGCGATCTCGGGAATCCCGGGGGCGGCGGAGCTCATCTTCCTCGGGCTCTATGCGCTCCAGCACCGGGGACAGGAATCGGCAGGAATCTGCGCAATCGACGAAAGTGGCATGGCCCGCGTGATCAAGGGACAGGGGCTCGTGGCCGACGTCTTCTCAGCCGACGGCCTGACGAGCCTTCGTGGCGACACCGGAATCGGCCACGTGCGCTATTCCACCGCGGGGGGGAGTCGGCCCCAGAACGTGCAGCCGATCGTCACACGCTACGCCCGCGGAGACCTCACGATCGCACACAACGGAAACCTCACGAACGCGCAGGCGCTCCGGGGGCGGCTCGTGGCTGAGGGAGCGCTCTTCCAGACCTCATCGGACTCGGAGGTCATCGTCCATCTCATCGCTCGGTCTCGGAAGACAACCGTCGAGGAGCAGGTCACCGACGCGCTCATGCTGCTCGAGGGCGCGTTCTCGGTCGCAATTTCGGTGGGGGATACGATCTACGCCGCCGTGGATCCGCGCGGCTTCCGCCCGCTCGTGCTCGGGAGGAAGGGAAACGGCCACGTGGTCGCGTCGGAGACCTGTGCCCTCGACATCATCGCGGCCGAGTTCGTGCGGGACATCCAGGCGGGTGAGGTGCTCAGGGTCAGGAGAACGGAGGTCGAGTCCCTACCGAGGCTCCCCGCGGCCCCCAGCGTCGCCCCGTGCATCTTCGAGCTCGTGTACTTCGCGCGCCCGGACTCCAACATCTGGGGCGTCCCCGTGGACCGGGCCCGGCGCGCGTTTGGAAAGCAACTCGCGCGCGAGCACCCCGCGGAGGCCGACTGCGTGATCTCCGTCCCCGACTCGGCAAACTCGGCTGCCCTGGGCTACGCGGAGGAGAGCGGGATCCCTTACAAGCTGGGCCTCCTCCGGAACCACTACATCGGGCGGACCTTCATCCGACCCTCGCAGGCGGACCGCAACTTCGGCACACGGGTCAAATACAACCCGGTGCGAGAGGTCATCGCGGGACAGAGGGTGGTCGTAGTGGACGACTCGCTGGTGCGGGGCACCACCTCCACCTCCCTGGTGAAGTTCCTGCTCGAGGCGGGCGCTCGCGAGGTCCATTTCCGCGTCGGGAGCCCCCCGGTCCGCTTCCCCTGCTTCTACGGGATCGACATGCCCTCGCGGGAGGAGCTCATCGGGGCCATGCACTCGGTCGAGGAGACCGCCGAAATTCTCGGGGTGGACTCGCTCGGGTACCTGTCCTTGGAGGGGATGCTAGCGGCCGTCGAGGAGTTCGGGCCGTTCTGCAACGCCTGCTTCTCTGGGGAATACTCCGCGCCCTTGGTGGATCAGGACCTCGGCCTGGTATCGACGCTGGCCCCGCCGGGCTGCTGACACCGAGGCGAGCTCAGCTCCCCGGGACCACGGTCACCGACGCGACGGCGCGCGTGAGAAGCGCGCTCCCCCCGCCATCCACCCCCACCGCTCGAAGGGTCGCCGTTCCGGCGGGCATATCCACCCCGGGTATCCAGACCAGCTCCCACGACCACGACCGGCCTCGATCGCCGCTCCCCTCGGCCACGGTCGGCGCCGTCGAGGATCCGATCCACTCCACCTCCCCGTCGCGCACCACATAAAAGTGGACCCGGTCGAAGGGCCGCGCGAAGACACCTTCCCTCCCCCGCGCCGTCGCGACCAACCGTACGGTCGCAGGCACTCCCGACGGGCACGCGCCGGCCGGGCCCACTCGACAGACCTGACCACCCTGGGGGATGAGCTGCCATCCTCGCACACCTCCCGCATCTCCCCGCTGGAGCACCGAGAAACTCCTGGGACTGGATCCACCGGCAGGGGGCAACCCGTCGGTCGTCGCAGCTGAGCTCCCTGCCGCGTCCCGCACGCGGACGCGGGCGCCCGCTACACCTAGGAGTATGCCGGTGGGCCCATCCTGATCCGCCCCCGCCTCCGCACGCTCGACCGCCACCACCATTGGGAAGGAGACGTTCAGCGTCGCGTCGGTGGTCAACTGACCGCTGAACGGATCGCCCAACCGGGCGGCCTGGTTGAAGGTCAGGTTCTCGACCCCTTGTCCGGGCGCATCGAAGCGAAGCCCGATCGTTCCCATCGCGAGGTCAACGTTGTCCGATACCTGCGCTGAGAATGGGGTCGCAACCCCAGCGACTGGAACCGCGGGAAGCTGGACGCCGCGGACTACCGGAGGTGCCCCGTCCCGGAGAACCGTCCGGGCAACGGTATTGGATCGGTTCCCCGCCCGATCCAAGACGTAGCTCTCGATCGTGAGATACCCTTCGAGCCCTTCGGGTACATCCCTCTGGAGCCCGTCCCGCCCAGGCACGCACGGCACCATCGCGGGAAACGGGCAACTAGCCACCCCCCCCTCGATTCCCGGAGCTCGACGCAGGACCCGGGTCCGGGCAGCTAGGGGCCCCAGCCCTGACAGGCCTTCCGTCGGGAAGAGGAGCCACGCCGCTCCCGCCGCCGGGTTGGTCGCGCGGTCGGGAACCCCCTGGGGGCCGAAGGCGAGTTGGGGCGCCTGGGCGTCCACCCCGAAGATCGCCCCGCGGGCATTCGAGATCGGGTTTCCCTCGGATGGAGAGAGGGGCACCAAGACCTCGTTGCCGAGGATGTCCCGGAACCGAGCGACCGCCCGGTACACGGAGTTCCGGTCGGTCGGCACCAGGTCTCCACCTTTGGACACCGGAGAGAGGGCAACTATCTGGGCGTCGGTGGCGTCTGCGGGACCGGCGTGGACCGACGCAGAGGTGCCACCGACCCCCGCGTCCGCGACGGGATCCAGCCCGGACGCGAACTGGAACGCGCTCCCGACCCAATTGTTCAGGCAGCATTCCACTCCCGCCGTCTGCTGAGGCAGCCGGAAGCCGCCGGGTATCGGCGCGACATTGTCGATCCTCAACTCCGAAGCGAGCACCATCGGGAATCCAGGAAGGGCCGCTCCGCTCTCGGTGCGCGCCGCGAGGACGCGGAGCTGGTCCGACTGGCCAATTGGGGTCTGATAGCCCGACACATTCCCAACGTCCGGCGTGCCTGAGCCCGCGAACAGCACCTGGAGCGGAGCGCTCCCTTCCACCGTCCGAACCCGGAGCTGGGCACCGCCGGTCCGCTGAAGGTCCACGGTCACGGAGGCGATCGGTGTCGAAGGATCGTACAGGAGGGCCTGGAGGTTGAGCGCGATCGCGCCACCCACCCAGGCCTTGCCATCAACCCCCACAACCGGCCCCCGTTCCGTCGCGAGAGTGCCCATAACCGTGTTCTGGTTCCGGACGTTCACCGAGACGGTGGACTGCCATGCATTCGGTCCTCCCTCGACCGTCGCGAGGCTGACTCGCAGGAGGCGGGGTCCGTTCGTGAAGCGGACCGCGCCGCTCAACGTGTCGAACGCCGCGGTGCCCAGGAGGAAGACGACGTCGAAGGGAGCGGATACGCCGTCGGCCTCGACGCCGTGGGGCTCGGAGGGGGCCCCGCCGACGTCGAAGAGTTGCTGCCCGACGAGGGTCTCGCCGAGAAAGAGCTTGAGGGACTTGAGGGTGTCCTCCCCACGATCCACACTGATCGTAATCTCCACCGGTCCCCTTAGGTCCAGGGCGTCGGCCGGCTCGGTGGTACCCGTCGGGAGTCGCCGCAGGATCGATCGGATCGTTGCCGACGCCGTGAGCTGGGGCCGACCCTCGAAGGTCACCAGGTGAGTCTCCCCTGTAGAAATGTGGGGGCTATCCTGGGTGACGAAGAAGACGACGGAATGGGGGAACCCGGAGATCTCGACCCGGTAGTCGCCCGAGCGGAGCCCGGAGAATCGGAACGTGCCGTTCGCGTCCGTAATCGCGGATCGGGACACGCTTCCCGTGAGGAGAACGGTCACACCTCCCAGGCCACGAGCCCCGGTGAGAACCGTTCCACCGATCGACGCGGTCCGGATGAAGTTCCCCGTGAAGTCCACCGTCTCGGTGTGGCTCCCGGACACGACCGCCGTCCGCGAAGTGGCTGGAAAGGATGCGTCGTCGGGCAGGTCCCGGATCGAGACCACATAGGCGCCAGCGGGCACGCTGCCGAACTCGTACCCGCCCGCTCCATCCGTAGTAATGCTTTGCGTCTCGCGCCCCGTGAGCTCCACGGTGACTCCCGCCAGGCTCACCCCCTCAACGGTCACGCTCCCGCGTACGTCGCCCCTCGGACCGGACCCAGTCCCGTCGTCGCAACCCGCGAGGAGGCCGAGCACGACCACGAGGAGGCCCCGTCCAGCAACGGTCGGCCGGAACCCCCGGGATGAGGAGCCCGGGGAGAGCCTCCCGTGCAACGGGCTCCGCGGGTGCCCCCGAGTCGGGTCGACGCTCCTGTGCCTCGCCATCTCGAGCTCCGTCAGCTCTGGGACTCCCGAGCCACGAACTCCTCGGCCATGGTCACGAGTCCGGAGGAGCCAATGAAGAGTGGGGTCCTCTCGTGGAGCGACGTCGGCTTCACGTCCAGGATGCTCTCCCGGCCATTCGAGGCACTCCCTCCGGCTGCCTCGGCGATCAACGCCAACGGCGACGCCTCGTAGACGAGCCGTAGCTTCCCGGAGGGGTTCGTCCGATCCGAGGGATAGAGGAAGATGCCGCCCTTGAGCAGAGTGCGGTGGAAGTCCGCCACGAGAGAACCGATGTATCGGGACGAATACCCTTCCCCCCCGCCTTCCTTCAGGTGCTCCACGAACGCGCGGACGCCAGGAGACCAGCGGGCCGCGTAGGCCTCGTTTACCGAGTACGACCGGGCAGGAGGGTTCGGAATCCGGATGTCCGGGTGGCTCAGGATGAACTCGCCGATCGAGGGGTCGAGGGTGAAGCCGTGAACCCCGATCCCCGCGGTGTAGACCATCATCGTGGAAGATCCATACAGGATGTAGCCTGCGGCGATCTGGCGGCTCCCCGGCTGGAGGCAGTCCGCGAGGCTCCCCCGTTCATGGTTCGAGACCTTCTTCAGGACCGCGAAAATGGTCCCGATCGAGACATTCACGTCGACATTCGACGAGCCGTCCAGCGGATCGAAGACCAGGATGTAATCCCCAGCCGGGAACTTCTCGGGGATGGGGATGAAGTCCTCCCTCTCCTCGGAGACCATACAGCAGAGAAGGCCGGTGTGGTCCATCGCCCGGTAGATGGCGTCCTGCGCGAATACGTCCAGCTTGTGGACGGCCTCTCCCTGAACGTTCTGGTGCCCGGCCGTCCCCAGGATATCCAAGAGCCCCGCCATGTTCACCTGGCGAGCGATCACCTTCGCGGCGAGAGAGAGATCCCGCAGGATGTTGCTGAACGCACCGCGGGCCTCCGGGTGGCGCAGCTCCTCCTCGAGGATGTGACGCTCGATCGTGACGATGTGAGTATGAGCCATTGGGCGGCGTGCGGGGGGTGAGAGGGGCGGTCTCACCATAGTATCACCTCGAAGTTCGCGCTTGAAGGGACCCGTCCGGGCCGATCCGGATCCGTATGTCGCCGTCCCGGTCGGTCCGAAAGAGCGGAACGCCTTGGCTTTCCAGCCGCTGAAGGACCTCGTCATGGGGGTGGCCGAAGGTGTTCCCCTCCCCGGCAGATACCACGGCGAGGAGGGGACGACCCCTGGCTAGGAGGGCGGGCGAGGTGGAGGTGCAGCTTCCGTGGTGCCCGACCTTGAGGAGGGTCAGAGGAGGGATCTCGCCGAGCATCGTCTGCTCTACCGCGGCCGGGGCGTCTCCCATGAGCAGGATCGAGGCTTCCTTCCACCGGACGAGGAGCACGATGGAAAGGTCGTTCGGATCCTCCGGCTCCCCGGCTGGACGCAGGAGCGGGGTGGAGGAGGGTCACCCGCACGTCGCTGAGGGCGAACGTCGTTCCCTCCGCCGGCCCCCCCACCAAGAGATCCGCCGACGGCCCACCTCATCCAGGACCTCGAGGTAGGCGTCCGATCCGTACGCCCGGGATGGGTCGAGCACCCCCTCGACCGCAAAGCTACGGAGCACCGCGGGGGCCCCTCCGATGTGGTCCAGGTGCGGATGCGTCAGCACGACTGCGTCCAGTCGTCGCACACCCCAGCGCTTGAGATAGGGGACGACCCTCCGCGCACCCGCGTCGAACTCTGCGCTTCGGGGACCTGCATCGACCAGTATCCACCGCCCCGAGGGGAAGCGGAGGGCGATCGCGTCTCCCTGACCGACGTCGATGACGTGCACCTCCAAGACCCGTCCCAGAGGAACCAGAGGCACGAGAAGCACGAGCGCCCCCGCGCTTCCAACGGCCGCGAGCCGCCGAATGCCCGGCCGTACCCGGCCAGCGAGCCACTGGCGAACGACAAGATGCGCGAGCCCTCCCCCCACCAGCGCCGCGACAAGGGTCCCGCGCGCGACCCAGAATGAGGCCCATGGAAGGCCAGCCGTCCACAGCACGAGCTTCTCGACCCCCGCGATGAGGAGCCCCGTCCCTCCCGCAAGAAAGGTCCCGAGGGGCATGGAGACGAGCGAAAGGAGCAAGCTTCCGCCGATTCCCGGCATCGCAGGCAAGATCCTGGAGGCGTAGGCCGCGGCCACCCGGGCGACGGGAGGAAGCCTTCCCCTTTGCGTCTACTCCTCCTGCGCCTACTCCTTCGAGTGCGGCGGGCTGAAGAGGTCCTGCTGGTGGCGATCGATCCTGCGACGCTCCTCCCGGTCCTCCTCCTCGAGCCTCTCGCGAAGAAAGCGCCGGACCTTCAGGTCCGAATGGATCCCGGCCACGAGCATCACGAGCATCCCTATGAAGAGCCCCCCGAACGCGACATAGGTGAAGGGGACCCGGAAAAACGTGTGGAACCCGAGATCGAGGGTAACCCGCTCCGCCCCGTTCCATCGGGCGAAGAACATCACCATTACGAGGACCACCAGGACGCCCCCGGCCCCGGTGAGACGGCTCACCGCCAGTTCGCCGCTATCGGCGCCCCGACCGGCCAGCCGGCGAACGTTCCGCCCCTGGTTCCCGTCAGCTCCGCCAGGACGTAATCTCCCGCGTCGCATCCTGGCGCGGGAAGGGCCACGACCTTGTTTCGACGGGTCCGCCCGAGGAGCTCTCCCGGGTTCCGGGCCTGTCTCTCGAGGAGGACCTCGTCCACGCGGCCGACCTCGCCGAGGTTGATCTCCGCCTGGATCTCGCGCGCCACCCGAATCAGCTCCTCGAGCCTCCGTTGGGCCTCGATCTCCGGGATGAACTCTCCTTTCGGAAACCTTGCGGCTGGAGTGCCTTCCCGGAGGGAGTACCGGTACGTGAAGGCATCGTCAAAACGGATGGTGCGCATGAGCTCGAGCGTATCCTCGAACTCATCCTCCGTCTCTCCCGGAAACCCCACGATGACATCCGTGGACAGAGCCACGTCGGGTAGGGCCCCGCGCACCTTGTCCACGATCCCGAGGAACCCGCCGACAGTGTAGCGCCGGACCATTCGCTTGAGGGTCCGGTCGTTCCCAGACTGGGCCGGGAGGTGCAGCTGCTCGCAGACGGCCGGCTCCGTGGCCATAACCTCGATGAGCTCGTCGCTCACATCATTCGGGTGAGGAGAGGTGAAGCGCACGCGCCGGATCCCCTCCACCCGGGCCACCTCCCGGAGCAGGCGAGGGAAGGACCACCCATCGTGCTGATAGGAACTCACCGTCTGCCCCAGCAGGGTGATCTCGGTGACTCCCGAGTCCGCAATCCGCCTGACCTCGTCCAGCACGTCTCCGCTGGCCCGGTTCTTCTCCGAGCCCCTCACGTAAGGAACGATGCAGAACGTACACCGGTGGTCGCACCCGCGCTGAATCGGGATCCAGGCAGAGGAACCGCTGGTGCGACGCTGCTCCAGGCCCTCGTAGCCCTCCCGGGGATCGAGTTCGAGCACGGCGAGCTGGAGCCTCCGGCGAGTCCCGTCGCCGGCCTCCCCGGCCGACGTGCCCCCCCAACGGACGGGTGCAGAAGGCAGCTCCGCGGCCACCGTGAAGAGCCGGTCTAAGTGGGCCGGAAGCGACCGGTAGGAGTCGGGACCCATCACCAGGTCCACGTAAGGGGCCTTTTCGAGGAGGGTCTCCCCTATCCTCTGCGCCATGCACCCCGTGACTCCGATCACGAGCCCCGGTCGCTCCATCTTCAACGCATTGAGCTGGCTGACGCGCCCGAGCACCCGGCGCTCCGCATGGTCCCGGATCGCGCAGGTGTTGACGAGGACGACGTCCGCTTCGTGAGGTGACGACACGATCTCGTACCCCGCGGAGACGAGCACCCCTTCCATGAGCTCGCCGTCGGCAACATTCATCTGGCACCCGTACGTCTCGACGTACGCGCGCGTCAGCCGTGGGGCAGAGACGGTCATGGACTTAATTGAACGACCCGGGCCCGGTCAGATCAATAGCGAGATCACCCTGGAGTCGGACGAGCGTTCTGATCCATAGGCGTAGGGGGTTCAAGCGCCGATTAGCTGGCCCAGCAAGAGTCCTGGAGTACCCCCGCGTCTGGCATCGCCTCTTCTTGCCGACGCATACACTGCATTTATCGACCAGCGATGCTGTCGTGCTGCGGCTGGAGGTCCGGGGTCCCGGCGTCGATGCCGAGCGAACCGAGAACGGGCATGAGAACGGCGCCGAACTTGTCGAACTGCTCTTGGTTGGCCCACACATCGACGACCGGGAGACCATCCTGCGGCCCGAAGCAGGTGTGAAAGAGGCGGCCGCTCGGTTGTAGTTGGAGGAATAGCTGGGTTGAATCAGGTCCCCGGGCTTCAGGTCCGCCCGGGTGCCATGGTAGAATCGTCGTGAGTTGGTGTCGGAGGGCGTCGATGGTGTTGCGGGATTACTCATGCTTATCCCGTCAACTATTCGTGGCCATCATTCCTGCGGGAACAACCGGGAGAATCCACCTCGTGGGCTTGTCGTGTCCGGGCTCAGTTGCCCGACACGCGGATGGAGATCGTCGTGCGGAGGAAGTCCTCGGCGATAGCCCCGCCCTTCCGGCTCCCGTTCTCGATCCCAATCTCGAGACGCGCCAGGGGGACCCCTTCCCGCTCCAGGAAGTGGATACCGATCCCACCCGACACGATCTGTTCCGAGACCGGCTCTCCCGCGAACAGGAACGGAAGATCCACGCGGCGTGCCCCCACTCGGACCGGCACCGCGCGCCCTCGGATGGTCACGCGCGACCACTCGAGGCCGGCTCCATAGCTCCACGCCGCGCCCCGCGTCGACTCGTCCAAAAGATCGCGCCCCGTCTCGGACCAGTCCGCATAGCTCACCCCGACCGCCAGTCCGAGTCCTTCCGCCAGCGTGACGGTCCCTCCGGCCCTGAGATCGATGGGGATGGCATACGTTCCCTTCTCCTGAATAGTGCCTGCGAAGGGGGTGAGCACGAGGTCCCCGGACCAAGAGGCCGCACCGGCAATCCGAACGAGTGGGTTCGGATCCCATGCGATCCCCAGACCCGCAGTCTTCCCCGAAGCGCGCCACCGTCCCGTGATCACGAACGGCTCGACGTCGGACCCCAGGTCCGCAGGCTCCACGACGCGGATGAAAGAGCGCTCCATGGTCCCGACATAGCTCCCGACCGACAGCCCAACCGCGAGCGACTCGGACAGCTGCCGCGCCCATCCGAGTCGCACCTGACCGATCCCCCCAATGGACCGGTAGAGATCGTTGGCGCGCACCCCAACTCCCGACACGATCAGGATGCGGGAAGAGCGGACCTCCCACTCCTGATCGAGAAAGCTCGAGAACTGCACCCAGAACGCGTTTCCGCCATACGGATGCAACGCGGCCAGGACAGGAAACCGCGCGTACCCGGCGCTCCGCCCGTCGCTCAACGTCACCCGTGCCGGCTGGTATGTTGCCGTGACCGACGGAAGGGCGAGCCCTGCCGCGGCCGCCGGGTCCGCAGCGAGAAGGTGCCATCCCGAGAGCCCGATTCCCGCTCCTCCCATCGCCCGGCTACGGGCCTCGAGCGGCTCCGCTGGCACGCCGAGGCCGGCCCCCGCAAGAAGCGACTGCCCCTCCATGGCGCGAGGGTGGCCGACCAGAGCGAAGAACGCCACGGCCAACGGAGCCAGGACTGCGAAACGGACACCGCTCATGGGAGGGCCAGTCCGTCCGTGATCGTGAGCACGATTCGGAGCACCGGCTCGTACTTACCACTGCCAGGTCCCCAGAACGTGGCGCGCTCCAGGAACCACGGCTCGAATCCAGTCACCAACGCGAGTGCGGGGGAGACGGGGTCGTCCCCCGGAGCGATTTCACGCATGAGGTCCCGCACGTACCTGGTCATCGGGAACTCGACGAGCGTGTCCGAGCCGTCGCCGAAGAGATCCGGGTCAATGAAGGTGGGACGGTCCTGGACCGTCCTTCCCAGCGGCGAGCGTCGAACTCGATCGGGACTCAGTACGGGTCGCATGTCGATCCCGATCGTGTCGAGCGGCTGGAGCCCGAGCGGGGCGCTGCGTTGTGTGTAGAGCAGCAGACCGGCATAGACCACCCGATCCGGCCTGAACTCCACGGTGCACGGCACGGATCCGCACACACTGGCATCCCCTTCGACCGACTCCGGAAGACGGAAATGGATCACCGCGCGGTGCGCCGGCGCACCGCCGATCCGGAAGCCCCCATCCAAGGGCACTGCCCGGGGAGAGTAGATCTCGGTCATCTCCCTGGAGAGCGCCGAGATCTCCACCACCGTGTCGGGATTGATCGACGATCGAACCGAGTAGACCAGCGCCGCTTCCCTGATGCGCACGCGCGCCCCGTCCTGCGTCACCGAAATGCGCACGCCGTTCTCTGGCCGGGTCTGGTCGAACCACCGGCTGATCGTGAGGGAGTCCACGGGGAAGAATATGGAGTCGCTCTCCGCCAGCCCGTCCCACCGAGCGACGCCTAGGGGAGTCACCGGACCGGCGCCGGGCTCGGGCCACGGAGATTGGTTGCCCAGAGTATCAATGGCCGAATCCCAACTCGTAGACCGCACGTGCCAGGGCGTCTGAACCGCGCCTGCCTTGAACTCGAACGTCGGCGTTCCGCTCACCTCGATGGAGTCGAAGAAGACGATGACGCGCCCCCTGATCGGTCTGTAGGCGGCATCCGCGACCGTCACCTGGGTCGTGCTTCCAGGCGGGATCACAAAGATCCGATCGTTCGGATGTCCGAACCGGACGAGGGTGTTGGCGTCGAGATCCCCTCGCCACTTCCGAGCGACCAGAGCCCCGGGCAATAGGGCCGGCGAGCTGTAGCCCTCCAGAAGCTGAAGCGAGTCCGCGAACGCATGGAAGGGGAGGCGGATTTCGATCGTGCGGGGATCGATCGGAATCAGTCCGGCATCGTCGGATGTAGGCGTGATGTCCGTGCAACTCCCCGCAAGGAAGAGGACGGACAGCACCCAAAGCCCCAGAACTCTCTTCGTCACTCGATCGCCTTCTCGCTCAGTGTTGAGTTGGGCATGGGTCAGACCCTCACCCGCCTTCCCCTGGGATCGGCTCGGCCAAGATCCGCGGCAATCGGGACGTGAGCCCCGTGAGGATCTCGTAGCTGATCGTCCCTGCGTCGGCCGCGACCTCGTCCAGGGAGATCTGCTCCCCGCCGTCCGCCCCGATGAGGGTGACCTCCGTCCCGACCTCGATCCGCCGGCTCGGCAGGTCGGTGATGTCTACCACCGTCAGGTCCATCGAGATCCGTCCGATGATCGGGACCCGGACCCCCGCGACGAGCGCGGCACCCCGGTTTCCGAGCGCTCGAGGGAGCCCGTCGCCGTACCCGATCCCCACCGTCGCCCATCGCTCAACCCGGGACGAACTGTATGTTGCCCCGTATCCGAGGGTCGTTCCCCCGGGCACGTCCCGGACCAGGACGACGCGGGCGCGCACCGCGACGACCGGCTCCGGCGTTGGGAGGCCGTGTCCCGCCCGCCCGCCGTAAAGGAAGATCCCCGGCCGGACGAGCGCCCGGGCCAGATCCGGTCTCCGGAGGGCCGCCGCCGAGTTGCTCAGGTGGAGCAGCCGACCGGAGCCTCCCAGGCCTCCCAGAGCCTTCACCACCCCGTCGAAGCGGGCCCCTTGGACTCCCAGGCTCCCCGGGTCTGGCTCGTCCGCGGAGTGAAAGTGGGTGAACATCCCCTCCCACCGCACGTGCCCGTGGGCAAGCTTCTCCACCTCGGGACCCCATTCGGCAACCGAACGCCAATCGAACCCGGAGCGCCCCATCCCGGTATCCACCTCGAGGTGGAACGCCGCGTCGGTACCCAGACGGTCGGCGGCTTCGACTAGCTCGCGAACGCTCTGGAGATCCGAGACGCAGAGCGTGAGGCGCGAGGCCACCGCGTCGCCCGCGACACCCGGCGGCGCGGGTGACAGCACGAGAACAGGCCTCGTCACGCCGGTCGCACGCACTCTTATCCCCTCAGGGACCGTCGCAACTCCGTACCCCCAGGGCCCCGCGGGCTCGAGCGCCCCGACCGCAGCCTCGAGCCCAACCCCATATGCGTCCGCCTTTACGAGCGGCGCGACCCTGACCCCTCGGCCTACCGCTTCCCGGATCCGCTCCAGGTTCCGGCATAGGGCAAGTGGGTTCACCTCGACCCACGCCCGGCTTCTCGGGTCGGTTGACATGGTCGCACAAAGATGCGACAAAGTACCCCTCGAGCAAGGAACGCCAGGAATTCCGGTCACTCCGGGGGTGGGCAGTGCCGCAGGAAGCCGAACAGGACGAACTCGCACGCCGGAGTTCGGGGGGGCCGGATGCGTCGCCCGGCGCGAGCGCCCTCTTCCCCGAAGTTCCCGGGATCCTCGACAAGGCCCTCGCGCTCGTCGCATACCTTCGCGCGCACTGCCCGTGGGACCGCGAGCAGACCGCACTCTCGCTCGTTCCGCACCTCATCGAGGAGACGCAGGAAGTCGTGGACGCGATCCACGCGGACGATCCGTCCGCACTCTGCCAGGAGCTGGGAGATCTCTTACTGAACCTGGCCTTCCAGGTCGTGGTGGCGGAGGAGGAGGGTCGCTTCACGCGGGACGATGTGGTCCGTCTCCTCCAGGAGAAGATGGTGCGGCGCCACCCCGATCTCTTCGGGGGCCAGCATGAGGGGTGGGAGGCGATCAAGGCCCGGGAGCGCACAGGCACCGCCCCTGAGCACGCCGAGACCTCGACGCTGGACGGCCTGGCCCAGGGGCTCGATCCCCTCCTTCGGGCCCATCGGATCCAGGAGAGGGTCGCCGGAGTGGGATTCGACTGGGACGAGGCCTCCGGAGCGCTGGCCAAGGTCCGGGAGGAGCTGATCGAGGTGGAGCACGAGATGGGCACGGGAGACCGGGCTACCCTGTCCGCGGAGATCGGCGATCTCCTCTTCGCGGTCGTGAACCTGGCGCGTCTGTCGGGCGCGCATGCGGTCACCTCGCTCGAGGCCGCGAACGTGAAGTTCCAGCGGCGGTTTCGCACGCTGGAGGCGCTAGCGAAAGAGCGCGGGGTCCCCATGCCGGGGTCGCCTCTTTCAGGGCTCGATGCCCTTTGGGATGAAGTCAAGCGGGATGAGGTGAAGCGAGGCGAGGATCCGGGCGCAAACCGTCCCGGCGACTGACCGTTGTCGAATCGATGACTCCGTTCAGTTCTGCCGAGATCCGGCGTTACTACGATCGCAGCACGTCGACATTCCTCGGACTCGGCCAGGGCGGAAACATCGGGGCCATCCACCGCCAGGTCTGGGGTCCTGGAGTGGACACTCTCGAGCAGGCATTCCATTACGTCGAGGATCGGATCGCCGAACAAATCCGGGGCTCGCGAGCACCTGCCGCGCCGCACGTCGTCGATCTTGGTTGCGGCGTTGGCGCGAGTCTGTGTTATCTGGCGGAAAAGCTACCGATCCGCGGTACGGGAATCACCCTGAGCCCGGTTCAGGTACGGTCCGCGGAGAATCGCATCCGGAAGGCCGGATTGTCGAACCGGGTCGTCTGCATCGAGGGGGACTACTGCGCTCTGCCAGCGAGCGTCGACGGGGCAGACCTCGCCTATGCGATCGAGTCGTTCGTGCATGGACCCTCACCCGAACGATTCTTCGCAGAGTGCGGTCGGCTGGTTCGCCCGGGCGGCATCCTCGCGATCTGCGACGACTTCAGACGGTCCGAGCCGGAAGGGCTCGGGGCAGCGGCGATCGAACGCTTCCGCCGCGGTTGGCGCATCAACACGCTGCTTTACCCGAGCGAGCTGGTGTCCCTGGCGTCAGCGGCGGGCTTCGAGCACGAGGTGACGCTCGATCTGTCCAGATATCTCGAGCTCCATCGACCGCGCGACCGCGCCGTCGATGCACTGCTCACCCTGATCGGCTGGCTTCCGCTCGAATCCTCCCGCCTGGGCTACTTGGTGGGCGGCAGCGCCCTGCAGCAATGCCTCGCACGCGGATGGCTCGGCTACGACTTGGCAGTATTTCGACGCCTCGGCTGAGAGCGTCCTAGGCTAGCGACGAAGGCGCTATGGGCTAAGCGTTAGGGACTCAGGCGGTTCATCATCCGCGGGAAGGGGATGAGCTCCCGCACGTGGGAGCGCCCCGTGATCCATGCCACCGTTCGCTCGATCCCGAGCCCGAAACCCGAGTGCACAAAGGTCCCGTAGCGGCGGAGATCCAGGTACCAGGAGTAGGCCTGCTCGGGGAGACCCTCCTCCCGGATCCTCGCGAGGAGCCGCCCCAGGTCATCTTCCCGCTGACTGCCCCCGATGATCTCCCCGTACCCCTCCGGCGCAATCATGTCGTTGCAAAGGACGGTCCTGGGGTCCGCAGGGTTCTCCTTCATGTAGAAGGCCTTCGCCGCTCGAGGATAATTGTAGACCATAACGGGCATGTCGAACTGGTCCGCGAGAAGGGTTTCATCCGAGCCCGCGAGGTCCTGGCCCCACTCGATCTGGCTCCCCCTGGACCGGAGAAGCTCCACCGCCTCCGTGTAGGACACCCTAGGGAACGGAGGCTTCACCCGCTCCAGCTTCGACAGGTCACGCGCGAGGATCTCCAGCTCCTCGCGGCAGCGCTCGAGCGCCCGTCCCACGAGGTGGCTCACGAAGCGCTCCTGCAGCCGCATGTTCGCTTCTGAATCCGCGAACGCCACTTCGGGTTCCACCATCCAGAACTCGGTCAGGTGCCGACGGGTCTTCGACTTCTCTGCCCGGAAGGTTGGTCCGAAGCAGTAGACCTTCCGGAAGGCCGGGCAGGCGGCCTCGATGTAAAGCTGTCCGGTCTGCGCCAGGTAGGCCTTCTCCCCGAAGTAGTCCGTGGAGAAGAGGGTGCCCGCGGACTCTCCGATCGAACCAGTCAGGATCGGGCTGTCGATCCGGGTGAAGCCCTCCTCATAAAAGAAATCGTGGACCGCCTGCATGACCTCCGAGCGGACGCGGAGTACGGCGCGCTGCAGGGTGGACCGAAGCCAGAGGTGGCGGTGGTCCATGAGGAACTCGATGCCGTGCTCCTTGGGCTGGATGGGAAACTCCTCCGAACGGGCAAGCACGCGCAGACCCACGAGCCCGAGCTCGTACCCGCCGGGAGACCGTGCGTCCGCGCGAACCACTCCCTCCACTTCGACCGTCGTCTCCTGGGTCAGTTGGAGCCCGGCCTCCCACGAGTCCTCCCCCACTTCCTTCTTGGCCAGGACGCACTGGACAACCCCGGTCCCGTCCCGAATCAGGGCGAACGCGACCTTCCCGTGGGTGCGGAGAGTCTCGACCCAACCGGCCAGAGTGACCGTGTTCCCGACATGTCGATGGAGGTTCCTGACCTCGACGTACCCGCTCTCCGTCATCGCCATCAACGCCAGACCGCCAGCACGCCCGCGAACAGGGCGTCGGCAACGATATAGTTTCCCGCGTTGATCACGATGACCACGGGCTTCCGGCCTTCCCACAGGGTGCCAAGGCCGAAGGGAAGGATCTGGCCAGCCCAGAGCGCGAGCCCGATGAGGGAGCCCTGAAGGAAAGTTTCAGCCCCCAGCGTCCGCACCAGAACCTGAAGGACGAAGCTCAGGGCAAGGCTGGCGACTATGGCACCCGCGAACAGGTAGGGCATCCGGGCCTTCTCGGCCTCGCTCATGCCATTGGGATCAGGCTTGATCCCCAGAGCATCGGTCCAGGGCCGCATGAAGAGCACGGGCGAATACCAGAGCCAGCCCAAGATGAAATTGGCCACGGCGATGGCCAGGAATTGCGGGATCTGCAGGGTAAGGTCAAGCATCGGGCCTCCCAGAACAGGACGGAGGGACGGGATACAGAGGGACGGTATCTGGGCCGAAAACTGGGCGCCAGGCCCAGACGGCCCAGCCGGCGTGGTCAGCCGACCTTCCACATCTTGAGTCTCTCCGCATGCCGGGTCGCGAGGAGGTCCCGCATCCGCGCGTGCGCCGGGGCGGCGAGCTCGGGGTCGGCCGCCACGATCTCTCGGGCCAGGGAGCGCGCTCGCTCAACGAGTTCCTCGTCCCGGGTCAGATCGGCAAAGCGGAGGAGCGGATCGCGGCCGTGTTGCTGCGCCCCGAACAGGTCACCGGGCCCCCGGATCCGGAGGTCGGCCTCTGCGATCCGGAACCCGTCGTTCGTGTCCCGAAACACCTTCAGGCGTTCACCCGCATCCCCGCCCACCTCCGCGATCAGGACGCACACCGCCGGAGCCGAGCCCCTCCCGACTCGTCCTCGGAGCTGGTGGAGCTGGCTCAGCCCGAAGCGCTCCGCATGCTCGATCACCATGAAGGTTGCGTTCGGCACGTCGATCCCAACCTCCACCACAGACGTCGCAACGATGAGGTCTATGCTCCCGTCGCGGAACCCGCGCATCACCCGGTCCTTCTCCTCTGGGGCGAGTTGCCCGTGAAGAAGGCCGACCCGGCGATCGGTGAAGACCTCTTTCGCGAGGCGCTCATACTCTTCGGTGGCCGCTCGGAGGTCCGTCTTCTCCGACTCCTGCACCTGCGGATAGACGATGTAGCCCTGGTGCCCCTTGGCGAGCTCCTCTCGCACCCGCGCATAGACCTGCTCCCGCCGGCCCGGGTAGCGGAGAAGGGTCTCGACAGGGGTCCGTCCGGGAGGGAGCTCATCGAGCACACTGAGCTCGAGCTCCCCGTAAAGGGTCATCGCGAGCGAGCGCGGGATCGGAGTCGCCGACATGACGAGGACGTCCGGCTTCATCCCCGGCGCGACCCCATCCACGAGCGCCATGCGCTGTCGCACCCCGAAGCGGTGCTGCTCGTCCACGATGACGAGCCCGAGCCTCGCGAACCGCACTCCCTCCTGGATCAACGCGTGGGTTCCGACCGCGATCGAGGCGGGTGGACCACCGGCCAGCCGGGCCAGGGCATCCCGTCGGTCGGCAGCGGCCATCCGTCCCGTCAGCAGAACGACCTCGAGGTCGAGACCGGCGGCCGCGATCATCCCGCCGAGGGTCGCAAAGTGCTGCTCCGCGAGGAGCTCCGTTGGCGCCATCAGCGCCGACTGATGACCGCTCTCGGCGGCGAGGAGCATCGCGAAGAAGGCCACGAGTGTCTTCCCTGCCCCGACGTCCCCCTGGAGGAACCGGTTCATGCGCTGTCCTGACGTCATGTCGTCGTAGATCTCGCGGAGAACCCGAGCCTGCGCGTCGGTCAGGCGGAAGGGCAGGGTCTCGTGAAGCGGCCGGATGAGCGCATTCGTCCGCTGGAACCGGATCCCGGGCTCGACCTTCGCGTTCTGGTGTCGGACGAGCGCCTGGACGAGCTGGAGGAAGAAGAGTTCATCGAAGGCCAGCCGCCGCCGGCCCTCCTCCGGATCCACGACTGAGTCGGGCCGGTGCAAGCGCCGAAGGGCCTCTCGGAGCCCAGGGAGTCCAAGCTCGCCCCGAGCTTCGTCCGAGAGGTACTCTTCATCCGGTATTTGGTCGAGAAGCCAGTCCAGGTTTCGCTGGAAGATCCCGCGCAACACCCACTGCGGTACCTCGTCCACCGCAGGATATGTAACGAAGATGGCACCGGGTTGTAGTCGCCCCCCGGGCCCATCACGACCCTCGTCCACGGCCTCGCCGTCCCGCCCCTCACGCGAAAGGATCGTGAACTCGCGCGGGTGGATCTGACGGCCATGAAAGTGCTTGACGGGACCGGTCACGAGAAGCTCGTCCCCCTCGCGGACCCTCCGCTCGAGCCAGGGCTGCCCGGGCCAGGACGAGGTGATATAGCCCGAGGCATCCTCGATCACCGCCTGAAAGATGCGGAGCCCGGAGCGCGTCGGGATGATACCCTTCGATCGGACCCTCCCCACCGCCGTGGCGTCCATCCCGACCTCGATGCTCGCAATCGGACGGATCGTGGACGCGTCGTCGTACCGGCGCGGGACGTGGAAGAGGAGGTCCCGGGCCGTCCCGATCCCGAGCTTCTTCAGCGCATCCGATCGGTGGGGACCGACCGCCTTCAGGAACTGGACGGGCCGGTCCAGCTGCGAGTAGGCCATCGAATCACGAATCCCCGAAGACCCCGGCGAGGAACGCCTCCGGGTCAAAGGGCTCCAGGTCGTCCACCGCCTCTCCCACCCCCACCAGCTTGACCGGGATCCCGAACTCCTCGGCGAGCGCTACGACGATGCCCCCGCGGGCCGTGGAGTCGAGCTTCGCCAGGACGATCCCGGTCGGAGACACGGCTTCCCGGAACTCCCTCACCTGAGAGATGGCATTTTGGCCGACGGTCGCGTCGAGCACGAGAAGCGTCTCGTGCGGAGCTCCCTCGAGCTTGCGGCGGATCACACGGTCCACCTTCCGGAGCTCATCCATGAGCCCGCGGTGGGTATGGAGCCGGCCGGCCGTGTCCACGAGGACCACATCGGTACCGCGAGCGACCCCTGCCTCGAGCGCGTCGAACGCCACTGCCGCCGGATCCCCACCTTCCTGCCCTCGGACAAGATCGGCGCCCACGCGCCTGGCCCATTCCTCGAGCTGGCTCACGGCCCCGGCCCTGTAGGTGTCGGCCGCGGCCACGAGGACCGACTTTCCCGCTCGTGTGAGGAGGTGGGCGAGCTTCGCCACGGACGTCGTCTTCCCCACCCCATTCACCCCCACGATCAGGTACACTGTGGGCCCCTCTCCAAGATTCTCCGCGAGACCCGGGCCCTCGGCGACATCGAGGATCCGCGCTACCTCTTCTCTGAGAGCGTCCCTGAGGCGGCCTCCGCCGGAGACCTTCCCCCTCCGCGCCAATTCCTCGACGTGCTCCATCAGGCGAAGGGTCGCCTTGACCCCGAAGTCAGCGGTAAGGAGGCGCTCCTCGAGCTGCTCGAGCGTCTCGTGGTCCATCCCGCCCGCGAGGACCGTCACGTCCGTGAGAGCGAGGTCGACGACCCTCTTCCAGAGGCTCTTCCGGCCCTCCTCGGCCGTGCGGAACAGTCTCATCTCGCCCCGCTACCGGAGCCCGACCCGTCTGCGACCCAGCCACTCCAGGCAGAGAAGGGCCAGCGCAACGACGTACGGGAGCGGGTGGGTCCTGAGCGGCCGACCACCTCCCGCTTCGCCACCCCCCCCCGCGTTCGCGGACGGCTCGAGCCGCTCGGGAACCGCGAGCGGCGGGTAGCGGAGCGACGGCGCCCATGCCTCCACCTCCACGAGCCCGGCGGTCATCGGTGGACCGTTCAGCCCTGCCGCGGGATCGCGGACCTCGAACCGATACAGGCCGGGATCCACGGCCGGAGTGGATGCGATCCCTCCCTCCTCGGGTTTGAGAATGCCTCGGAAAGCGGTCGCTCCAGAGCTTCCCTCTCCGTCGGTCGGGAGGGCGCCGTTCTCGAGCTGGCCATCCCCGAGCTGACCATCCCCGAGCCGGATCGGCACGAGACTGAGCTCAGCCCTCTCGACTCCAGGCGCTACCTCCCACTTCAGGGGGACCCCCCGCGGCTGCACTTGTGCCACGGGGCGGACGCCCTCTTCGATGAGCGGATCCGACGGGGCCAGGAGCCAGTTCGACACCCCGCCCCAGAGAGCGCGATAGGCTTCCCGGGGCTCTCCGTCCCGACTCCCCCACCTCCAGAACCCGTCCGCCAGTGCGATGGCCCGGCGTCCCTCCCCCTCCGCCTCTCGCAGCAGAAGGAGCGGAGCCACCCTCCCTCCCCTCACGGCCTGTCCTCGTAGCACCACCTGCACCCCACCGGTCTCCTCGGCCTCGATGACGAGGGTCAGGGGTGGAAGCGTCGCCAGGCGTATTCCCGAGAGGAAAGGGGCGACTGCAGAAGCGGGCAGCTGAGGATCGAGACCCCACTCCCCTTCCGTCGCTGAGCCCCCGGGCGTTGAGCCCCTACTGACCCCCGCCAGGGTCGCGCCCTCCGGGTCGACCGGAAAGTACACGACGGCAGGGTGACCTTCGGCCTCCTTCGCCAACCAATCCGGGGTCCTCCTCCCCACACCGTGGAGAACGAGCAGCGCCGAACGCCTCATCCGGTTCCGGAACCCCTCGGGCCCCACGATTTGCAGATCCTCGCTTCCCTCTCCCAAGGGGAGGAAGCGATCCTCCCCGAGCGCGAGATACCCTTCCCCATCCAGGCCGGTCACGGCCTCGAGAACCGGCAGCAGGTAGCGCGGCTCCCATCCTGGTTCGAGGGATACCAGTAGGATCCCGCCCTCGGGTTCTCCGATCCTGACCCAACGGGCGAGCTCGTCGTCGGGCGGAAACACATCCCCCTCGAGGAGCGCGTGTGCGCTCACCCGCACAACGCCCGTGTCGGGGGCGGGCGGAAGGCGAACGGGCGCCGAGGCCTCGGCGCCCGGGCCAGGGAGAGGAAGGCGGATCGTTTCGACGAGTGCGCCGTTCGTCCGGAGCTCGATCCGCACCGTGTCCCCCGGGCTCCCTCCCTCTCCGAAGATCGAGATCCGCCCGGTGACGGGCTGGGCCGCCGTGGCGACGGCGGGAAGGGTCAACTCTGCGATCCCCGCGTTCCTGGTTCCGCCTTCTACGAGCGGGGCAAGCCGGACCGGGATCGGAGTCTCCCGGGCGAGCATCTCCAGGAACCCAGGGGGCCGACGGAACGACGATAGGACTACAACGGACTCCGCTCCTGCCTCGGCAAGCCGGGCTACTCCCTGTACGAGGTCCCCCGACGGATGAGAGGGAGCACGCCTGACGAGGCCCGCGAGCTCCATCCCCTCCGGACCCGCCGTCCCGGGCGTCGCGAGCGCCAGGTGCGCCCCGCCCTCAACCTCCGCTCCAGCGCGATCGACCGCGACCTCCCAGAGAGATCCTCCCTCCTCCGAAGGCACGAGAAGGGAGAGATCGGGATCGAGAAGAACCCACCTCACACCCTCCCCCACGGCCCTGCCGGTCGGGTCCTCTCCTGGAAGCCGAACGTCGAGGAGGAGGAGCGTCACGATGGCGAGAATCGAGAGCCGGAGGGCGAGGAGTACGGGCTTCCCGGGGACATGGACCTCGCCCCGTACATAGAACAGGGCGGCCAGAAGCATTCCGGCCACCCCGAGAACGGAGATGAGAAGAGTGAGGCCCGAGGCCGCGTTCACTCGTTCCGTGCGGCCTGGCTCCGGCCGGGGGGAGCGCCGGTGTCGGCCATCCGCTGGCCGGAAGTCGGGGAGAGGTTCGTCAGCATCGCATACCGCTCACCGAACTCGACGGTCCAGCGGTCGCGGGCACTCGGCGGGATCGGGTCGCCCTCCGGCATGTCGAGGGAGAGCGGGTCGGTGGGGGCCCCATTCCGGCGCATCTCGTAATGGAGATGGGGCCCTGTGGCGAGCCCCGTCATCCCCACGTATCCGATCGTCTGCCCCTGCGAGACCCAGTCGCCGACTCGGAGCCCCGACGCGAAGCGACTCAGATGCCCGTAGCGCGTGACGAACTCACCGCTCCCGTGCCGAATCTCGATGAGGTTCCCGTACCCGCTGCCCACACCTCTCTGAGTTACCATGCCGTCCCCGGTCGCCATGACGGGAGTCCCGATCGCCGCGGCATAATCCACGCCGACGTGCGCTCGGATCACATTCAGGATCGGATGCAAGCGGCCGAGGGAAAAACGGGACGAGACGCGGCGGAAGTCGAGAGGTGCCAGCAGGAACGCACGTTTGAGCGATTCGCCCTGGAGATCGTAATAGCCCCCGATCCCGTCGTCGTGGAGGTCGAACCAGACGGCCGAGAAGGTCTTTCCGGCGTTCACCACCTCCGCCGCAAGGATGCGTCCACTACGCATCGTCCTGTCCGGCCGGACCTCACGCTCGAAGACCAGGCGATACGCGTCCCCCGGCCGGATCTGCCGCGAAAAGTCGATCTGCGACTGGAAAACCTGAGCCACGAGGCCAATGACCTCCGCCTGATCCGCCCACGGAACCGACGCCAAACCGGCGCTCTCACGAACGGCGTTCCAGAGACTGGTCTCGATGCTCCCGACGGCCGCCAGGGTGTCCACCTGTACCGGAGTGGGAACAACGATCGATGCCCACCCGGCGACATCCCGCTCAAGCCGGACGAGCTCGTCCTTACTGACGGCCACGTCGACGCCACGAATCCGCCCGTCGCCGCGGAAGAAGCGGAGGGTCACCTCCGTGCCCACTCGGAGGCGCCGCGGGTCCGCATGCTCCTGGAACGCGAGGAGGAGGTTCTGCTGATCGTTCCCGTCGAGTCGTACCCCGTTCAGAAGCTCACCGAACGTGGTTCCGTTCGTGAGAAGCTCCACCCGGAGCTCCTCGGCCGGGGCCGCGACAAGCGGGGGAAGGTAGCCAGCGTCCCAGGTGAACCCCCAGACGGGGACCAGCGCCAGGGCACCCACTCCGACGAACCCGCACACGCCAGCCACGGCGCCGAGGCGCGTCGAAATCCAACTGGCGAGTAGTTCCAGCACGCCTTCGCCTCCCCGATGGCCGGCGGAGGAGTCGCGAGGATCCGCGCTCCCCGGGTCACCGGAGGGTGAAGTCCCCGGTTCCCCTTAGTCCATCTGCCGGCGAATGAACGTCGGAATGTCCAGTTCACCGATATAACTCCGCTCCACTGTCCTCTCCGGAGGACGGCGGAAGGGCACCACCTCTCGCTCTACCCGCTCCGGCACCGACCCGTCACCCACGGCCGCGCGAAGCTCCGTGCGCGGGTGGAGCTGAGCCCCAATCCGGCTCGTGGGACGGGGCGCGGAGCCCCTGCGAAAATCGGGCCGGATCACCTGCCGATCTCGGGCATCCTCGCCGGAGTCGAAGCCCGTGGCGATCACGGTAACCCTAATCTTACCCTCCAGAGCGGGATCATGCACGGCCCCGAAGATGATCTCGGCCTCCTCTCCCGCCTCTTCCTGGATAATCGTGGAGATCTGGGTGACCTCGTCAATGGCGAGGTCCATCCCCCCGGTGATGTTGATCAGGACGCCCTTGGCGCCCTTGATGGAAACTTCGTCCAGGAGCGGCGACGAGACCGCTTCCCTGGCCGCCTCGACGGCCCGGTTCTCTCCTTCGCCGAAGCCGGAGCCCATGAGAGCAGGCCCCCGGCAGGACATGACGGTACGGACGTCCGCAAAGTCCACGTTGACCTCTCCGGTCACCCGAATCAGGTCAGAGATCCCCTGGGTCGCGTGTAGAAGCACCTCGTCGGCCTTCTTCAGGGCGTCCCGGAATGTCGTTCCCTTCCCCACCACGGAGAGGAGCCTGTCGTTCGGGACTACGATCATGGTATCCACCGCCCGCTTGAGCTCCGCGAGCCCCTGCTCGGCCTGCCGAAGCCGCTTCTTCCCTTCGAATGCAAAGGGGCGGGTGACGATTCCGATCACGAGGGCCCCCATCTCCCGGGCGATCTCCCCGATCAGGGGCGCCGCCCCCGTCCCGGTCCCCCCCCATTCCCGCCGTGATGAAGACCAGATCCGCTCCGGCGAGTGCCCGTCGCACCTCCTCTTCCGATTCGGCGATGGCCTGGCGGCCGATCTCGGGCCGGGCCCCGGCTCCGAGCCCACGCGTGAGCTTCTTCCCGAGCTGGATCGTGACGTGCGCCTGTGACAACCGGAGCGCCTGCGCATCCGTATTGGCGGAGATGAACTCGACTCCTTCGAGGTCCTCGTCCACCATGCGGTTCACGGCATTTCCGCCGGCCCCCCCCACACCCACGACCTTCATGCGCGCGTTCTGGGCCGGGGATTCTTCGAATTCGAAGATCATCATTTGGTCATCACTCGTCTTTGGGTTCATGGCTCAGAAGAACTCCCGTATCCACGCTCCGATGCGTGAGGTCACTCCAGAGGAGAGCGTGGATGCCCCCTCCCCGGTCTCATGAAAGCGGTCCGCGCCGTGGAGGCAGAGCCCCGTCACGGTGGAGAAGCGCGGCCTCCGGACGGCGTCGGCCAAGCCCGAAAGCCCCTCTTCCGGCACCCCGATCCGGACGGGCGCTGCGAACACCTGGCCCGCCATCTCGACGATTCCCTGGAGCGCCGCCGTCCCGCCCGTTAGCACGATTCCCGCACCCAGGCGGTCGAGAAGCTCGCGCTGCTCGAGCTCCTGATGCACCAATCCGACTAGCTCGTCTAGCCGCTGCTCGACGATGTGCGCGATCAGCTCACGGGCCACGTGCCTTTTCTGCCCGGGCCCAGGGCCCGGGAGCTCGACCGTCTCCTGGGGATCCACGAGCTGGGTGAACGCCACCGCATGCTGCTCTTTCGTCCGCTGGGCCTCCGCGAACGGAACCGAGAGCCCACGGACCAGGTCGCTCGTGAGCGCGTCCCCACCGATCGAGAGCGTCCCGACGTGCCGGATCTTCCCCTCGTAGTAGACTGCGAGCTGCGTAGATGAGGCCCCGATCTCGACCATGGCCACCCCCACCTCCTTCTCATCCTCGGTGAGGACGGCGCGCGCGGTCGCAAGCGGAGAGAGCACGAGGCCTTGCACGCGGTATCCCGCGCGTGAGACCGCCTTTCGGATGTTTCCGGCCACGGCAGCTGAGCAGGTCACGAGGTAGACCTCGGCCTCGAGGCGGATGCCCGACATCCCGATCGGGTCCTTGATCCCCCGCTGATGGTCCACCAGGTACTCCTGAGGGATCGCGTGGAGGAGCTCCCGGTCCGGGGGAAGCAGGACAGCCTGGGCGACCTCGTGGACGCGCCGGAGGTCGCCCTTCGTGATCTCGTCCTCTCCCACGGCCACCACGCCGAGCGACGGCCCGGCCTCGATATGCTCGCCCCCGATTCCGGCCCAGACGCGGTCCACGGACACGCCGGCCATGAGCTCGGCTTCCTTGATCGCCTTCTGGATCGTCTCGGTCGTCT
>SHZS01000017.1 GCA_009692105.1 Gemmatimonadota bacterium | reverse complement strand
GAGGCGGGCGCGGACAGTGGATCGAGCTCGTGCGCCGGCTCGAACCGCTCGAGGCGTCGGGAAGTACAGACGCATCCCCCGCCCTCCGGGAGGTCGCCATTCGGCTCCGGCGGAGAGGGCTCGTGATCCTGATCTCGGACCTGCTCATGGACCCGGCGGAAACGCTCCACGCGCTCCACTACCTTCGCCACCGGGATCACCAGGTGATGGTCTTCCACCTGTTCGATCCCGGGGAGCGCAACCTGACCGGCGCGGGGGCCGCACGATTTCGCGACCCAGAGACGGAGGAGGAGCTCCGGGTGGATGTCTCCGAGGTGCGCCGGGAGTACCGCGAGGCCGTGGACCGGGCGATCGACGAATGGAGGCGCGCCCTCCGTCCGAGCGCCATCGACTACCAGATCGTGGACACGTCGCGACCCCTGGGGCAGGTGCTCCGGGCCCTCCTGGGCAAGCAGGAGAAGCTGGGCTGACGCTTGGCGTTCCTGAACCCCCTCTTCCTCCTCGGGCTCGCGGCCGTCGCCATCCCGATCCTTCTCCACCTCCTTCGGAGGCGGGAGCCCCGCTTCCTCATATTTCCCGCTCTCCGGTACCTCACCCGCACCACGCAAGAGCACGCGCAGATCATCCGCCTTCGGCAGATCCTCCTTCTCGCGCTCCGGGTGCTCGCGGTGGCCCTCCTCATCGCTGCGGGGGCGCGGGTCGTCCTCCCGCTGGGGGGCCGCGATTATCCTCCCGCAGGGATTGTCATCGTGGTGGACAACGGCCTCTCGTCTGGAGGCATCGTCGGAGAGAACCGCCTCCTGGACTCACTCGTGCTCCGGGCGGAGGAGGCTCTCGAGCGGACCGGGGAGAGAGATCGGATCTGGATCGTCCCTGCGGGGGAGCCGTGGCGCCCTTCTGTCCCACTGAGTCCGGCTGCAACGGGGAGCGCCCTCCGCTCCCTGGGATACTCGGACGTGGGCTCCGACCTGACGTCAGCGCTCGCGAGGGCCGGAGCCCTTCTCGACGCCGCGGCGCCGGAGCTCCGTGAGATCGTCCTCATCTCGGATCTGAGGAGGGAGGCGCTCCCCGCCCCCGTACCCGGCGGCGAGCCCCGGACGGACCCGGTGACGATCGCCCCTCCTCCCGAGGGGACCCCGCCGAGCCGGGGCATCTCCGGGATTCGGGTGTCGGGCGGGCTCCCGCCGCGCGCGGGCGAGGCCGGTGAGGTGCAGGTTGAGGTTGAGGTTGAGGGCGAGGGAGCGGAAGGAGCCGTGGTCCGCGGATACATCGAGGACCGACTCGTCGCTACGGGGACGGCTGGCCCGACGGGAACTGCGATCCTTTCACTCCCGCCCGTGGCCGCTGGGTGGATCGAGGGGCGGGTGGAGCTGGAGCCGGACGACCTGCGTGCGGACGATTCGGGATACTTCGCCTTCCGCGCAATCCCGCCCCCAGGGGTCTCGACGGCGGGCTCCCTTCCGGCGGACGTGCTCGATGCGCTCGGCGTGCTCGAAGACGCGGGAAGGATCCGAAGCGCCCCGATGGACGAGGCCGCGGTCCACATCGTGAGCGCAGGCGCCTTGGCACCTCCGCCGTCCGGCACCGCCGTTGTAATCCTCCCGCCCGGTGATCCCGCCCTGCTCCCGTCGCTGAACCGAATCCTGGACGGGCTCGCGCCCGGGTGGCAGCTCGAGGCGGCCGGCGGATCGGGCGGAATCGAGCGGGAGGTGTCCGGCGGAGTCCTCCTTCCCTCCCTTCTCATCCGCCCCCGTGTCCGCCTGGCGTTCCGGATCCACCCGGGCGAGACGGCCGGAAGCTGGTCGGAGCTCCTCACCTTGTCGGATGGGGAGCCCTGGCTGATCCGGGCCGCGGTCGGTGATCGCTCGATCTTCATTCTTGGGTCGCCCCTCACGGAGGACGCGTCGGACCTTCCCACGTCCGCGGGGATGGTTCCCTTCGTGGATCTCCTGGCGAGCCTCCCCTCCGGGGAGCAGGGGCGAGCGGGGTCCCGCGCGGGGGATCCCCTTCCGGTGCCGGAGCTGGCGGTGGCCGTCCGGGCACCCGACGGCACCCTTCGCCCCCTAGGCGGGGCCCTGCTCTACCGGGAAACTGGGAATGCGGGGATCTATCGCTTCCTGGATTCGAGCGGAGCCGTGATCTCCCGAGTCGCGGTGAACACGACTCCCCCGGGGCTCGAGCCGCCTTACTCTCCTGAGGAAGCCGTGGCCCGGCTCGCTCCGGCATGGGAGGGGATTCGCGTCGCCGATCCCTGGCCCGGAACCGTGCTCGAAGAGCGGGATGGGCGCGAGGTCGGGCGGCCGATCGCCGCCCTCCTCTTCCTCGTCCTCTTCGTCGAGGGTTGGCTCGCTTCCTCGGGTCCAAGCGGTCTGCAAGCCTTACGCCGATCGGGGGGGGAATAGACCGCGGTGCCCGACCGAGCCCACCCGATCCTCCAGGCCGTTCAGTCCCTGCCATCCATGGCGCGACTCGAACGGACCCTCCCCCGCGGAGGGGAGCGCGTGTCGGTTGGGGGCTCTGTCGGATCGGCGGGACCGGCACTCGTCGCGGCCCTCTATCAGGCGCACCGGAACCGAATCTTCGTCGCCGTTGTGCCCGACCCAATGGCCGCCGCACGCCTGCAGAGCGACTTCGACACGCTGCTCGGATCCGACGCGTCCCACCTCTACCCGCAGTGCGAGACGCGCTTCTACTCGGAGGACGAGTCGGACGCGGGGATCGAAGGGCTCCGGGTCGAGGCGATCGAGGCGCTCCTCGGCGGCGGAGCGCGCCTCTTCGTGACCACGCCGAGGGCGCTCCAGGAGCGAATGCCGATCCCCGATCGGATCGCACTGCTGCGGCTCGAGCTAGCGGCGGACGAGGAGGTTGGCTTCAGTCTCCTCGTCGAGCAGCTCTCGTCCATGGGGTACGAGCGGGTCCCGCTCGTGGAGGAGATCGGTCAGTTCGCGGTACGGGGTGGGCTCGTCGACGTCTTCTCCCTGGGCCTCCCGGACCCGGTCCGGATCGAGTTCTGGGGAGACCGGATCGTCTCGATCCGACCGTTCGAAGTCGGGGATCAACGGTCCACGTCCTCCCTCCAGCGGGTGCACCTGCTCCCTGCCTCTTTCCGCGCCGGGAACGCCCGGGAGGGAAGAACGGTCCGTTCGCTCCTCGAGGTGCTCCCCTCCGACGCGATCCTGGTCGGAATCGGGAGCTCGGCCTGGGAGGAGGACTTCCAGCGGCACTGGGCGCAGGCTCGAACGATCCGCTCGGACCGTGAGGAGGGAGGCGAGAGGCTCCCTCCACCCGAGGAGATCCTCCTCGCTCCCCCGGCTGCCGCCGAGGCGATGCGCATGCTCCCGATCCTTCGCATCACCGGCGAGCCGGGGCACGAACTCTCGCTCGAGGCCGAGCCCCCTCCCGTGATCGAGCGGAAGATGGAGCGCCTTGTGATCTTCCTCAGGGAGGAAGCGGCGCGAGCACACCGGACGCTCATCCTCTGCGACAACGACGGGCAGGTCGAACGTCTGGAGGACATCCTCCTCAAGGAAGGCGGACAGCTCCCCGGTGTGCAGGTGGGAGTGGGCACCGTAGACGGCGGATTCCGTATCCCGTCTTCGCCGCCGCTCACCGTGCTCACCGACCACGAGATCTTCCGGCGAAGGCGGAGGGTCCGACCGGGACGTCGCTACCGCGGAGCGATGGCGCTCGAGAGCCTCGCTCAGCTCGCGCCCGGGGACTACGTGGTCCATATGGAGCACGGCATCGGCCGTTTCCGGAGCCTCGAGCGGATCGAGGTTGGGAGCGAGAGCCTGGAGGTCCTCGCCATCGAGTATGCGGACGGCGAGACCCTCCGGGTCCCCGTGTACCGGCTGGACCTGATCGAGCGCTGGGTCGGTCAGACCGAGGACTCCGAGCCTCCGGCGGTGCACCGAATCGGAGGGAAGCGGTGGAAGTCTCTCAAGCGGAGGACAGAGCAGGCCATCGAACAGGCGACCCGAGAGCTCCTCGAGATCTATGCGGAGCGAGAGCTCGGCATGGGATATGCGTTCTCGCCGGACACGAAGTGGCAGACCGAGATGGAGGCCGCCTTTCTCTACGAGGACACGCCGGACCAGCGCCAGGCGACGAAGGACGTGAAGCGGGACATGGAGGCCCCTCGACCGATGGACCGGTTGATCTGCGGGGACGTGGGCTTCGGGAAGACGGAGGTCGGAATCAGGGCCGCCTTCAAGGCCGTCCAGGACGGAAAGCAGGTCGCGGTCCTGGCCCCGACCACGGTCCTCGTGGAGCAGCACCTGCGCACCTTCTCCGAGAGGCTCGCGGACTTCCCCGTGCGGATCGAGTCCCTCTCCCGCTTCCGGACCCCTCGGGAGCAGAAGGAGCTTCTGGCTTCCTTGGCCAGCGGTGAGACGGACATCGTGATCGGCACGCATCGCCTCCTTTCGGAGGACGTGCGCTTCCGAGATCTTGGGCTCCTGATCGTGGACGAGGAGCAGCGTTTCGGGGTGAAGCACAAGGAGAGGCTGAAGCGGCTGCGGGCCGCGGTGGACGTGCTCACCCTAACCGCCACCCCAATCCCCCGGACCCTCCACCTCTCGCTGGCCGGGATCCGGAACCTCTCCCTCATCCGCACGCCCCCGCGGGACCGCCTCGCCATCGCGACGCAGGCGATCCATTGGACCGACGACCTCCTCCAGGACCTGATGGCCCGAGAGTTGGACCGAGGAGGCCAGGTATTCTTCCTCCATAATCGGGTCGAGACCATCTACGTAGTGTCCGAACGGGTCACGCGCCTCGCCCCGGAGGCCCGCGTGGGGACGGCGCACGGCCAGATGACCGCCGGGGCGCTCGAGCGTGTAATGGGCGAGTTCGTGCGGGGGGAGCTCGACGTGCTGGTGTGCTCGTCCATCATCGAGAACGGGCTCGACGTAAGCAACGCAAACACCCTGATCGTGGATCGCGCGGATCAGTTCGGGCTCGCTCAGCTCTACCAGATCCGAGGGCGCGTGGGCCGCTCCGATCGGCGGGCCTACTGCTACTTGATCGTCCCAGAGAACATCACCGAGGAGGCGCGGGAGCGCATCCGGATCCTCGAGCGGCATACCGAGCTCGGCAGCGGATACCAGGTCGCCCTTCGGGACATGGAGATGCGGGGGGCCGGCAACCTCCTCGGAGCCAGCCAGTCGGGCTTCGCGCACGCTGTAGGGCTCGACACCTACCTCCGCCTCCTCGAGGACGCGGTTCGCAGGCTCAAACAGGGCTCGGTCCAGGGAGAGCGGTATCCCGACCCCGAAGTCTCCTTGCCGGGCTCGGCGTTCATCCCCGATCCGTATGTTTCGGATTCGGCGCAGAAGCTACATCTTTACCGCCGGCTCTCGAAGGTCGCGGACCGTTCGGAGGTGGAGCGACTTCGAGAGGAGCTAACGGATCGGTACGGTCCGCCACCGGAGGAGGTGGAGCGCCTCCTCGATGCCCACCTCCTGCGGCTCCTGGGGAGGCAGCTCGGAATCGGGCGGATCTTCGTCAAGGATCGGGAAGCGAGGATCACCTTCCGGGCCTCGGCGACGCCGAGGCTGACCGCGATGGAGGCGCCCTTCAGGGATCGACAGCTGAGGGTCGAAGTCCGGCGGATGGCTCCCCTCTCTCTCGCTCTCGAGCAGGCCGGACCGGAGCCAGTGACGCGGACGCTCATCCGAGCGCTCGGCGCAGTGGCGGCACAGCAGACCACAAGGGACGCTGCATGAGCAGTTCGAACGACAGGCTTCTTTCGCGCCTCATCGCGGGCGCCTTCCCCGTCACTCTCGCGCTCGTCCTCACGGGGTGCGACACTGGCCTCGGCGCCGATGACCTGGCTCGGGCAGGGGACTTCCGGCTGGAGGTAGAGGAGGCCGCGCAGATCATCGCGCCGGTGGCCGCACTTCCCAGCGAGCCCTCGCTCGTCCAGGCGGTGGCGGACTTCTGGACGGACTATACCCTCCTCGCCTGGGCCGTGAACCGGGAGGGCGAGGTCGATCGCCTCGACATCTCGCACGTCCTGGCCCTCGAGGTAGTGCACGAGCGAATCCAGCGGCTCCGGGACTCCGTCATCCGCGTCGATGAGATCACGGACGAGGAGCTCCGCCAAAGGTTCGAGCAGGAACATCCCGGCGAGGAGGTCCGTGCCCGGCATGTGCTCTTGCCCTTCCCAGACGGCGCGACGCCGGCCCAGCGCGACTCCGTGAGGGCGTTGGCGGAGCAGATCCGAGACCGGGCTCGTGCGGGAGCGGACTTCGGCGAGCTGGCCCGGACCTACTCCGGGGACCCCGGCTCGGCGGCGACGGGCGGGGATCTCGGCTTCTTCGGGCACGGCCAGATGATCCTCCCCTTCGAAGAGGCGGCCTTCGCCCTCCAGCCAGGAAGGGTGAGCGACGTCGTCCAATCCGAATACGGGCTCCATATCATCAGGCTGGAAGAGCGGAGGAACCCCACCTTCGAGGCGTTTAGCCCCCAGTACCGCACGCAGGTCAACCAGCAGTCCATGGCGCAGGCCGAGTCCGTCTTCCTGTCACAGATAGAGGCGCCGGCGAACGTGCTGATCCAGGAGGGGGCGATCCAGCAGGTGCGGGACGTCACGGCAGCGCTGGAACGGGTCCCGAGCGGCCGCGACGCCGAACGCGACCTCACGACCTACCAAGGGGGAAGCGTTACCGTGGGCGAGTTCCACAACTTCCTCCTGGGGCAGCCGCGCGAGCTCCTGGAACAGATTCGGATGGCCACGGACGAGCAGATCGACGGCTTTCTTCATGAGGTGACCCGGGACGAGCTCCTGGTGCGAGAGGCGAATAGGCGGCAGATCGCGGTGGCCCCCGAGGAACAGGCCGCGTTCGAATCGGAGTTACGCGCAGAGTACGGGCGCGCAGCCGAGGGCCTGGGGATCCAGGCGATCCAGCCCGGCGAGGGTGAGTCCTTACCCGAGGCCATCGACCGGGTGGTGAAGGAGCTGATCGGAAGGGTCGTGAGGGGGGAGGCGCAGCTCGTTCCCATGGGAGGCCTCGCGAACGCGCTTCGGACCCTCTACGAGGCGGAGGTGAGCGAGGAGGCGATCCCCCGGGTGATCGAGCGCGTCGACGCGCGCCGCGCGGAGGGATTCACAGGCGACGCGCGGACGGACGCACCCGCCCCGCCGTCTCCGGCAACTCAGGGGACCACGGCACCAGCCCCCGGCACGCCGACGCCAACCCCGGCACCCCCCTCCGGCAACCCGTAGGGAAGCCCAGGGAACGGAACTGCGCCCCGGGGTCCCGGTTACCATCGTCCGGCCCTTGGGTTGCGATCCCTGAGGGTTTCAGTCCCTGAGGGTCGCAGTCCTGATTTTGCCCCCGACCTGGAAGGAGAGGAGAATGCGGTCGCAGTCGCCCTTCCGGACGGCCACGATGGTCGTCACGCTCGGCGTCCTCCTCGGGGCGGCGCCCCTTGCCGCTCAGGACCCGGGTGCACCGGTCCGGCCCGGTCCCGGCGGAGAGATGGTGGACCGGATCGTGGCCATCGTCGGCGACTCCGCGATCTTCCGCTCGGACGTGCTCGAGCACGTCCGAGAAATGCAAGCGAGTGGGATCGAGGTACCGCAGGAGCCGGTGGCACTCCAGGACTTCCAGCGGGGGGCGCTGGATGACCTGGTCGGGCAGACGCTCGTCCTCCAGGCGGCAGCGAAAGATACGCTGATCTCGGTGGAGAACGATCAGGTGGACACCGACCTCCAGGCCGCCTGGGACGAGAAGGTTCGGACCTTCGGGAGCGAGGAGCTGCTCCGCCAGGCACTCACGGAAACGGGGATCACCCCCGTGCAGTATCGGGCAGACCTGAGGAAGCAGATCTACCAGGGTCAGCTCTCCCAGCGCTACCTCCAGAGCCAGTTGGGAACCACCAAGGTCCCACCGGTCGAGGAGTCCGAGATCCGGGCTCTCTTCGAGCGGGATCGCGCGACTTTCGGAAACCGTCCCGCCACGATCTCGATCCGCCAGGTCATCCTCCTTCCCGCGCCCTCCGACTCTGTGAAGGCGGCGGCGAGGACGGAGGCCAGCCGCATCCTCGGGCTCATTCGCTCCGGGGAGGACTTCTCCGAGCTGGCTCGCAGATTCTCCGATGACCCCGGATCGGCCCAGGCCGGCGGGGATCTGGGGTGGGTCCGACAGGGGGAAATGGTTCGGGAGTTTGAGGACGCCCTCTTCGGTCTCCAGCGCGGAGAGGTAAGTGCGGTCGTGGAGACCGTCTTCGGCGCGCACATCGTCCGCCTCGACCGGATCCAGGGCCCCCAGCGAAGCGCGAGCCACATCCTGATCGCGGCCGAGCCGGGGGAGGCCGACGTGACGGCGGCACGGACGCGAGCCAACGAGATCCGCGCGGCGATCGCGGGTGGAACGCTCATCAGCGAGTTCGCCAGCGAGGGGGAGCGGGTGGGGCTTCCTGAGACCGCCGAACTCTCCGTGGCCCAGCTGGGACAGCTTCCCGGGGGGTACGCCACCGAGCTGCAGGGCGCCCAGCCGGGTGACGTCCTCGGTCCAATCGAGTTCCAGGCTTCGCAGGGTCAGTTCGCGTTCGGAGTGGTCCAAGTCACGGGAGCTCGTGAAGCCGGGGAGTTCATGTACGAGGACGCTCGCGAACAAATCCGGGGCTTCCTCCAGGACCAGAAGTTCCGGGAACGCCTCCTCACGCGGCTGAGGGCCGAGACATACGTTGAGATCCGCTGGTGACCCACGGGGTCGCTCGCCAGCCATCCGGCTCGCCGCGACCATCGGGGACCCCAGGGGGATCGGACCGGAAGTGATCCCTCGGGCGGTCCGCGCCCATCTCGAAGAATCCTCCGACATCGAAGTGGTCCTCGTCGGCTCTACCGAGGCACTCGCGGCGCACGCGGGCAACCTCCCGTCCGAGTCGATCGGCTCCTTCGACGGGTCCCTCGGCTCCGCGGGGATGATCTCCCTCCGGGCGATCCGGCGAGCCGTCGAGATGGCGCTCGCTGGGGAGGTCTCGGGCATCCTGACCGGACCGGTCCACAAGCCCGCCCTCCGCGCGGCCGGATCTCACCATCCTGGGCAGACGGAGCTCCTCGGCCAGCTCGCGGGGGTGAGCCGGGTCGGGATGCTCATGCACGCGGAGATGCCCCGTCCCCTTCGGATCCTTCTCGCCACCACCCACCTTCCCCTCCGTGAGGTGCCCACGGCGCTCACGAGCGAGCGGCTGGAGGACCAGACCTACCTCCTCGCCGAGAGCCTCCGGACCCACTGGGGGATCCCCTCCCCAAGGATCGCGCTCTGTGCGATGAACCCGCACGCCTCGGACGGCGGCCTCTTCGGAGATGAAGAGGCCCGGATCTTCCTGCCTGCGGTCCGTCGCTTGCGAGACCGGGGAGTGACCGTGACGGACCCCCTTCCGGCGGACACGGTCTTCCTCCAGATGCTCTCCGGAGACGCGGACGCGGTCGTTTCCCCCTACCATGACGTGGGGATGTCCGTCTTCAAGACCCTCGCCTTCGGGCACGGGGTGAACGTCACACTTGGCCTCCCCTTCGTCCGGACGTCTCCGGATCACGGAACGGCCTTCGACCTCGTGGGGACGGGACGCGCGGACCCCACCTCGAGCCTCGAGGCCCTTCGTCTCGCGGCCCGCCTTATGGCCGTCGGAAGCTCCGCCAGACTTTGACACCCCTCGCGCACGCGGAATACCTTCGAGACCGAGCGTCCCGCGCCCTCGCTCCCCGGCTCCGGGGGGATGGACAGTCGTGATCAAGCTCAGCCAGATCACCAAGGACTACCCGCCGCGGGGACGCGTGCTGGACGAGGTCCAGCTCGCGGGGCTCTTGGCAGAGCTGGACCGGCGGCGCATCGAGGAGGAACGCAGGAGCGCGGTCGTAGGCGCCCACACGCTAGGGAGCGCCACCCTATCCACGATGGACATCGGGCTTCTCGACTGGCCCGTCGTCGGGGACATCGCTTATCAGTGCGGGGTGGAGCGCCGACCGAACGGGACCGTGCTCCGCTGGAACGGGATCGGGATCCGTGCGTCGGTGGGCACGCCGGTCCAAGCGGTCCGGGCAGGGACCGTCCTCGTGGCAGGCCCTCTCGAGGGGTACGGACCCTCGGTCATCCTTAGCCATGGGGGCGGCTTCTACACGCTCTACCTCTACTTGGAGGAGATCGGGGTCATCGAGGGGCGGTCGGTCGAAGCCGGACAGGTCGTCGGCACGGTCGGAGGGCAGGGGACCCCGGAGGGGCGGCGGCTCGAGTTCCAGATTCGGGCTCCGGTGGGAGGCGGCGTGCAGGAGGCCATGGATCCCATACGTTGGCTAAGATCGAGAGGCGGGGGGCGGTGACGCTCCACCCGTTGGAAGGGCACGAGGACGCGCGTGCGGCCGTCCTCCGGGCCTTCCTCGCCGGCCACCTTCCCTCGGTCCTCCTCCTCCACGGACCCACCGGGGTCGGGAAGCAGCGGTTCGCCCTCTGGATCGGCCAGCTCCTCCTCTGCGAGCAGCTCCAGCCGTCCGGCCCGTGCGGGGGCTGCCACGCATGCATCCTGGCCCTTCGCGTCGAGCACCCCGACCTCCACTGGTACTTCCCGGTCCCGCGCCCTCCGGCTCGAGGGTCGCCGGAGCGGGACCAGGAGGCGTTGGAGGAAGTGAGGTCGGAGCGACTGGCGCAGCGGAGGGAGACCCCACTCCGGCCCTCCTATTCGGACGAGGTGCAGGGGCTCCACTTCGCAACGATCCGGAACCTCCGGAGGGAGGCGTCCCGGAGGCCCGGAATGGGTCCTCGGCGGCTCTTCCTCGTTGCCGATGCCGAGGCGCTCGTCGCGCAGGAGTCGGCCCAGGAAGCCGCGAACGCGCTGCTCAAGGTGCTCGAGGAACCCCCCACGGACACATGGTTCGTACTCACCGCGTCGGAGCCGGGCCGCCTCCTTCCGACGGTCCGCTCGCGTGCTAGCCCGCTCTACCTCCCGCCTCTTCCGGTAACCCGTGTGCGGGAGTTCCTGCGGCGGGAGTGGTCAGGCGCTGGCGAGGCAGAGATCGAGAAAGCCGCCGAACTCTCGGGGGGAGCGATCGGAAGGGCGTTGGGGTTCCTGAAGGACGGGGAGGACGAGGGTCCTCTCGAGAGGACCCGGCAGGAGGCGTTCTTCCTCCTGAGAGCCGCCCTCGATCCGGAAGCCGCGGGACGCTTCTCGCGGGCGCTCGAGTTCGACCCCTTCGGAGCGCGCAGCCTGCATGAGATCCTCACCTTGCTCGAGACGTGGATGCGCGACCTGGCCGCGGTGGCGGCGGGAGCCGAAACGCCGATCCTGAACGTCGGAGCGAGAGAGTGGCTCTCGAGGACAGCGGGCGAGCGGGACCTCCACGCCCTCCCCCTCGCCCGGGCCGTCCAAGTCGTCGAGGCCGCGCGGGAGCGCGCGGCAGGGAACGTGAATCCGCAGCTTATCGTCGCCCACCTCCTCTTGGAGTTGAACGACGCGCTCGTGAATCGGACGGGACGGGTGCTCGCTGCGAGCCAATCGGAGGTGTCATGAAGGAGAAGTCCCGCAAGCCGGAGCGCCTCACCCACGTGGACGACCAGGGGCGTCCTCGGATGGTGGACGTCACGGAGAAGGCCGTGACCGACCGCTGGGCGATGGCCGAGGGCTGGATCCGGATGTCGGGGAAGACGCTCGAGAGGCTTACCCAGGCCGGCCCCAAGGGAGACCCCCTCCGGGTCGGGGAGCTCGCCGGGATCCAGGCGGCGAAGAAGACGGCCGAGCTCATCCCCCTCTGTCACCTCCTCCCGGCCGTCTCGGTTGGAGTCGAGCTCACTCCTGACCCCACCCTTCCCGGAGTCCACGCCCGCGCCGTAGCCCGCGTGCAGGGCACGACGGGAGTCGAGATGGAGGCTCTCACGGCCGTGGCCGTCGCCCTCCTCACGGTCTACGACATGGGGAAGGCGATCGATCGCGGGATGAAAATCGAAGGGATCCGCCTCCTCGAGAAGGCGGGCGGGCGAAGCGGAGTGTGGAAGGCCGACGTCAGGGGATCTTGAGCTCGTCCCCGGGGCGGATCAGCGGGTTCGATTGCTTCTGGTTCTCGCGGGCGAGGGCGTCCGTCGAGATCCCGTAGCGCCGGGCGATCGTCCAGAGGCTCTCCCCTTCCGTGACCACATGGAGCGTTTCATTCGCGCTCGTCCCGAGCGCGGCCAGCTGGGACGATCCACCCGCTCCCCCACGCGCCCTTACCGGGATCACGATCCTCATTCCGATCTGGAGTCGGCGAGGATCGACGCTGCGGTTCGTCTCCACGAGCTCGGAGAGCGGGACGCCGTAACGGACCGCGATGTGGGAGAAAGTCTCCCCGCGGGCCACCACGTGCTCGAAGTAGGAGAGGCGCTCCTCCGGCGGGATCATCGCGTAGGCGACCTCGAACGCCGCCCCCGTCCCAACGGGCAGGCGCACGGTGCGTCGGGCCCCGATGGGGGTGAAGCCCCGCAGGTACTGCGGGTTCAGGTCGATGACCTCGGCCTCCGTGACCCCTGCCGCCTGAGCGACCACGTCCATCGAGGTCGCGTCGGGGACCACGACCTCGTCGAAGTCTAGAGCGAGCAGCTGAATGGGGAGGAAGCCGAAACGGACCGGGTCCTGGGCCACCTTAGCCGCTGCGAAGAAGCGCGGGACGAACTCCCGAGTCTCCGCCGGGAGGCTCCCTCGAATGGCCAGGAAGTCCTCGTCGCTGGGCTCCGCGCCGCGGCGCCCGGCCCGGGTGAGGACCTCCCGTACCCGTCCAGGGCCCACGTTGTACGCGGCGAGGGCGAGGAACCACGACCCCAAGTCGCGGTGGAGCATCTCCAGGTAGTCGAGCGCCGCCACAGTCGCGGCGAAGGGATCCCGCCGATCGTCCACGATCGATCCGACCGCGAGACCCAGGTCCCGAGCCGTAGGGCCCATGAGCTGCCAGAGGCCCGTCGCCCCCACGCGGCTCACCGCCCTCGGGAAATAGCCGCTCTCGACGATCGGAAGGTATCGGAGGCTTGCGGGGAGGCCCCGCGTCGCGAGCTCCTCGTCCACGAGGGGCGCGTAGGTGCCCATCCGCTTGAGGTAGGTGGCGAACAACTCCGCCTGCCGCCCCGTCCAGAAGTCCACCCAGAAGGCCACTTGCCGCTGGAAGCTCGTGTCGGCGGCTGCCGCGGAGGCCAGGATTACGTCGGCTTCGACCGGCTCGGTCCCGGAAGCCGGAACGACCACAACAGGGACGCGTCGGGGTGCCGGCGTGAAGGTCGGCGAGTCGGACACAACCGGAGTGACATGGGGAGCGGGTGCGGAGGGAGCGGGGGGTTCAGGCGCCGCTATTCGTGAACACGACGCAAGACTAATGGCCAGGAACAGGACGACCGCGAAGCGCACGTCGAGTCCCAGAGGCGACACCCGCTCAGCTCCCCAGGAGTTGATCTACCCCGGCGAGGAGCCGGTCGATGGACTCGTCATGGGCCCCGTGCCCCATGAGCCCGACTCTCCAGATCTTCCCCTTCACCGGACCCAGTCCGCCTCCCACCTCGATCCCGTGGAGCTCGAGGAGCTGAGCTCGGAGCGGAGCCTCGTCTCGCCGTCCAGGGAGCTCGACCGCCGTGAGCTGCGCAAGACGGCAGGACGGATCCGTGAATGGGATGAACCCCCGCGAATACAACTCCTCCTTCACGCGGGTACCCACCCGTGCATGGCGCTCGTACCGGGCTTGAAGACCCTCCTCGTCGAGCTCCCTCAGGGCCTCGTGGAGCGCGTAGAAGAGGTTGATCGGCGCGGTGTGGTGGTAACGCCGCTCGGCCCCGATGTAGTTCTCGATGAGGGACACGTCGAGATACCAGCTCGTGGACGGGATCTTCCGAGTGTGCGCTCGCTTGGACGCACGGGGCGAGAAGGTGATCGGAGCGAGCCCGGGAAGCGCGCCGATGCACTTCTGCGTCCCCGAATAGCAGATGTCGATCCCGATCTGATCCACCTCGACGGGCATGCCGCCGAGGGAGGTGACCGCGTCCACCACGAAGAGCGTATCGTGGTCTCTGAGGTACGCGCCCAGATCCTCGAGGGAACGGCACGCACCTGTGGAGGTCTCCGCGTGCACAACACCCAGGAGGCGCGCCGCCGGATGCTTCTTGTGCGCCTCGATCAACCGATCCACTTCGACTGCCTTCCCCCACTCCACCTCTACCGCCACCACCTTGGCACCCATGCGGGTCGCCATCTTCGTCATGCGCTCACCGAAGAAACCCTGGACGCCGATGATCGCCGTATCACCGGGCTCCAGCACGTTTACGAGCGCGGCCTCCATCCCCGCCGACCCCGTTCCGGAGATCGGAAACGTCAGCTGGTTCCGGGTCCCGAACACCCCCCGCAGCCGCTCGTTCACGTCATCCAGGAGCGCCAGGAACTGTGGATCCAGGTGTCCCAGAGTTGGGCGGGCGGTAGCCTGGAGGACGCGAGGCGAAACGGGAGACGGGCCCGGCCCGAGAAGGAGCCGCGGTATGAGAGATCCGACGGTGATTTCCAGCGATGAGACGCTCATGCCGTTCTTGCCTTCACTCCCTTATAGTCCGGTTCTCGCGAGACTCCGACTCCCCAATTGCCCACTCGGCCCTCCCGGAAGCTCCGCTCGCGGGCACCAAGCCGAGAAAGCTAGGCGCACCTGGCTCGCGAGCAAGGCTTCTCCTACATGTGGTAGTTCGGGGCTTCCCGGGTGATCGTCACATCGTGCGGATGAGACTCCCTCAACCCGACTGCGGTGATCCGCAGGAAACGGGCCTTCTGGCGGAGCTCCGAGAGGGTCGCGGCGCCACAATACCCCATCCCGCTCTGAAGCCCGCCGATGAGCTGGAACACAGTTTCGGAGACAGGACCTCTATACGGGACCCGCGCCTCGATCCCCTCCGGAACGAGCTTCCGCTGGCCCACATGGTCCTCCTGGAAGTACCGGTCCGCAGAGCCCTCCTCCATGGCGGAGAGGGATCCCATTCCCCTCACCATCTTGAAGCGTCGCCCCTCGAGGAGGAACGCCTCGCCGGGCGCCTCGTCGGTCCCCGCGAACATGGAGCCCATCATGACCACGTTCGCACCGGCCGCGAGCGCCTTGACGAGGTCGCCCGAGTAGCGAACCCCTCCGTCCGCGATTACCGGCACCCTTCCCTCGACACCTTCCACAGCTTCCAGCACGGCCGAGAGCTGGGGCACGCCCACCCCAGTCACGACCCGGGTCGTGCAGATCGAGCCCGGACCGACACCGACCTTCACCGCGTCCACCCCACGCTCGACGAGCGCCGCCGCACCTTCCCGAGTCGCCACATTCCCCGCGATGACTTGGGCGTCCGGGAAGCGGTCCCGGGCGCGCGCCACGGCCTTCAAGACCCCCTCCGAATGGCCGTGCGCCGTGTCGATCACGAGCACGTCCACGCCCGCGTCGATCAGGGCGGCCGCCCGGGCCAGGTCGGCCTCGGAGGCGCCAATCGCCGCACCCACCCGGAGCCGTCCCCGCTCGTCCTTGCACGCATTCGGGAATTGCCGGCGCTTCACGATGTCCTTCACCGTGATGAGACCCAGGAGCCGCCCGTCCTCGGCCACCACCGGGAGCTTCTCGATCCGGTGCCTATGGAGGACCTTCTCCGCGTCCTCGAGCGTGGTCCCTTCCGGGGCCGTGACGAGGCTCTCGGAGGTCATGACATCACGGACCACGCGGTCCAGGTCTCGCTCGAACTGGAGGTCCCGGTTCGTGATGATCCCGATGAGCCGCCCCCCATCCTCCACGACCGGAACGCCGGAGATGGAGAATCGGGCCATTAGCCCGAGCGCATCCCGAAGGCTCACGTCCGGCCTCACGGTGATCGGGTTCAGGATCATCCCGCTCTCCGAGCGCTTCACCCGGTCCACCTCCTCGGCCTGCGTATCGATCGAGAGGTTCTTGTGGATAATCCCCATCCCACCCTCCCGGGCCAACGCAATGGCCATGCGAGACTCCGTGACCGTATCCATGGCCGCGGAGAGGAGGGGGATGGAGAGCCGGATCTTGCGGGTCAGCTCCGTGTCGACCCGGGTATCCCTCGGGTGGACGAGGGAATGGCCTGGAGAGAGGAGGACGTCGTCGAAGGTGAGGGCTTCCGGGAAGGGGTCCCCGGGTTGGCGGGAGGATTCCATAGGAAAGTCTATGGGGGCCCCCTAGGGGTGTCAACCGGTCGGAAGATAACGGTTTCCGCCTCCTTCCCTGCCGTCGTCCCGGCCTAACGAGGGGCCGGCGTGGCCCACCATGTTCCCAGGGCAGCGAGGGGCGTTATTATCGTGGGGCTTGTTTTCGTAGACCCCGAAAGTATTGAGATCCCAATGGCTTGGCTCCCCCTTCGGCGTGTTCCGCTGCCGGCCGCGACCGCCCGGGCGTACGACGATTGGCTCCAAGGCTTGGAGCGCGAACTCGACGACCCCTCCTGCGACCGGAACTTGCTCTGCCGCAGGATCCTGACGGAGATCTACTACCCGCACCTCGCGGATGCCGACCGTGCGAAGCTTCCCGAGGCGACCCGGATCGCGCTCCTTCAGATGGACCCCAGGAATGTCACCCTGGAGCCCGAGTACTACCACGAACTCGACCCCGACAAATACTACCGGGTCAAGCCGCTCTTATGGCTGTGGGAGATGTTCGACAAGAGCCCACTCGGAGAGAACGTGCACCTGGGCGTATTGTTCCGGAGGGTGCTCGCGCGCCGGATCTTCAGAAAGTGTGGGAAGAACTTCAAGGCGTTCCACTTCGTAAAGCTGTCCTTCGGATACAACATCGAGGTCGGGGACGGAGTGGTCGTGCATAGGCACGTCCTTCTCGATGACCGGGGCGGGATCCGGATCGGAAACGGGTCCAGCGTCGCCGACTTCGCAAACATTTACTCCCATACCCACGACCTCGTGGATCCACATCTCATCGAGACTCCCACCACGATCATCGAGGACGGGGTCCGCATCACCTACCACGCGACGGTCCTCGCTGGCGTCCATGTGGCGAAGAACTCGATGGTGGGAGCTCTTGGCGTGGTCACCCGAGATACCGAGCCTGACACCCTCCACGTCGGCATCCCCGCCAAAGCAGTCAAGAAGAAGCCGGAAACGGAGAGGCGGAAGGGGCCTCCGGACGCATTGGCGACAGGGTAGGAGCGTCGGGTCCGGGGGGGGTCGCCCGCTACTTGGTCCGGTACTTGGTCAGCCGATTCCAGTCCCAGTACCGGGGTGGATCAGGGCTCGGGCTCGATGCGCCTTCGTGCGGCCGCGAGGTAGCCGGGTTTCAGGCCCAGGAGGTTCCCGATCTTGCGGAGGAGGTAGGCCTCGCGCTGCGCGATCTCGCCATCCGCCAGGATGAGACCCCACATCACCTCGGCCAGCACCGTCCTCTGACCGAGGTCGTAGCTCGAGCGGATGAGCGTCGCGAACTGATAGAGGTCGATCGCGGAAGCCCGTTCTGCCTCCGCGAGCTCGACGAGCTCGCGGGCCGTGGCTTCGTCCAGCTCGAAGTGACGCTGGAGCGCTCCCTCCATGTGGCCCCGCTCGGCCTCCGTGAACTCATCGTCGGCGTAGACGAGCTCTAGGAATAGGGCACAGGCGGCAAGGTGGAGCCGACGGGTTGCGCGGTCGGGGGCGCCTCCCACGGCGCGCCCCGACTCGGTCCCCTGCACGGGCGAGAGGCTCATTTCCTTGCCGAAGAACGACCGGATCCCCTGCAGCATGGTGATCAACCTACCGCCGGGCTCCGTTGGCGCTCAACCCAAACCACCGCGGCAGCGCTTGGGCCGACGGAAAACATATGAATCCCAGCCCGAAACGCCGACCCCAGATCCACGACGGCGTCAGGGCGCCTGCTCGAGCTCCACACCAGGCGGATCCTGCCCCCCGACGCGCGCGGGGTGAGGATGCCAGCCCACAACCCCCAACATGATGAAGAAACCGACCACGTAGGCCAGGGCAACGTGCCACCCATCCCGGAGGTAGGCCGCCGTGTTTTTCGCCTGCGGGTAAAGGTTGGACATAGCGACGCCCGCGGACGATCCAAACCAGATCATCGAGCCGCCGAATCCCACCGCGTACGCCAGGACACCCCAGTCGTACCCGCCCTGCTCGAGGGCCAGCTTGGTGAGCGGGATGTTGTCGAATACGGCCGAGACGAAGCCAAGGCCCATCGCAGTCACCCACGATGCCGACGGCAGCTCGTTCACCGGCATCATGGAGGCGCACATGACGAGCGAGAGCAGGAAGACGGTGCCCCTGATCGACCGCGGCACCTCCCGCCAAGGGGTTCGCGTGAAGAAGGCCCCGGCGAGGATCCCGAGCCACACGCCAAGCGCGGGAAAGTCAAAGAGGATGTTCGTCGCGATGGTGCCTGTCAGGATCAGCGCCACGACAACGATCCGGCGCCACTCGATCTCCACCCCAGCCGGAGCGTCCCGGGTGATGCGTTGGAGCCGATCCTGCTGGAACGCCGCCACGATCCCGCACACCAGCAGGGCCGGAACTGCGGCTACATATCCGTGCGCGACATCGCGTGCAGCGACACCGTCGATCCACATCATCGTCGTGGTTGTGTCCCCCACCACGCTGCCGGAGCCGCCCGCGTTGCTCGCGGCAATGACGGCCGCGATGTAGCCGATGTGGAGCCTCCCACGAAAGACGACCCCCGCGACCGTCCCCCCGATGATCGCGGCCGCGATGTTGTCCAGGAACGACGACAGGACGAACACCATCACAAGCAGCACGAGCCCGCCCTTCCAGTCGTCCGGCAGGAACCTCGGGAGGACCTCGGGCAGGCGGGACTCCTCGAAGTGCTTGGCCAACACGGCGAAGCCGAGCAGCAGTCCCAATAAGTTCAGCAGGACCCGCCATTCCCCCTCCTCGAGCTCCGAACCGACGATGTGCTCGAAGAGATGAAATGAGGGGTCGAACGAGAGCTTAAAGAGCAGAATCGCACTCAGGCCGGCCAAGGCGACATGCATCGTGCGCCGGTGGAAGATCGCCACCCCAAGGAGCGTCAGGGCGAAGAGGACGAATTCAAGGCGGATGCCGGCAATTGTTGGAACCGCGGCGGACGCGCCGTTGATCTGGAGCATGAGAGTCATGATCGGGGCCGCGTCTCGTCCGCGTTGGCTTCCCTAGCCGCCGCAAGCCGTTCGGGTGTCCCCACCTCGAACCAGGACACGCCCCCGATATCGTACGGAACGATCCGTGCCCCTCCTGCGGCCAGCCGCATGTATACGTCGAAGATGGGAAAGACGCCGGTCTCCACGATCATCCCCGGAAGCTCCGGCGAGGCGACGTGGATCCCCGAGAACGGCCACTCGTACGTCCGTCCCCGCGGCGGGCGGACCTCCGTCCGGGTGCCGCGCGATGCATCCACCCGCCCATAGAGCCCCCCGTCGTCGAACAGGAGCCGCCGCTCGCTCGGGCGGGCGCTCACCGCCAGCGTGGCGAGGGCTCCCGTCTCCTGGTGCGCCCGCATCAGTGCGCCCAGATCGGCACCCGCGAGAACGTCCACGTTGTGCATGAAGAATGGAGCGGTCCCCTGGAGGAATCGGCATGCGTGCCGGAGTCCGCCACCGGTCTCGAGCGGGTACTCCTCCTCGATCGAAAGCATCACTTCGGCCCCGAGGTCGTGGGAGCCCACCCACTGGGCCAACCGGTCGGCATGGTGGTGGACATTCACGATGATCCGGCCCACTCCCGCGTCGACGAGGCGACGGGCCACGTGCTCGAGCATCGTGCGCTCGCCCACGGTGACGAGGGCCTTCGGTGTCGTTCGGCCCAGCTCGCCCAGGCGGGTGCCCAGGCCGGCGGCCAAGATCAGCGCGTCCAGATCAGGGCGTCCAGATCAGGACAGCCACGATCGGGTGCGTCCACGATCGAGGCCTCGCACGCACCGACGTCACCGAGCCCTCGTCCCGGAGGCCCGGCCGGCCCCGGGCCATCGCCCCTGTTCGTGGTGCCTCAGCGTCACTTCCACATCCGCGAATCGCTCGCGGAGAGCCCGCACCAGGCGCTCGGCGAAGTACACCGAGCGGTGCTGGCCACCCGTGCACCCGAAGGCCACCGACATGTCCCCGAACCCGCGCTCCCGGAAGGTCGCCGCGTGCGAAGCGACGAGGCTCCAGACCCGGGCCCAGAACTCCTCCACCTCGGGACGGGCCTCGAGAAAGGCGATCACCTCGGGGTCGGTACCAGTGGCATCCTCGAACGCCTCAAGGCGCCCCGGGTTCGCCAGGGAGCGGCAGTCGAAGACGTAGCCTCCTCCGTGCCCCCGATCGTCCGTGGGAATCCCGTTCCGGTAGCTGAAGCTCGACACGTGCACCGCAAGCCCCTGCGCCGCGGTCGGAGAAGGAGTCCCCGCCGACCACTCCTCGACGATCCGGCCGAGTGCGCGCCCAAGCTCGGGAAGAGGCACGGACAGGCCGTTCTCCAGAAGTCGACCGAGGTTACTCGCCGCGTACGGGACGCTCTCCAGGAACCTGGGCTTCCGCTCGAAGAACCCGCGGTAGCCGTATGAACCCATCGCCTGGAGGATCCTGCACAGCACGAATCCCAGGTATAACTCGCCGAAGCGATCCCGGTCCACCAGCATGCGGTCGGCGAGCGCATCCAGGTAGCGGGCGAGGAGCCTTTCTCGCACCCTCTCGGGGATCGCCGCCTTCGCGTCGTAGAGGAGCGAGGCAACGTCGTATTGGAGAGCCCCCCTGCGCCCTCCCTGATAGTCGATGAAGTGCGGAGCCCCATCCTTCACGAGGATGTTCCGGGATTGGAGGTCCCGATAGAGAAAGTGCCCCGCATCCGCCTGCAGGAGGAAGTCGATCAGGCGCTCGAAATCGTCCTCCAGGCGCTGCTCATTGAAGGGTATCCGGGCCAGCTTCAGGAAGTGGTACTTGAAGTAGTTCAGGTCCCAGCGCATGGACTGGGCGTCGAAGGCCTCCCGCGGATAGGCGACGGAGAAGTCGATCGCTCGCCCGCCCTCGATCTGGAAGCGGGGGAGGAGATCGATGACCCGCTCGTACACGCGGAGGACGTCGTCAGGGAACCCGTCGTCTCCCCCCTCCTGGGCGAAAGACCCATCGGCCCCTTCTCGCGCGACCGATAACGCACGGAAGAGGGTCGTATCCCCGAAGTCCTCCAGGAGCCAGATCCCCGCCTCCTCGTCGGCGGCGAATAACTCCGGCACGGGGAGCCCAAGATCCCGAAAGGTGCTCGTGAAGGATAGGAAGGCCCGGTTTTCGTCCCGATCCGGTCCGAAGCCACCAATGACGGACCCGTGGGGCCCGCCTCTCAGTCGGACGTACGTCCGGTTCGAGCCGTCGGCCGCCACGCGCTCGACTGACGCGGGGGGGGCGCCGAAGGTCCGGCGGAAGAGGTCGGTGATCTCCCGATGCATTCAGGAAAGATACACGGGACGCCGTTCCTCGCTTGGTCGGACGCCGGCGACGAGGCTCCCCAAGCGAACGATCGGGCGAACGACTGGCGCCCGCCGTGCCGCCGGACCCTTCCCCGCCTCAGCGCCCCACGCGCTGGACCCGGTCGAACTCCGCGATTGCATTCGTATAGTTGATGGCCGCCCGAATCTCGGAAAGACGGGCCGAGGTCAGCGAGTTCTGCGACGAGACCACCTGGAAGTTCGTGGACGCCCCCACGGCAAAGCGGGCAAGCTCCGCATCCGTGCTCCGCTCCGCGGCCTCCTGGCTCCTCCGTGCCGCTTCCAGCTGCAGGAAGGTGTTCTCAACCGCGAGCCCCGCGCTCGTTACCTCGGTGGCGATCGCAAGCTCCTGGCCCTGAAGCGCGATTTCCGCTTGCCGGAGCTGAATCTGGGCGCGCTCCACGTTCGCCCTGCCCGACCGCATTCCGATCGGGTAGGTAAAGTTCAAGCTCAGGTTCAGGCTCGGCGTGTCGAACCCGGCGATCGAGCTCAACCCGTCCACGTATCCGCCCTGCTGGACGAATTGCGGCGTCCCCCCCAGCCCTGACCGGGCGAAGAGGTCGCCCCCGACGCCCTGGAGCGAATAGGAGGCGGTAAGGTTCAGGTCGGGGAGCGCGTTCTCCCTCGTGACATCGAGGTTCAGGAGCGAGATCTGTTGCTGCTCGCGCTGCTGCCGAATGTCGGTCCGGCTCTGGAGCGCCCCGTCGATGGCGGCTTGGATATCCACCTGGACTTCTTCGATCGCCGGGACATCGACGGGAAAGATCGTCTGCCCGAAGAGGGCGTCGTCCGGCCCTCCCACCAGGAGCCGCTTGAAGCTCAGATCCTGAGTGCGCCACTGGATCTCGGCGTTCAGGAGGGTCTGCTCGGCGCTCGCGACCTGGGCATCGGCCTGGACGAGCTCGATCTCCGCCAGAGTACCGAGCTGGACGCGAAGCCGGTTGTTCTCGAGGAGCTGCTGCGCCTGCTCGAGGCCCCTCCGCTGGATCTCGATCTGCTCGATCGCGGACCGAAGGGCCCAGTAGGACACCCTCACCTGGTTGGCGATGTTCTCGATCTCCCCAACCAACTGGATGTCGGTGATCTGCCGCTGGATCTCCTGCGTCTCCAGCGCCGTGCGCTGGTTGTCGGTCCGGAAGCCGGAGAGCAGAGGCTGCGTGTAACTCAGGCTGACGGAGGAGCTGAAGCTCGGGTTACGGGTCGCGAAGGAGTTGTCCGTCGACGTCCGGCTGTTGTTGAAGTTCGTGCTGAGCCGCCCGCCGTACCACGGGAGCGTCTGTGAGAGCGAGAGGTTGAAGCTGCTTCGCTGGGTCGTGGTCCGCGTCCCGCCGTCCAGCTGGCTCGTGGACTGGTTGGACGAGTTGTTGTATCCGACGTTGCCGCCGATCGTCGGCGAGAAGGCCGCGTCCGCGGAGACTCCCGCGTAGCGTTGGATCTCCGGGTTCAGCCTCGCCGTCTGGAGGTCCAGGTTGTTCTGCAAGGCCCGGTCGACCGCCTCTTCGAGCGTCAGCCGAAGCAGGGGCTTCGATGGATCGGCCGGGGGCTCGGCAGAGCCGACCTGATACGAGTCTTCGGGCGCCGCGCCGGGCTGCTGCGCGTCCACACCCCGAACCGCTCCGAGGGCCAGGAAAATGGAGCAGAAAACCACACGCCAGGCCGTCATCTTCATGGGATCCTTCCTTCGATCAGATTAGGTCGGTCGAATAGGTCGGTCGAACCCTTAGGTCGGTCGAACACCGCATTACCTGTCATGGACACCCGGGTAGCCCAAGATGTTAACCTGCGGGCAGGGAGCGGTGGCCCGCCCAAAGGCGAGGGCGGGGCCTCCGATTCCCCTCAGAAGCCCCGCCCGTCCTGCCCATCGCTAGGAATCACCGCCCCTCCCGAGATCCCCCCGTCCATGCCCGGCAAGGGGCCGTCCGTGGCCCTATCCTTCCCGCTCCTCGTATTGCTCCTTCAGCGTTCGGACTACCTCCGGATCCGCGAGCGTCGTCGTATCCCCGAGCGCCTTCCCCTCGGCAATGTCCCGAAGAAGGCGTCGCATGATCTTGCCCGAGCGCGTTTTCGGGAGGTCGGCGGTGAAGAGCACCGCGTCGGGGCGCGCGATCGCCCCGATTTTCTGAGCCACGTGCTGCCGGAGCTCCTCGGAAAGGGCCGCCGTCGGCTCGTTCCCTTCCCTGAGGGTCACGAACGCCGCGATGGCCTGGCCCTTCACCTCGTCTGATTTCCCCACCACGGCCGCCTCAGCCACGGCCGGGTGGTCCACCAGGGCGCTCTCCACCTCCGCGGTCCCGATCCTGTGCCCCGACAGCTTCAGGACATCGTCTACTCTTCCGAGGAGCCAGAAGAATCCATCCTCCTCACGCTTCGCGCTGTCGCCGGCAAAGTAGACCCGGTCCCACTTGGACCAGTACGTCTGCCGATACCGCTCGTCGTCGCCCCAGATGGTACGAAGCATGGCGGGCCAAGGGCGGGTGATGGCCAGGTAGCCGGCGTTCACCTCCTCCCCAGTTTCGTTCAGGATCGTGGCCTCGATCCCGGGAAAAGGAAGGGTAGCGCTCCCCGGACGGGTAGCCGTCACCCCTGGAAGGGGGGTGATCATGATCGCCCCCGTCTCCGTCTGCCACCACGTATCCACGATGGGACAGCCTTCGCCACCGATCACCAGGTGGTACCACATCCACGCCTCGGGGTTGATGGGCTCGCCCACTGAGCCGAGAAGGCGGAGCCGGGAGAGGTCGTATCCGGCCGGCCAGGACTCCCCCCACTTCATGAACGCCCGGATCGCCGTGGGGGCCGTGTAGAACACGGTCACACCGTGCTCCTCGCAGAGCTTCCAGAACCGCCCACGATCTGGGAAGTCCGGCGCGCCCTCGTACATGAGGACGGTCGCCCCGTTCGCGAGGGGGCCATAGACGACGTAGGAGTGCCCCGTGACCCAACCCACATCGGCCGTGCACCAGTAGACGTCTTCTTCCTTCAGGTCGAAGACCCATTTGGTCGTGGCATATACCTGGGTGAGATACCCCCCCGTGGTATGCACGACGCCCTTGGGCTTACCGGTGGTCCCCGACGTGTAGAGGATGAAGAGGAGGTCCTCCGCTTCCATCTCCTCCGCATCGCACCCCGAAGTCACCCCATCCATAAGCTCGTGGTACCAAACGTCCCGACCCACCTGCATCGTCGCGACGGACGGGGAGGCCTTGGCGGGATCTCTCGCGACCACGATCACGCGCTCGATCGACGAGCAGCGCGCCACGGCGGCATCGGCGTTCTGCTTGAGCGGAACCAGACTCCCCCTCCGGTATCCGTGGTCGGCCGTGACGAGGAGCTTCGCCTCGGCATCGTTGATCCGGTCGGAGAGCGAGTCCGGGGAGAAGCCCCCGAATACGACCGAGTGGGGAGCTCCGATCCTGGCGCACGCGAGCATCGTGATCATCGCCTCGGGGATCATCGGCAGGTAGATTGCCACCCGATCCCCCTTCTCCACCCCGGAGTCCCTCAGCACCTGCGCAAATCGCGAGACCTCGGCGTGGAGCTCACGATATGTGTACTTCCGGGAATCCCCCGGCTCCCCCTCCCATATTAGGGCCGTCTTCTCCGCCCGCCCTCCCTCGAGGTGCCGGTCCAGGCAGTTGTATGAGACGTTCAGCCGGCCCCCCGTGAACCACTTCGCGTGGGGCGGCTCCCACTCCAGCACGCGGTCCCACTTCCGGAACCACTCGAGCTCTCCGGCCCAACGAGCCCAGTAGCCCTCGGGATCCTTCGCGGCCTCGGCCCAGACGTCGTCCGTCGAGACGTGAGCGCGCGCACGGAAGGCCTCCGACGGTGGAAATCGTCGCTCCTCATGGAGGAGGTCGTCGAGTGCGCCCTGCGGTCGAGTCATCGCCGGCTCCACAGCTGACGGGTGGTGGGGATCGGGTCGACGAGAGAGTAGGCCCCGCGCTCCGGCCCGGGCAAGACCGCCGCCGCGCGGCGACGCCCGCAAGGATAGGTCAACCCTTCGGTCACTGGGCTAGGGTTACCGGGTAGACGACGATGGCGGACTCCAGATGACGACCGTTCGCCAGCGACGGGTAGGCGTTCGTGGCCTCGGGGCCGCTCATGTACTGCATCTCCCTCACGGTTTCAGTGGGGATGCTCCGGAGGGAGGTCACGTCCCCGAAGTACTGCCCGAATGCAACTACGACGATCTCGGTCACGGTGCCGAGCGAACGTGCACCGCTCTCTCGCAGCCAAAGGGGGCGGAGTCGCTCCACAGCGTCGTATGCCGTCGCCACCCGGGCCGCCGTGAGCTGCTCCAGCGTGATGATACGGTTGTCGCTCGCGCGCGACTGCCCGGGCGTCTGCCCACCCGATGCACAGCCCCCCAGCATGCTGACAGCAACGATTCCCAGGAACAGTCGGCCCTTCATACAGAGACTCCTCCGGCCAAGATCGGGCGGCGGCCCGACCAGGATCGACGGAGCCAGGATCGACGGGGTTCGTCGGCCGATCCTCTCGTCAGCCGATCCTCAAGGTCCAGGTCAGGGCGAAGCTACCCCGGGGGAAAAGCCCGGGCTAGACCCATCTTGAAGGTCAATCCATCACGGAAGGAAGAAGCTCTGCGACCTCCGGACACTCGAGGAGGGCTTCGAACGCCGAGATCCCTTGGGTCGCGAAAGCCGAGACGGAAGCGGCGCTCTTCTTCACGGCGGCCCCGGAAAGGAGGAGCTTCACCCGGATCTGGGTCTCGGCTTCCTCGGCCCCCCCCGAGCGCCCCGCTAGGGTGAGCTTCACGGACACCGGCGATCGCGCTGGATCGGGAAGGGTTTCGCGAGCTGCTGCCGCGACCCGACGGATCACGTCCCGCACCGAGCCCAGGCGCCCCAAACGCGGTCCGTCCAGGACGAGAGAGAGATTCCCGCGAAGGCCACGGGAGGTCTCGTCGAGAAAGGCTTCGACGCTCACGCTATCCGGCAGATCCTCTCGGTGGAAGAAGAGGTACGCGCTGCGGGTAGCCTCCCCCGCCCATCGGCCCTCGAACCCGTGGCTGGTGGTCTTCTGCAGACCGGAGAGAACCCATCCGGCCTGCTCGATCCCACCCCTCACGGCCTCGAGCAGGGGCTCCAAGGTCAGGATATCCGGGGTCTTCTCAAATGTTGACACTTCTTTTCGCGTTCCCTTACCTTTTTCTACTGTTCTTTGCCAGCGAACTCTACGGTCGTTCCTACCCTCCCGCAGGGGCGGAGCCGCGATGTCCAAGCAGGGCAGGCCGGTCCAGGAAGTCCTCCGGAGCGCACTCGAAGCCAACGGTCAGCGCTTCACGGAGCAGCGGGCCGCCGTCTACCGCTTCCTAGCCTCCACCGACAAGCACCCGACGGCCGACGAGGTGTTCCTCGCCGTCCGCTCCGAGATCTCGGTGATCTCCCTGGCGACGGTATACAAGAACCTGGAGACACTCGTCGGTTGCGGGCTCGCGACAAAACTGGCCGGTGCGGACGGCTCCGCGCGGTACGACGGTCGGACTGACCCCCACCACCACGCCCGATGCCTCAGCTGTTCCGGCATGTTCGATGTGCCCGGTAGCCTACCCCCGGGGGAGCTCTCAGAGTTACGCCGAAGCGCCCCGGGCTTTCAGATCACCGGGTACCGTCTCGAGTTGACGGGTTATTGCTCGGAGTGCGCCGAGTCGGTCGCTGAGGACCGGCTGGAGCCGGCCTGACCCGCCCCACGCAGCCACCGTTCGTCGTCCCACCGGGCTTTCGAGGATCCGCATTTCACGGGCGCGAAGCCCAGCGCCGTGCCTCGCAGGTATCGGGCCCCTTCTCCGCACCACCAGTGGCCTACGTCGTCCCTGCCGACCTCGAGGACCTCCGCGCCCTCGTTGAGTGGGCATACTGTGAGGGGACCCCGCTCGTCCCCCGGGGGGCAGGCACCGGCATGCCGGGTGGGAACGTCGGTCCTCACCTGATCGTGGAGGTGGAAGCGGGACTGGGAACCCTCGAATGGGTGGACCGCGAGTCGGGACTTCTGCGTCTCGGTGCGGGGGTCGTGGCCGCCGAGGCAGAGCGCTTCGCCCGCGATGCCGGCTTCTTCCTTCCTTTCCTCCCTTCCTCGAAACGGTGGTGCCAGATCGGCGGGATGGTCGCGAACAACGCCGCCGGTGCGCGGACCTTTCGGCACGGGGCGACGGCAGCTTCGGTGGAATGCCTGGAGGGAATCTTCTCCTGGGGAGAGCCGTTCCGCGTCGGGACCGGCCTTCCGGTCCCGGACGCCTTCCTTCGGCTCCCCTCCCGCCTCGAGGCCGGGCTGGGTGTCCGAGTCGGAGAGCGCGACCTGGCGAGGGCCCCCGAGACCCGCCGGCGATGGACGAGCGGACTTCGCCCCTCGCTCCCCGGTTGGCCGCGCGTGAGGAAGAACGCCTCCGGGTACGCGCTCGACCGATACCTCCCGACGAGGAACCCAGCGCAGCTCCTCGTCGGCAGTGAGGGAACGCTGGCCGTCCTCACCCACGCCGAGCTCCGGCTGGTTCCCATGGCCCCGACCCGCGGGCTTGGCGTGCTCGCGGCTCATTCCTCCGCTGAGCTCACCGCCCTGGCCCTGGGGGGGGAGGATATCGGAGCCGAGACCTGCGAGTTTCTAGGCCGTCGCTTTCTCGAGATTGCTGGGATCGGCGGGGATCCCCAGGTGGGCTCGCTCGCGAGCGGAGCGCACGGGCTCGTCTTGATGGAAGTGGCCGGAGAGAGGGACGAAGTCGAGTCCGGCCTCGCGGCCATCCTCGAACTGGGCCAACGAACCGGCGCGGAGAGCCTCCTCGCGACGGATCCCGAGACGATGGAGAGGCTCTGGGAGCTGAGACACGCAGCCAGTCCCCGAATCGCCCACGAGGCGGGAGGGGGTCGGGTTTCCCTGCAGTTCATCGAGGACTCGGTCGTCCCTCCCGAGCAGCTCGGTGCCTATTTGGACGGGCTCGACCAGATCCTCGAGGAAGCAGGGTTCGACGCCATCACCTTCGGGCACGCCGGCGACGGGAACGTGCACGTGAACCCGCTCGTGGATGTCTCCGATCCGGCCTGGAAGGACCGGGTGCGAAGCGTGCTCAACTCCGTGGCTGGGCTCGTCGCCTCGCTCGGAGGCACGCTCTCCGGGGAGCACGGCGACGGAAGGCTAAGGGCACCCCTTCTCGACCGCATCTGGGCCCCGCCGCTCGTGGCGGCCTTCCGCCTCGTGAAGGAAGCCCTAGACCCACGTGGGATCCTGAACCCCGGGGTGATCCTCCCCCTGCCCGGACAGGATCCCCTGGAGGGCCTGGAACCGAAGACGCCCCGAGGGTTGCATGGGCGCCCGGAGGACGACCATCTTGTGACGTTCGAATCCCCGACCTCCTGACGTGCCCTCCAAGCGGGGTGACGTGAGCCGATACTCGGAGCTCCTGGTAACGGCCTTCGTCGCGGCGTCGCTCGGCCCTCTCGCTCCGGCGGGCACCGAGGGCCAATCCTTGCCGGGCAATCGCTTCCCGCTCCAAGGCGAGATCCTCCGATTCATCCGGGCCCCAGGCTGGCGAGCGAGCCAGTGGGGGGTGCTAGCGGTCTCCCTCGAGAACGGGGACACCCTGGTCGCGCTCGAGCCCGACCTCCCCATGGCCCCGGCGTCGAACCAGAAGCTGTTCACTACGGCGGCGGCCCTCGACGGCTTGGGCGCTGCCTTCCGCTTCCCGACCTACCTCCTGACGGACGGCGCAGTCGTGGATGGCGTCCTTCAGGGCGACCTCGTGCTCTACGGGACGGGCGATCCTGGGCTCTCCGACCGCTTCTTCAAGTCGCCGACCGATCCCTTCCGAGACTTCGCGCGGGAACTCTCCGCGGCCGGGGTCCAGACGGTCTCGGGAGATGTCATCGGGGACGGTAGCTTCTTCCAGGGGCCCTCACGCCGGCCGTCTTGGGGCGGGCTCGACAACTGGTACGCGGCCCCCGTCTCGGCGCTCACCTTCAACGAGAACGTCGTTACCCTCCGGATCCACCCGGGGGTGGAAGGCCAACCCACCCAGCTCCTCACGATCCCGGATGGCGCGGGTCTCCGAGTGGTCAACACCAGCCGCACAGTCGCGGAGCGGACGGGACCTCGCCTCATTGTAGTCCGGGACGACCCGGACGATCCGATCGAGATCCGGGGCGAAATGAGGGTCGGTCAGGGGGACATTTGGAGAGTGATCACGGTTTCGGACCCCGCCCAGTACGCCGCCGCTGTCTTCCGGCAGGTGCTCGCGGAAGAAGGGATCCAGGTGCTCGGGGGCGTTCGCTCGCTCTCCGCAGGGGAAAGCTCACGGGTGACCGGCGTCCAGATCGTGGCGCCGGCGCTCCGGAACGCACCGGCCCGGCCGCTCCACACCGTGGCGATACACTATTCGCCCCCCCTGGGCGAACTCCTGGGCGTGATGAACCGAGCCAGTCACAACCTCTTCGCCGAGCTCTTCCTGTTCACGCTAGGGAGGGTCGAGACGGGCGAGGGCTCCTTCGAGGGCGGGAGCCGGGCGGTGACGGACTACCTGGTGCGGGCGGTCGGCGCACGCCCAGGTGACCTCCGGATAGACGACGGATCCGGTCTCTCGAAGTTGAACCGGACCACCCCGGCTACCTTCATCCGGCTCTTTACGCACGTCGCCGAATCGAGCTACGCAGACGAGTTCTGGTCCACCGTCCCCCAGGCGGGGAACCCCATTGAGCTACGCCGCATGTACCGCACGCCGGCAGCGGGGAACCTGAGAGCGAAGACCGGAACGATCAGTCGCGTCTCCGCGCTGTCCGGGGTGGTGAGGACCGCGGACGGGGAGGCCGTGCTCTTCAGCATCGTGTCGAACAACATTCCCTATACGAACACGGCCAAGCGGATCGAGGACCAGATCGCCGTTCGGCTCGCGTCCTTCTCGCGGGAGGAGCCGCTGGAGCCACGCGTGGCCCTCGTCGAGTATGGGGAGTACGGGCCGAGGATCCTCACCCAGACCAGCGGTGCTCAGGCCATCGGCCCCGAGGGCACCGCGGCCCGACGCTGATCAGCTCGGCGTCTCCGCAGATGGGAGGGCGCGTCCTCGCGCCCAGCCCAGGCGTCGTCGGAGCTCCACCAGGGACATCGTCTGGAGCGTTCGGGCCGCTGTCCTTTCGCTGTTCCAGCGCACGTCGTCCAAGTGCACCTCGGCCTCCTCTCCGGTCCCTGCTGGCCTCGCGGTAAAGACGTAACGCCCCTTGAAGTCCAAGCCCGGGCGGATCTTCACCCCGACGACCCAAACCACTCCAGCCTCGTCCTCGAACTCACGCACCATTTTCCTCCTCGATCTTGCTTGTGGGCGCCACTACCGGAGCCGCTCGAGCTCCACCAGGTCCAGGATGGGGCTCCCGGTGAAGGCCGCGGAGGCCGATCGCACTCGCCCGAGAACCCGGATCCTCTCGAGCGGAGTCAGGATACCCATCCCATCGAGACGCTCCGGCGGAACCGCGACATAGACGAATGAGCGCTCCTCGTCGAGGGAGCGGGCAAGGAGAAACGGCTCGCCCTCGTAGAAGTCGGTCCGCACCTGCTCTGCCCGTTCCAACGAGATGAACTGGAGCTCCACCTCGACGAGCCTTCCGCGGAGCCGCTCGAAGTCGGAGGTGAGGTCCCTGGACCCGGACCGCGGCAATGGGCGCGTCTCCGGGCACCCGAGCCAGGTCGGGGACGAAGGACGGAACCCACACCCATCCCTCGAGCTGAACCCGCGCCCAGTTCCCCTCGCGCGCGAGAACACGAACCTCGGACCCCGGCTGGACCCTGGCCAGAGTATCTCCGTCTGGCGCGGACAGGATCGGGCCACCTGGCTCACCGCTCCACAGCCAGCCCTCGGTGGCCGCCGGGGCCACGGGGGAACCCCCGATGGAGGCGGCGTCCGCGAGGCCGGAGGGCCCCCAGATCGGGCGGCCCCCGCCACGAGTGACGGGGTCCATATCCACCCCGTCCTCCTTACCCGGACCCATCCCGGAATCCGCTCGATCTCCTCGAGCAGGGCCCCCTGGGAGAGGTGGCCCCAGATCCGGCCCGCCGGCGCCTCCCGAATGTTCTCACCCCCCG
>SHZS01000060.1 GCA_009692105.1 Gemmatimonadota bacterium | reverse complement strand
AGTGGGGGCGAGAACGGTCCCCAGGAATCCCTTTATCGCGAACACATGGTCTCCACGGCGGCCACGATTCCAGTGATGAAGCGGGGCCTCATGGGAGCGACCTCGCACGGGCATCCATCGTCTCGATCCGCCGGCGGAAATACGGGATCGTCCTCCGGACCCCATCCCTCAGCTCGACACGCGGCTCCCATCCGAGCAGCTCCCGGGCACGGCTGATATCTGGTTGTCGAACCTTGGGATCGTCTGTCGGGAGGGGCCCATAGATGATCTCGGACCGGCTTCCCACTTCACCTAGCACGATCTGTGCCAACTCCAGGACTGTAAACTCGTTGGGATTTCCGAGATTCACCGGACCCACATGCTCTGAGCTGTAGAGGCGGAAGAGTCCCTCGATCAGATCGCTCACGTAGCAGAACGAGCGGGTCTGCTGACCGGCTCCGTACACCGTGAGCGGCTCCCCCCGGATCGCCTGCACGATGAAGTTCGAGACCACCCGGCCATCGCTAGGCCGCATGTGCTCTCCATACGTATTGAATATGCGAGCGATCCGAACTCGAACTCCGTGGACGCGGTAGTAGGCCATCGTGATCGCCTCGGCAAATCGCTTCGCCTCGTCGTATACGCCCCTCGGGCCGATCGGGTTCACGTGTCCCCAGTAGTCCTCGCGCTGCGGATGCACCTCGGGGTCACCGTACACCTCGGAGGTCGAGGCCAGGATGTAGCGCGCGCCCTTGGCCCTGGCGAGCCCGAGAGTGTTGTGGGTCCCGAGGCTACCCACCTTCAATGTCTGGATCGGGAACTCGATGTAGTCCACCGGGCTCGCGGCCGAAGCGAAGTGAAGGACTCCGTCCACAGAGCCCTCGACGTAGAGCGGAGTCGAGACATCGTGCCGGCGGAAGGAGAAGCCGTCCCGCTCCTGGAGGCGGGCCACGTTCTCCGGCGAGCCCGTGATCATGTTGTCCACCCCGACGACCTCGAATCCCTCGTCGAGGAAGCGGCTCGCCAGGTGCGAGCCCAGGAATCCGGCGGCTCCGGTCAGGACGATTCGCATCGAGGGGTGGGGCGCAGCTCCGGAACGGGGGTCCGTCGGCAGATCGGGGAACCCCGTAGATTCGGGAACCCCAAGGTGCGACCGGGTAACACGGGACCCCGGAAGGTGGGGGAGGAAGCGACCGTCATCAAGGAGCCACGGACGCGAATGGGCGCGCCCTCGCGAGGAGCCCCCGATTCGACGAGCTATCCGTCGAGGGAACCGGGCAGAGCCGGCGCGAACCTCATACGGTGGTCTCCTCGGAGAAGTACCCCCCAACGTAACCCCGACCCGAAAGTGAGAGAATGCGCGGATGGGACAGGGCGCTCACCTACGCCTTCTTGTCGATAACCGCGGGCCGCCCGACGGACACGTACTCGAGGCCGCGCGCGCGCATGCTCTCCGGCGGGTAGAGGTTCCGGCCGTCGATGATCACCGGCTCCGCAAGGGCAGAGGCGATCCGCTCGAAGTCCGGACGCCGGTAGGGGTGCCACTCGGTGTGGATGAGAAGTGCCGAGGCTCCGTCCAGAGCATCGTAGTTCACCTCCACGTATTCGATCCGATCTCCAAGAATCCTGCGCGCCTCGTCCATGGCCGCGGGGTCGTGGGCCACGACGCGCGCACCACGCCGAAGGAGCCCCTCGATAGTGACCAGGCTCGGCGCCTCCCGCATATCGTCCGTGTTCGGCTTGAAGGATAGCCCCCACACCGCGAAGCTCCGCCCGGAGAGATCCTCCCCGAACCGCTCGACCACCCGCTCCAGAATGAAGCGCTTCTGCGCGTCATTCACCTCCTCCACCGCCTCGAAGATTGACGGACGCACCCCGAGGTCGCGGCTCGTCCTGATGAGCGCCTTCACGTCCTTAGGGAAGCAGGAGCCACCGTACCCAACACCGGGGAAGAGGAAAGTGCTTCCGATCCTAGAATCCGAGCCGATCCCGCGCCGCACCATGTCCACATCGGCTCCCACCGCATCACAGATGCGAGCCATCAAATTCATGAACGAGATGCGGGTTGCGAGCATCGCGTTCGCGGCGTACTTGGTGATCTCGGCGGAAGCGACGTCCATCACGAGGATGTCGTGCCCGGTCCGGAGGAAGGGGGCAAAGAGGTCGGTGAGGACCCGGGTCGCGTATTCGCTGTCCACGCCAATCACTACCCGATCCGGCTTGAGGAAGTCCTCCACCGCAGCCCCTTCCTTCAGAAACTCGGGGTTCGAGCAGACATGGACTGGGTGATCCGTAAATGACTGGATTACCTCTCGCACCCGGCGGGCCGTCCCCACCGGAACCGTGCTCTTCGTGACAACGACCTTCTCTCGGTCCATCGCGCGGCCGATCGTCTCCGCCACAGCCAGCACGTGCCGGAGGTCGGCCGACCCGTCCTCGCCGGGCGGCGTTCCGACGGCAATGAAGATGACGTCCGCCTCCTTCGCCGCGGCTGAGACGTCCGTCGTGAAGGTCAGCCTTCCCTGCGTGACGTTCTCCTTCACGAGCGGCTCGAGGCCGGGTTCGTAGATCGGGATCTCTCCCCGCATGAGGCGCGCGACCTTCCCCTCGTCGATGTCCGCGCACACGACATCGTGCCCTGAATGGGCCAATCCGGCGCCCATCACGAGCCCAACATACCCGGTTCCAATGACGGCAACGTGCATGGGCCGAGTTTCGCCCGGCGGCGGGCTCGGCGCAACGGTCGACCGATTGATACCCCCCACCTCCCACCGTAAAATGTTGGCCGTTCGCCCACGAGAAGATGTGCTGCTCAAAAAGCCACCCCCGGACCGACCTTTCGCGACGGACCGCCTGCTTGAGACCCACTTCCCCCCGCGTCTTCTCGCTCATCACAGCGGGGATCTCCTTGCTCGCGGGTTGTGATTTCGCGTACCCCACCGCTGCGCCAATCGTGGAGCAGCGCTGGATCGTCCCCGCGGAAGAGACCTCGATTGGAGTGGCGGACCTCCTTCATGAGAACCCGGCCTCAGTACCTCAGTAGATACTGGGCCTTGAGGAAGATGGCGCGGTTGGTGCGGCGCAGAGGGTTGGTGTAGAAGAGCTGCTCGTCGATCCCGTCTCCATACCGATCACCCTCGATCCGATCCGCCTGCTGGTAATGATCGTCGTACCCCACGAAAAAGACAGTGCCGGCGTTCACGCGATACTGAAGTAGGACGTTCAGGTCGAGGGTTGCATCCTGCGTATTGTATTCGGTGATGTTCCGGAGCCCTAACCGGTCCGTGAACTGCACGTTCGTAATGGCCCGCGCGATCTTCACGTCGAAAAGCTCGAGATCCCCAGCGTCAGGGTCCGTGAGACGGGTGGAGCTGAAGCTCAAGTTCGTCTGAATCCGCTCCGTAGGGCGAAACGTCGTGTTCACGTTCCAGCCGAGCTGGTCCCCCAGCTTGCGGCCCGCGTAGTAGACGGCCTTCCCCATCGACAGATTGCCGCCGAAGGAGTATCTCCGGCTCGCGTTCACGTTTCCGAACACGAAGAATCCCGTCTTCTGGAACTCTGTGCCGGCGAAACGTTCCATGCTCCGGTTCAGGTTCACATTCAGCCCGATGTTCCGAATGAATGAGAAGTTGAGACCGAGCCCGGAGATCTCGTCCGTGAGAACGCCCTCGAAGTCGTAGGTCCGCCCGTAGTTGACCTGGGGCCCCCAGCTGAGGACCCGGCGCTGGGGCCAGAAGCGGTAGGAGGTGTTCGCGTTGACGGAGCGCTGGTCCGTCCGCCGGACGAAGCCGACGTCGGTCGCGAACTCGGGCGAGGTCTCGTTGGCGGTGACTGACCACCCGACGTTCCGGCCGCTCCACTGAAGTCGGGTCGCGAACATGTGCCCATCCGTCGCCTCGTCCTCACCGAGGCCCTTGAGAAGCGATCTCACTCCGCGGAAATCACCCACCAAGGTCGGGCTCAGACGGAAGTTCGTATCGAAGCCAAAGACCCGGCTCCAGCGGTCCATGAACTCACGATCCGTGAAGATGACCCCCAGGTTCGACTCCGACTGGAGGTCGTACTGGGCCCGCGCAATGAACGTCTGCGCCGTACGGTCGAGCGCCGGGTCGGTCGGATCATCTACCTTTCCCGGAGCCCGGTCGTTGGCGGTGAGGAGACCCACGGAAAAGCGCCCGATCTGTCCGGAGAGCTTCGTCCCGTAGTCCGGATCCACGATCGTCCGCGTGTGCACGAAGGTCACGGGAGCCGGAATAGTGAAGATCTCGGCTCCCTCTACGAAGAAGGGCCTGAGCTCCGGAAAGAGGATGGGGAAGCGCTGGTTCACCTCGATCTGCGGCTGATCCGACTCGATCTGGGAGAAGTCGGGGTTCACCGTGAAGTCCGCGGTGAGGTTCGGCGAGACACCGTACTTCACGTTCACGCCCACGTCGAGGGCCGCGTTCTGGTTCACGAAGGCCGGGCGCGTCGGGTCGATCTCCCCGTGCTGGATCGCCGTAAAGGAGGGGAGGACCTCGAGGTTCCGGCTCGTCGAGATGTTCGTCATTCCCTCGAGGAGCCCCATCTGGGAGTAGAAGCTCGATTCGTCCCGCGACATGGGGGCCCAGACCTGGTTCTCCATCTCCTTGGACTTGATCTCCCGGACGATCTGGAACCCCCAGCGGTGAGGCTGGCCCTCCGCAGGACTCGGGTAGCGGAGGCTCTTGAAGGGGATCGCCATCTCGGCGACGAAACCATCGGCTACCATCTGGCTCGCCGTCTCGAAGAGGGTATCCCAGGTGCGGTCCGCCATCGGGATCATCGGTCGTGCGCCTCCTCCCCCAAAGCCACCACCACCCGCGCCGGCACCGCCCACCACGCCACCCCCGCCGAAACCACCACCACCCGGCCCTCCAGCCCGACCCAGCGACATGATCCCATCGCCCTGGACCCCATAGCCATTCAGGTCGAAGTCATAGCCACGCTGCTGGTCCAGGAAGGTGTCGAAGTAGACGGTGATGAGGTCGTCCTGAATCGCCCGATCCCGCTGGACCCGGTTCGCCCGCATGAAAGCCAGGTCAGAGTAATGAATGTAGAAACCGAAATAGAGGTGGTCCGCGTCGTAGGCGAGGTAGACGTCCGTCGCCTCGGTAGCGGGCGCGCCCTCGATCGGGGACTCCTGTGTGAAGTCCGAGATGTGGACGGCCATGGACCAGACCGAGTCGTCCAGCACCCCGTCGATCTCAGGGGGGGTGTCCGTGCGGGTCGGTCTAACGCGAGGGCGGCCGGGGAGAAGGCCGTACTGCTCCGTGCTCAGGTCGACGTTGGGGGGCGTAAGAGCAGGCATCCCCGCGGATACCGGACTCGCGTCGAGTGTGGGGTCGAAGGAGCCCTCGGTCTGCTGGGCAGAGAGACCGCCCGTAAAGAGAACGAGAACGAGCCCGGTCGCGAGAGCGAGAGGCGTCCCAAGCCGGGGCGCTGAGAGGTTCATGTTTGGCAAGGCTGGCATCAGAAGAGCACGGACCTTAGATAGCGTCCAAACAGACTCGGAAGGTAGCGCAATGAGCTCAGGGCGAGAATGGAGATGGGCCCGGAACCAGGCCAAATAGGAAGTCAGAAGCCGCGCTGGTCGAGCGGTGCCACCTTGGCGATCGCCTCGAAGTGCGCATCTCGGTGCCAGAGCTCGCACCCGGCTCCGATCGCCGCCGCGGCGATGAGGAGGTCGGTCGCCGGGACGGAGCGCCCCCTGTCAGCAAGGCCCACCGGCGTCCCGCAAGACTCCATGCGACAGCAGCGACGAGGACGACCGCCATGAGCGTGTGGCTCAAGATCCCCGTGAAAGTCCGTCCCGCGTCCCACTAGGAACCCCGCAACGGCATCCAAATCGAGAAGAACAGCGAGACATCCAGCAAGAAGCCAGGCGAACCAAGGCCTGCGGAGATCACTGGGCCGAATC
>SHZS01000016.1 GCA_009692105.1 Gemmatimonadota bacterium | reverse complement strand
GCTGCCGGCAAGCCACACATTACCGGAATCGTCAACGTTGATTCCGTGCTCGGTGTTGGGCCACTCGAATTCCTGCGAATCGCGGTAGTCCTCCCCGCCCCAGCCCTGGATGTAGTTTCCCGCCGCGTCGAACTCCAGGACAGACGGTGAAGCCCGGTCGCGGTCGGCCTCCGGAACGGTGCGGGGGCGTGTGATCAGCCAAATATGATCTTGCGAGTCGTGGGCAATACCCGACACCAGTCCAAAAACCCAGTTATTGGGAATCGTTGGCCACGCCACCGGGCTGTAGCTCGGGTACTCGGGGATGGCGGTCGCCGCTGCCGAGCCCGCTTCCGGCTCCGACGCCGGCCCGCAACTGACCACGACCGCAGCAGCGGAAATGGCGAGCGCGAACATCCCCATCCTGATCGTTTGCTTCATGTCAAAGCTCCCCTGGTTCAATGGTCAAATGCACTCCGCAGACCAGGCCGACCAGTTAGGTCTCGGACCCCTCTCGGCCGCGTCCGCCCTGTGACGCTCGGAGAAGTCTGGTCCCGATGCGCCCCGGTGTGTGCCGCGGGCATCTATAGACCATGACCCCTGAGAAAGCAAGCAGGGAGATCACCTCGTGGGGTCTCGACTCGCTGCATGAGGGGGCTGGGATTCGCTGACCCGTAGGTCCCAGCCCTGGTCACATCGCAAGAAATAGCGCGACTATGCCGGGGCTGGGATTCGAACCCAGAAGGGGTTACCCCCGGGGGATTTTAAGTCCCCTGCGGTTACCGATTTCGCCACCCCGGCAATTCTCTTATTCCACAATAGCTTCCCGCCCTCCCTCTCAGCTGCACCATAGGGTATCGGTGACAGCTCCGGTGACAAACGGGTGCCCCAGAGGTTCACCTCCTGACCCAGCCGTGGCCACTGGCGCTCCGCCTCGATCGGAGTCGAGGCCACTTCCACCAGGTACCCGTTTCGGGAGAGGATTCTCTCGAGGAGGCGGGCGAGAAATGGCTCGTCCTCGAGGATCAGGACCCGGGCGGGGGCCGGATCGGCCGACCCGCTCTTGGTCTCCCGCTCGTGCCCTGTCCGCTCCCTCTCGCTCACCGGGAGGGTGACAGCAACCGGGAGGACGATCTCGATCGTGGTCCCCTTCCCCACGATCGAATCGCACGAGACACCGGACGCCGTCCGTAACGTCCTCGAACTGCCAGATCCCCACACAGGATACCCTGAGGGCCCCCGACGCCTCGCGCGCCAAGTGGCGGAGGAGGAGTCTCGGATCCGTGCTTCCAGCTGACGACCCCCGGGAGGGCTTCGCCGCCGCGCCCAGGCGCCCGCGCCCCGTCCGGACGCGAATCCTTCGAGGGGCCCGCACCTCCGAGGCCTTCCACGAAGAGTGGTGAAGGCGTCCGATCTCGCGCCTCTATCATGAGGTGGTCCTGGAGAACGGAAGACTCCTGACCCTTTACCTCGATCTCGTCGAGGGAGGGTGGTGGGAGCAGTAGACTAGCGAGGCCTCCCCCATCCGGCATCGCCCTCGTGTCCGGTAGTCCCTCTTCCTATCTTCTCCGACGATATGACACCTCTCCGGATGAAGATGCTAGCGGAGACCGGCTCCAACCAGACGTATGGCGTGGATGCTTCCTTCGCGTTCCAGGACAACGTGACGCTCTTCGGCTACCTCGCAGCCACGCGTACCGACGGGCTCACAGGCGATGACAAGAGTTATCGCAGTCAGATCAGCTACAACGGAGCGACGTGGGGCGCCAACATGGGACACCTCTTTGTTGGGGACGACTTCAACCCCGAAGTGGGGTTCGCCCGGCGGAAGGGGTTTCGGCAGAGCATGATGTCGGGACGTTACAGTCCGCGACCGGCATCCGTCGAACGGATCCGACGGCTCCTCTTCCAGGCCGGCGTCGAATACCTGGAGAACGCGCGCCGGGGGGTCCTCGAGGCGCGGGACCAGGACGTGCACTTCGGGATCGAGCTCGAGAACAGCGACTCCTTCAATGCCAGTTATACGGAGAGCTTCGAGCGGCTCTTCAATGACGCGCCCATTCTGGGTACCACGATTGCAGCCGGAGGGTACTCGACCAAGAACGTCCAGGTTAGCTATGGCTTCGGGTCGCAGCGCCCCTACTCTGGCGCCTTGACCTTCCAGCGGGGCGATTATTACACGGGACGCCGGACTTCGCTGGGGTTCAGCCAGGGCCGTATCGAGATCCTGCGACAGCTTTCGCTCGAGCCCACCCTGGCTTTCAACTGGATCTCCCTTCCCCAAGGTGACTTCGACCAGCACCTGGCCCTGGCCCGGGTGAACTACAGCGTGAGCCCGCGGATGTACGTGCGCGCTATCGTTCAGTACAACTCCGGGAGCGACTCCTTCAGCTCGAACCTCCGCCTCCGCTGGGAATGGGCGCCCGGAAGCGAGGTATTCGTCGTGTACACCGAAGAGCGCGACACCGACGTACTGGACCGATGGTCCGAACTCGCGAACCGTGGCCTAGTCATCAAGGTGACCCGGCTCCTGAGACTCTAATGACCATCGATCTCCTCTCCCGTCACTGCGCCCCGCTCCCGAAGGGCACGCCACCGCTCAAGGGAAAGGCCGCCGACCCATATCTCGCGGCCGTCTCGGGTCGATGGAAGGTGGTGGATGACCACCATCTCGAGGGGGAGTTCGCCTTCGAGGACTTCCTCGGGGCGCTCGCGTTCACGAACCGGGCTGGCGGGGCCGCCGAGACCGAGGGACACCACCCCGACATCACCCTCACCTGGGGAAAGGCGACGGTCCGGATCTGGACGCACTCGATCGGTGGGCTCAGTGAGAACGACTTCATCCTCGCCGCGCGGCTCGACACGCTCGCCTGACGGCCCGGGCGAAACTTCCTAGATCACCCATATGCACACGAGACGATTCCGTCGCACCTCCGGGCTACGACTCGGGGCCGCCACCCTCCTTCTCGTCACCGCGTGGTTCGCCCGACCGGGTGCCGCCGTGGCCCAGTCCCCGATAGGCGCGGAGGGATCCGGCCTGGAGATCCAAGGCCCGCCTCCACCCGAAGCACCCGAAGTGATGAGCCGTGACGCGGAAGGCAACACGACCATCCGGGCCGTGAGGGTCAGCGAGCCCCTCCGCATCGACGGGGTGCTCGACGAGCCGTTCTACCAAAACACCAAGGCCATCTCCGACTTCATTCAGACGCTCCCGGACGAGGGAGCGGAGCCGACCGAGCTCACGGAGGCATGGGTCGGGTTCGACGACGACAACGTCTACATCTCTGCGCGCGCCTGGGACTCCGCGCCGGAGAGCGAATGGGTCGCGAACGAGATGCGGCGTGACGGGATCCAACTTCGCCAAAACGACCAGTTCGCGGTGATGCTGGACACGTATTACGACCGCCGAAACGGCTTCCTCTTCTTCACGAACCCCCTGGGCGCGTATTTCGACACCGAGATCTCGAACGAGGGGAGTTCGAACCCGGATTGGAACACCGTCTACGACCTCCGGACGGGGCGCTTCGAAGGCGGGTGGACGGTGGAGATGGCCATCCCGTTCAAGTCCCTGCGCTACCGTGCGGGTCAGGAAGTGTGGGGAATCAATTTGCGGCGCATCATCCGACGAAAGAACGAATGGGATCACCTGACGTTCATCCCTCTCTCCATAGCCGGCGCCGGGCCAGGGGGAATGCTCCGCATCTCGATGGCTGCAACCCTGGTGGGGCTGGAGACACCCCCTTCCGGGCGTGACGTGGCGGTGAAGCCCTACGTGACGTCCGGACTGCGCACGAACAACGCGGTCGATCCGGCGGTCTCGAACGACGGCTACGCGGACATCGGCCTCGACGTGAAGTACGGGATCAGAGACAACCTCACGGCAGACTTCACGTACAACGCCGACTTTGCGCAGGTCGAGGTCGACGAGCAGCAGGTCAACCTGACGCGGTTCAGCCTTTCGTTCCTCGAGAAGAGGGAGTTCTTCCTCGAGGGACGCGGCATCTTCGCCTTCGGAATAGGTAGCGGGGGAGGTGGCGGGGTCGGGGCAGCGACGGGGGGCGGCGGCGCCGGAGGTGCAATGGGCGGAAGTGTTGCCGCAGGAGTGCCCACGCTCTTCTACAGCCGGGAGATCGGGCTTTACCGCGGCCAGCCGGTTCCGATCCTCGGGGGCGGACGGCTGACCGGGAAGGTCGGATCGTTCGACGTGGGAGCGCTGAACATCCAGACCGATGACCGCCGCGACACGGGAGCCGAGTCCACGAACTTCACTGTGCTGAGGGTCCGAAAGGACCTCCTGGCCCGGAGCAGCGTGGGAGTGCTCTTCGCCAACCGCTCGCAGGCCAGGGATGCCGAGATGGGCTCCAACCAGACCTACGGGCTGGACGGCTCGTTCGCATACGAGAACCTGAACCTGTTTGGTTACGTGGCCGGTACGCACACGGACGGTACACGCACCGACGGGCTCACTGGAGACGATCAGAGTTACCGGGGACAGCTCATGTACACCGGTGCCACGTGGGGCGCGAACGTGGGACACCTCTTCGTTGGAGACGACTTCAATCCCGAGGTGGGGTTCCTTCGGCAGAGGGGATTCCGACAGAGCACGATGTCCGCACGGTACAGCCCGCGCCCCGCATCCATCGAATGGGCCCGGCAGTTCTCCTTCCAGGGAGGCGTCGAGTACCTCGAGAACGTGGAGCGAGGGGTCCTCGAGGCAAGGGACCAGGATGTGAGCTTGGGAATCGAGTTCGAGAGCAGCGACGTCTTCAGCTCCGGTTACACCCAGAGCTTCGAGCGCCTCTTCACGGCCGCGAGCATCTCGGGTACCACGATTCCGGCGGGCGACTACTCCACTCGCTCGTTCCGGGTTGGCTACCTCTTCGGATCCCAGCGTCGCTTCTCGGGCAGCTTGAGCTACCAGCGGGCGGACTATTATGCAGGGGACAGGACCTCCGTGGCGTTCAGCCAGGGCCGGATCGAGGTGACGCCGCAGTTCTCCATCGAGCCCAGCCTGACCTTCAACTGGGTCTCCCTTCCCCAGGGTGACTTCGATCAGCACGTGGCTGTGACCCGGGCTACCTACACCCTGACCCCTCGGATGTACGTTAGCGGCCTCGTCCAATACAACGCCGGAACCGACGCCTTCAGCACAAACTTTCGCCTCCGTTGGGAGTGGGCGCCTGGGAGTGAGCTCTTCCTCGTTTATACGGAAGAGCGCGACACCGACGTCCTGGACCGATGGTCCGAGCTCACGAACCGCGGGCTGGCCCTCAAGGTGACTCGGCTCCTCAGATTCTGACCGCTGACCGTTTGGGTCGAACGCTCCGGATCACCTTCCTGGACTCGTGGTGGACGGCATCCCACGACGGGTCCGGCACTGCCGTCGGCATCTCCTCCCTCTCAGCGGCGCTCAGGAGGCTCGGACACGAGGTCACCGTCCTCCGACCCCCGAGCGGGCGCGGCCGGCTGACGGACCGGATCCTATTCAACCTGCGCCTCCCGGTGAGGCTTCGCGCAGAACCAACCCCCGATCTGGTGGTGGGGTTCGATGTGGACGGGGTCCGCTGGGGAGGTACCGTCGGGCGCCCTTCCCCCTATGTCGTCGCCCTGAAGGGCGTCGCTTGGGACGAGGCCCGATTCGCTCAAACCGTCCCCGAGCACGGACTCCTCTCCACCCTCGGGCTCGTCGAGCGGCGGAACGCCAGGAGCGCCGATCGTGTGATCGTGCCCAGCGCGTACTCGGCGGAGGTGGCGCGGAGAGTGTACGGTCTCTCCGCGGACAGGATCCGTGTCGTGCCCGAGCCGATCGACATCGCTCTCTGGGACAGTCTCCGGGGCCGGGGACCCACAACTCCTGATCGCCCGACGATCCTCAGCGTGGCGCGTCAATACCGACGGAAGGACACGGCCACTCTGCTCCGGGCGCTCTCTCGCGTCCGAGACGCGGTACCCGGAGTCCACCTGCGCATTGTGGGAGGAGGTCCCGAGCTCCCGCGCCTCCGCTCGCTCGCGGGGCACCTTCGCCTCGAGGGGGTGGTCACCTTCCACGGACCGGTGGCCGATGACGGCGCCGTACGCCAAGCCTTCTTGGAGGCGCATGTGTTCTGTCTTCCGTCCCGGCAGGAGGGGTTCGGGATCGCCTTCCTCGAGGCCATGGCGGCGGGGCTCCCAGTCGTGGCGGCCCGGGCCGGTGCGGTGCCCGAACTGGTGATCGACGGAGAGACGGGGCTTCTCGTCCGCGCGGGGGACCACGAGGAGCTCGCGGAGGCGCTGACCCGCCTCCTCCGAGAACCTTCGACCCGGGCGCGATTCGGAGAGGAAGGCCTCCGTCGCGCGGGGAGCTACGACCTGGAACCCGTGGGCCGCGCGTTCCTCGTCGCGGCGGGTCTCACCCCGTGAGGGTCGCGATCCTCTCTGACACCCATGGCCGACTCGTGCCGGACGTCTTCCGGCATTTGGAAGGCGTGGATCAGATCGTCCACGCCGGGGACATCGGCCCGCCTGACCTCCTCCCGGAGCTACGCGCGTTAGCGCCGGTCACGGCTGTCTGGGGAAATTCCGACGGGCTCGCGATGCGGGCAGAGGTGCCGGAGGTGGCCCGTCGCGTTTGGGAAGGTCATACCATCGTGATCCTTCACGGGCACCAGGCCGGAATGCCGACGCCCGAAGCGGTCGCAAAGATGTACCCGGACGCCCACCTTGTCGTCTTCGGACACACCCACGAGCCCGTCATCGAAAGGGTCGGACCCGTCCTCGCCGTGAATCCTGGAAGCTGCACCGCCCCACGCTCCGGGCCACACCCGACACTCGTCCTCGCCGACATCGACGAGCAGGGGATCCGCACGACGCTGATCGAGCTCGTGCCTTAGGCCACCCAGAAGACGGCTGCCCTCGATCGGATCCGGAGCCGGGGGTGGGAGTTGCTCGGCTCGGAGCGGCGCGTTTTCTTTCCCTCATGATTCGTTCCGATCCCAACGGACCCAGCCCGCCCGCTCCCTCCGATTCGACCGGGGATTATGGAACCGCCTTCCCCAATTCCCGGAAGGTCTACGTGGAAGGAACCGGGGGGATCAGAGTTCCCATGCGAGAGATTTCGCTGTCCGGAGGCGAGCCCCCACTCCGGGTGAGCGACACCAGCGGCCCCCTCGGAGGCGACGTTCGCGATGGCCTTTCGTGCCTGCGCACGCCGTGGATCCGCGCGAGGAACGTTCGGGAGACCGACCGGAGCACGCCACTCTCCTTCGGGTCGTCCGCCGATACGTCGCATGTGGGCTCGACGTCGCACGCGGGCTCCAACGGACGTACCCCACCGCATGGTATTGGCGTGGGGCCACGACTGATCCCGCCCGGACTCCGCCGGCCCGCCTACCGTGGAAGCGGGCCCGTGACCCAGATGCACTACGCTCGCCTGGGGGAAGTCACCCCCGAGATGGCGTTCGTGGCACTGCGCGAGGGGATGGAACCCGAGTTCGTTCGGAGCGAGGTGGCCCTCGGCCGGGCGATCATCCCAGCGAACATCAACCATCCGGAGCTCGAGCCGACGATCATCGGGCGTGGGTTCCGGGTGAAGATCAACGCCAACATCGGCAACTCCGCCGTTCGGAGTTCCATCGACGACGAGGTGGAGAAGCTCCGCTGGGCCACGCTCTGGGGAGCGGACACGGTGATGGACCTCTCGACGGGGAAAGACATCCACGAAACGCGCGAATGGATCCTGCGGAATTCCCCCGTGCCCATCGGGACTGTCCCCATCTATCAGGCGCTGGAGAAGGTTGGAGGCGCTCCCGAGGAGCTGACGTGGGGGGCCTACCGGGATACCCTCGTCGAGCAGGCCGAGCAGGGCGTGGACTACTTCACGGTCCACGCGGGCGTGCTTCTGCGTTACATCCCCCTCACCGCGAATCGGCGGACAGGGATCGTGTCGCGGGGGGGGAGCATCATGGCCAAGTGGTGTCTCGCGCATCACCAGGAGAGCTTCCTCTACACGCGCTTCGGAGAAATCTGCGAGATCATGAGAGAGTACGACATCTCCTTCTCGCTTGGGGACGGCCTCCGGCCCGGCTCGATCGCGGATGCGAACGATCAAGCTCAGTTCGCGGAGCTCCAGACCCAGGGGGAGCTCACCCGTTTCGCCTGGGATATGGAAGTCCAGACGATGTGTGAGGGCCCCGGCCATGTCCCGATGCACAAGATCCAGGAGAACATGGACAAGCAGCTCGAGTGGTGTGCGGAGGCGCCCTTCTACACACTCGGCCCTCTCACGACGGACATCGCCCCCGGCTACGACCACATCACGAGCGCCATCGGAGCCGCGCAGATCGGTTGGTACGGCACCGCCATGCTCTGTTACGTGACCCCGAAGGAGCACCTCGGGCTCCCGAATCGTGAGGACGTGAAGCAGGGGGTGATCGCCTATCGGATTGCGGCGCACGCCGCAGACCTCGCGAAGGGGCACCCCCGCGCCCAGGAATGGGACGACGCCCTGTCCAAGGCCCGCTTCGAGTTCCGCTGGCGCGACCAGTTCAACCTCTCGCTCGATCCCGAGACAGCACTCGCTTTCCACGACGAGACCCTTCCCGCCGAGGGAGCGAAGGTTGCCCACTTCTGCTCCATGTGCGGCCCCAAGTTCTGCAGTATGAGAATCACACAGGACGTGCGCGACTACGCCGCCAGTCTGGGAATCGGGCCGGACGCCGCCCTCGATGAAGGCATGAGGAAGAAGTCCGAGGAGTTCCGGAAGGCGGGCGGGAAGGTGTGCGTGCCCGAGTAGTCCGCGGGCAACTCTCTCTTGGGGGACTCCCCAAGATCGACCAAACGTGACCTTCCTGAGGCAGGTGCTAGGAAAGTAATTATCGAGCCTAGCCATTCCCGCCATCACCTGGTTGTCAGGAGCCTCAACCGCCAACGATCTCGTTGAGACCTTCGATCACTCGGGCCAGTGGCCTCGGGCTCACGCGGCGCGAGCTTCTCTGGCAGACCGGGCTATGGCTCGGCCCCGACGAGGAGCGTACCCTCGCCGAGGGAAGGTCCGACGATCCCCAGCTCCCGATTGAGGTCGAAGACCCCGACGCGACCCGGCCCTTCGGGGAACTCCACGACCGGGACCGGATGGTCGCCGAGTACCGGATGCTCCGCTTTTCGACCGACCTCCACCCCCTCGCGCTCGTGCGGGATCGGCTCCCTCCGGGGACGATATCGTCCGAGCGGCTGGTGGACCTTCCCCAGGGAGCGATCGTCACACTGGCGGGGGTCGTCATCGCTCGTCAGAGACCCCAGACCGCCAAGGGCTATGTGTTCATCCTTCTCGAAGACGAGTTCGGCCACATCAATGCGATCGTGAAGCCGGACGTTTACGAGAGGTGCCGCACAGCGGTTCGGATGGAGCCCTTTCTCACCGTACGGGGACGACTCCAGCGGGATGGGTCCGTTCTGAACGTGATCGCCCTCGACGTGGCGGCGCTCGAAATGAACGGGAAGCCCGGCACCGCCCGGGAAGTTCTCCACCCCAAGGAGGAGCGGCACTCCTACGAGCGAACCCAGAGGACGGTAGAATCCTTCGCTTATCTCACCGCACTCCGGCAGAGTCCGCCCGACGTGAAGAGCTCCGGGTAGGATGCTTGGACTTGCGGTGCTCGGACTAGGGGCAGGTCCGAGCTCGGATGGATACGTGGAATCGGGCGCGCCTCCGGTTGTTGCCCGCTCTTTGCGCCCTTAGCTTCCCGCTGCGCCGCTCCTGCAGGGCGGCGAGGTGATCAAGCAGCCAACGGACCGCGGGCGATGAGGCAATACTACGCGCTCCTCCGGTCCACGAGCCGGACCTTCGCAGTCGGGATCGAAGCGCTCCCCGAGACCCTTCGGGACGCCGTCACGCTGGCCTATCTGGTGCTCCGCGTCTCCGACTACTTCGAGGATTCTCCATCGCTCGATCCGGAGGAGAAGAACCAGCACCTGAGCCGCTGGGCAGCGCTGTTGGATCAGGCGGATCGGCCCCCAGACCCAGCCGCGTTCAGCCCTCTCCTACAGGCAGTATCCGCCAAGGACGTGGACCTTCCCGATCAGGCGGCGGCGCTCGATGGCTCCTCGATTCTCGCCGGGCTCGCCGCTCTCCCTCCTCGGTTCCGGGAGCCGATCCGAAAGCACACCGCGGATACGACGAGGGGCATGGCCTCATGGGCCATCCGGGGGGACGACTTCCCAGATGAGGCCGCCCTCGACCGGTACATGTTCGAGGTCGCGGGTCGTGTCGGACTCCTGCTCACCGATCTCTTCGCAGCCCACTCAGAACAGATCAGGGAGCGGGCCGATTCACTCCGTGAGATGGCCGTGTCCTTCGGCCTCGGGCTCCAGACGGTGAACGTGATCCGCGGGCTCCACGAGGACCCCGCCCGCGGCTGGAGCTACGTGCCGAGGACCGTCCTCCCGCCGGCCGTGCCCAACGTCGACTTGAGGAGACTCGGGAGCGAGGAGCAGTCCCGGATCCTGGACTTCCTCGTGCGAAAGGCGGGCCGGCATATCGTAGACGCGTTAGACTATTGCCAGGCCCTCCCCAGGACCGAGCGGGGCATCCGGATCTTCTGCGTGATTCCGGCCCTGCTCGCGAGCAGGACCGCGGCGAAGAGCCGCCGCAACCCCGCGGTGTTCCGCGTACCCGTCAGAGTGACCCGCTCCGAAGTAGGGAGGATCATCCTCCTCAGCCGGATCCTCTTCTTCTCGAATGGATGGCTGGAGAGGGAGCGACTCCAGGCGCTAGCCCTCATGAACGGCGACGGCCAGTGACCTCTCCGTCCAGGTAACGCCCCGCGAGCTCGAGCCCCACGAGCGTCAGGTATGGGTCCACACGCTGGATCGTTCGGGAATGGCCCGCGACCACGGTCGCATGGCCGCCGGTGGCTACAACCTGCACCTCGGGACGCCCCCATTCCGCCTTGATCCGCCCGACGATCCCATCGAGAGCATCCACGGCGGAAAAGAAGAGCCCACTCTGGAGGCAGGTCTCGGTCCTCCGACCAATCACCGTATTCGGGGGAACGAGCTCGACTCTCGGGAGCTTCGCAGTCCGGAGGGCGAGCCACTCCTGCCCCGCCAGGATCCCCGGAGCGATTACGCCTCCGAGAAACACGCCGCCGGCGGCGATGCAGTCGTAGGTAATGGCTGTCCCGAGGTCCACCACGATCGTGTCCTGATCGTAGAGTTGGGAAGCCGCGAGCGTGTTCGCGATCCGATCAGCCCCCACGGTCCCAGGCTCCTCCACGTCGAGTCGGATCGGGAGCCCCTCGGCTCCGCCCAGGATGTGAAGCCGCGCGGGGCTGAGGCCGGGAAGTGTCCGTCGCAGAAGATCAGTCTGAACGGGAGAGACGGACCCAACCACGACCCGGGCGATGGCCTCAGCCCCCACCCCTGCTTCCCGCAGGAAGGTCCGGTACAGGAGGAGAAGCTCGTCGGAGGTGCGGGGGAGCGCCGTGGTGTACCGCCAATGCCCAGATACCTCGAGTGACCCCGGACGGAAGATGCCCACCACCGTCTCGGTGTTCCCAACATCCACGACCAGGTGCGTCATCCCGCCCTCCCGTCTACGGTTCCAGCGCTTTCCCTCTCGGCACCGGAGGAGGCTCGGTGGAGCGCAGGTGACGGCCCCGGTTCGATCACACGGACACTTCCCGTCCGCACAGCGATCAATGTTCCATCCGGGCTCGCAATCTCGAGGGCCCCATCCGCCCGCACCCCTCGACAGACGCCGCTGTCGCCGCCTTCTACTGCGACCCGTCGACCTCGCAGGCAGTCCCTAGCTTCCCACTCGGCCCGTAGCTCCCCCGTTACACCTCGGGGAGCGGAGCGCGCCCAGCTGCGAAGCTCTCCCAGAAGCGCTTCGGCCAGTTCCGCCTCGCTCACCTCGCGCCCTGCCATCTCCTCCACGAACGCCATCCCAGGCTCGAGTTCGGGCGGGAAGTCGGCTCCCGCGCGGCGGATGTTGATCCCAATGCCCGCCACGACCTGCCGCCCGCCCTCTCCCCCAGTTTCACAGAGGATCCCGGCCACTTTGAGGCCGGAATGGAGCACGTCGTTCGGCCACTTGAGTTGGACCGGAATCCCTGACACATGCTCGACCGCGCGGGCGGCGGCAAGGCCCACGGCGAGCGAAAGAGGCCCCGCCGTTCCATCGGAACCCGACGGTAGGAGTACCGAGATCCAGAGCCCCGAGCCTGCGGGCGAGTGCCAGCTTCTCCCGCCGCGTCCCCGCCCCTTCGTCTGTGCCTCAGCCACGACGGTCGTGAACGAGGGCGCACCTTCGAGGGCCAGCCGCCGAACGCGGTCGTTCGTGGACGGGAGCACGGCGTGGATTTCGAGCACTGTCACCCCGAGCTGCACCGCCCACTCTTCGAGGGCCAGTCGTCGCCAAGCCGAAGGAAACCCCTCTCGCACGCGCGAGGTCACCGGCGCTCTCTCCCGTGAACGGCAGCCGGTGTCTCCAGCCGCGAGGTCACCGCTTGTGAGCCCTCTGCCAGCGGCCGCAACCCGGGTGACACCCGCAGGGAGAGGTCCGCGGTCCGAACGGAGTGGGTGAGCGCGCCGATCGAGATCCAGTCGACTCCCGTTTCGGCCACGGCCCTCACCCGATCGAGGGTCATGGTGCCCGACGCTTCGAGCTCCGGGCGGGGATCCGGCCATTCCCCCACGCGCCGGACCGCCTCGGCCATCGTCTTGAGCTCCATATTGTCGAGGAGGATCCGGTCCACTCCCAGCCCACGCAACTCCTCGAGCTCCTGCAACCGAGTCACCTCAACCTCTACAGGAAGCCCCACCGTGTTCCTCGCCAAGACGCGCCGAGTCACTTCCGCGACTCCGCCCGCGATCGCGATGTGATTGTCCTTCACGAGGATCATGTCGTGGAGCCCCATCCGGTGGTTCGTCCCGCCCCCGACGCGGACGGCCCACTTCTCGAGGTGCCTCCAGCCGGGAGTCGTCTTCCTGGTATCGGTGATCCGCGCACGAGTGCCCTTTACCGCGTCCACGAATTGGCGGGTGAGGGTGGCGATCCCCGAGAGCCGCCCGAGAAAGTTCAGGGCGGTCCGCTCCGCCGTAAGGATCGAGCGTGCGGAGCCACAAACGTGAAGGATCTCCGTGCCGGGTGCGAGCGAGGGACCCTCCTTCCCCAGCACCTCCACCACAAGCCCAGCGTCCACCGAATGGAAAGCGAGCCGGGCCACGGCGGCCCCGGCCAGAACGAGGGGCGCCTTCGCCAAGACAGTAGCTTCCGCTTGGACATCGGGATCCACGGCCCACAGGGTAGTCCAATCCCCCGCGCCCACGTCCTCAGAGAGGGCGAGAGCCACCAGCACCCGCGCGTCGGCCTCCGCCGCTTCGGTCCAGCGCTCCCCCGGATCCAGGCCGGAACTCACCGCCCTTTCCGCCCTTTCCCTGCGGGGCTCGTCTGCGGCGTAGGGGCGGGCGACAGGACCTCCTCGTAATGCGCCTCGTAGCGGGGCACGACGATGTGGGAAGCGAAGCGCTCCTCCGCGATCCTTCGTCCCGCCTCACTCATCCTCTTCCACGTCTCCTTGGAGGAGAGAATCTCGATGGCCCCCTCCGCCATCGCTTCCACGTCTCCGACGGGAAAGAGGTACCCGCTCTCCCCGTGGTCCACGACCTCCGGAAGGCCCCCGGTGCGAGAGGCCACGACAGGGGTTCCGCACGCCAGAGCCTCGAGCGCCGCGAGCCCGAAGGACTCGGACTCGCTCGGGAGCAGGAAGAGATCCGCACAGGCGAGGAGCTCGTCCACGGAGCTATGCTTGCCGAGGAAGAGAACGTCGTCCGCAATCCCCAGGGCTTTCGCCCTCTGGGTAGCCCGCGGCCGATCGGGGCCGTCTCCCACCATGACGAGAGTGCTCGGGATGCGGCGCCGCACGCGGGCGTACACCTCCACCACGTCCTCGACGCGCTTCACCTCGCGGAAGTTCGAGACGTGCATGAGGACCTTGTGCCCCTTGGGCGCCAGACTCGCTCGGTGACACGGCTTGCGGTCCCGGCGGTACCGATCCGTATCCACGAAGTTGGGGATCACCCGGATCCGCCCTCCCTCGACGCCGAAGCTCTTTTCGGTCTCCCTCCGCAGGTACTCGGAGACCGCCGTGATCCCGTCCGACTTGAGCGTGGAAAAGCGCGTGATGGAATGGAAGGACGGGTGCTGGCCCACGAGAGTGATGTCGGTACCGTGTAGTGTGGTAACGATGCGGGGGCTCGGCCGGCCCTCGAACATCTCCGTGGCGATCCAAGCCGAAGTGGCATGGGGAATGGCGTAATGCGCATGGACGAGATCCAGCCCGTATTTCTCCGCCACGTCGTAGATCGAGACTGCTAGAGCGAGGGGGTATGGCGGATGCTCGAAGAGCGGGTAATGCTCCATCTCCACTTCATGGAAGAAGACGCGGTCGTGGAACCCTTCCAGCCGAAAGGGTTGCGCGTAGGAAATGAAGTGGACCTCGTGCTCTCGCTCCGCGAGCGCCAGCCCGAGCTCGGTCGCCACTGCACCGGACCCGCCGTAGGTCGGGTAGCAGGTGATCGCGATCTTCAAGAAGTTCCAGCTCCTCCTCTCGGGTGGCTTGGTCCCTACCCCTGCACCCCTGCCTCGATCCCCTTCCACCAGCCAACGACGCGCCTGATCTGCTCCTTGATAGGGGTGGTGCCGTCCACCGTGAGATAGGGCTCCGGGAGCTGGTGCCGGAACCAGGTGAGCTGCCGCCTGGCGTACCTGCGGGTTGCTCTCCGGACCAGCTCCACGGCTTCAACAAGCTGGAGCTCCCCCCGAACCACCCGCGCGGCCTCCCGATATCCGGTTCCCGTCATCCCGGGGTCCTCCTCCGAGAACCCCGCATCGAGGAGGCATCGGACCTCTTCCAGCAGCCCGCCGCGGAACATCTCGTCCACCCGAGCGTCGATCCGCCGACCAAGATCGTCCCGGGGAAGGGAAAGGACCACAACCCCGACGTCGAGCGCCTCGCCGTCCGGGATCGCCTGGCGATGCCACCAGCTGAGCGAACGGCCCGTGAGCAGCGGGACCTCGAGAGTGCGAGCGAGGCGTTGTCGGCCCCCCTCCGCCGCAAGGGTGGCTCGCTCCGGGTCGAGCACGCTCGCCCAACGGGCCAGCTCGGGTCGATCGAGCCCTCCAAGCCAGCGTCGAACGCGCCCTCGCCGACTCAGCTCCATGTCCGGCTCCCGGAAGACAGGGTGCGTGAGCGCCTTCAGGAAGAAGCCCGTTCCCCCGACCAGGAGCGGGAGCTTTCCGTGGACCCTGATCTCAGCGACCCAGCAGCGTGCGTCCCGCGCGAATCGCCCCGCCGAGTAAGACTCGTCCGGGCGCACGAGGTCGAGGCCGTAGTGAGGTACGGACTTCCGCAGCTCCACGGCGATCTTCGCGGTCCCCACGTCCATGCCGCGGTAGACCTGACGGGAGTCCATCGAGATGATTTCAGCGCCCAGCTCTCGCGCGACCGGAACCGAGAGCCGCGTCTTTCCCGAGGCCGTGGGCCCGACGATCGCGATGGCCCTCACCGACCGAACCTGCGCTCCAGCTCGCCCAAGCCGAGCCGCACCGTCGTCGGACGGCCGTGCACGTCGTGATAGGGAAGCTCGGTCGCGAAGAGCTGGTCGAAGAGCTCCTGGATCTCGGGAGCCATGAGCGCCTGACCCGCCTTGATCGCAGCCTTGCACGCGAAGCTCTTGGCCAGACGTTCGTGCTGGTTCCGCGCTGCCCGCGTGAGCTCGGAGCCGACCGTCAACTCGGCGATCATCTCGCGGAAGCACCGCTCCGAGTCGAAGTAGGGGTGCGGGCTCGGAACTCCATGCACGATGACGGTGTCGCCTCCGAACCCCTCCACCTCGAACCCCATCCGTTGAAGGAGACCCTTCAGATCCTCCACCATGGCGCACTCGGCCGCCGTGAGGCGGAGCGTGAGGGGGAAGAGCAGGCGCTGGCTCACTTCCCCTCCCTTCTCGAAGCGCCCAATGACCCGTTCATAGAGAATCCGCTCGTGGGCGGCGTGCTGATCGATAAGGAGGAGGCCATCGCGGACCTCCGCCACGATCCACGCATGATGCACCTGCCAGAGCCGAGGGGGAGCCCCACGCTCCTCTTCCCCTTCCCCGGGCTGGTGCCCCACCTCATCCCCTGATCCCTCCGCCGCCGCGTCGGCCCCGTACCGCGTCAAAAACAGAGCCATCTGCCGCTCGGTAGTCTCGGCCGGCGACAACCTACGGGGCGGTGGCTCCGCCACACGGAGGACCGGCGGGGCCGGGCGCGCCTCGAAGGTGGCTGCACTCTCGGGCACCTCGAGCGCTGCCCGTACCCCCCTTTCCACCAGCTCCTCAATAGCCTTCCGGTCGCGGAAGCGGACCTCCGCCTTCGTCGGATGGACATTCACATCCACCGTGCCCCGCGGGGACTCGATGAAGAGGAAGAGCCAAGGGCGGTTCTTCTCCGGAATCGTCGTGCGATAGCCTCGATCTGCAGCCCGAAGGAGAGCCGCCTCCCGAAAGGGGCGCCCTCCGACGAAGAGGTGGGCGCGGCGAAACCCCGGACGCGTCGCGTCCGGACGCTGGATCACGCCCCGGACCGTGATCTCTCCATCCTGGGCCAGGATGGGGATCAGCTTTCCCGCCGTTTCCTCTCCCCAGAGCTGCAGGACGCGCTCGACGAGGTCCGCTGCGGGTGGGAGATCGAGGAGGCTCCTCCCCTCGGACTCGAGCGCGAAAGCCACCCCGGGGTGCGCGAGCGCTAGTGGGATGATCGCTTCGCTCACGGCCCGGCTCTCGGCTGTCGGAGAGCTGAGAAACTTGGCCCGAGCGGGCGCGTTGAAGAAGAGAGTCTCGACGGTGATCGTGGTCCCTGGCGTACGCGCCACGTCCTCGACCGAGCCGATCATCCCTCCGCGAAGCTGGATGCGCGTGCCGAGCACCTCGCCGCGGGCGCACGTATCGAGGGAGAGACGAGAGACCGAAGCGATCGACGGGAGCGCTTCGCCCCGGAACCCGAAGGTGCCGACCCCACGCAGGTCCTCGGCGGATCGGATCTTGGATGTGGCGTGGCGGTCCAGGGACAGGAGCGCGTCTTCCCTGCCCATCCCCGACCCGTCGTCCCCCACGCGGATCGTTCGCTTTCCCCCCTGCTCGATCCGTACGAGGATCGTCCGTGCCCCCGCGTCCAGAGAGTTCTCCACCAGCTCCTTCACGACCGCGGCGGGACGCTCCACGACCTCACCGGCCGCGATCTGGTTCGCGACGGCGTCGGGCAGGATCTGGATCGTTCTGGGCATCGGCTCTTGAAGCGGAGGCTTAGCCTCCCTCCCCGTTCAGAAGCCCGAAGAAGCGCCGGGCGGTCTCCGTGCTCTCCCGCTCCACCCGGTCTGGCGGCACCCCCCTCAGCTCTGCCACGCGGTTCCGAATCTCAGAAAGGAAGGCCGGCTCGTTCCGCTTTCCTCTGTGGGGAATCGGAGCCATGTAGGGGCCGTCCGTCTCGAGCATGTAACGGTCCGAGGGAGTTATCCGTACAGCCTCCGTACCGGCGAAGGAGCGAAAGGTCACGAGCCCCGTGAACGACACGAGCCAGTCCGCATCCAGCGCCGCGTCTAGGAGTGGAAGGTCCCCCGTGAAGCAGTGCAGGACGCCACGGACTCCGGCCTCCCCGGCTTCACGTACGATGGCGGCCATCTCGGCTTCAGCCTCGCGGCAGTGCACCACCGCAGGGAGCCCCCGATCGGTGGCAATGCGGAGCTGGAGCTCAAAAGCTCGCCTCTGTTCGGCGGGGGAAGAGAAGTCGTAGTGGAAATCGAGGCCACACTCGCCGATCGCGACCACTCGGCCTGAGGAGTCGAGCAGGTCTTCCAGCCGAGCCCTCATGTCGCCCGGTGCGCGGGACGCCGCATGCGGGTGCACGCCAACCGTGCTCCAGATCTGGGGAAGGCTCGGATCCGCGCCCCCTGTCGCCCCTGGGAGGGACTGAGCCGAGCGGGCATCGTCCAGGTCTGAGACGACGCATACGATGCCGCCCACGCCGGCGGAGCGTGCGCGACCGAGAACGAGCGCAAGATCCGGCCCATACTGCGGGTCCGTCAGGTGACAGTGGGTGTCCAGGAGCATCCGGCGTCGCAGTCGGCCGCGGGATCCGTGGCCGCGCAGCGGAAGCTCAGACCGGGATTACCTGCTTGCCTCGAGGCCGTCTTCCGGCCTCCCTCTTCCGTTCCGCCTCTTCCTTCGTCCCCCAGCGGCGCTGGATCTCGACCAGGGCGGGGGAGGCCACAAAGATGGAAGAGTACGTCCCGATGACGACTCCCAGGATGAGTACGATCGTGAAGTCCCGGACCACCGGGCCGCCCAAGGCGAGAAGGGCAAGAAGGGTCGCGAGTACCGTGGCGACGGTCAGGATGGTCCTCGGGAGAGTCTCGTTGATGGCCCTATTGATGAGGACCAGGGGATCCTCTCGCCGACCGCCCTTCTTGTTCAGATTCTCGCGAATCCGATCGAAGATGATAATCGTGTCGTTCATGGAATACCCGATGATCGTCAGCACCGCCGCGACCGTGGTGAGCGAGACCTCGAGGCGAAAGAGGGCGATGAAACCGAGGGTAATGAACAGGTCATGAGCGGTCGCGATCAGCGCGGCCCACCCAAACCTCAGCTCGAACCTGAACGCGAGGTAGACCAGGATGAGGAGGAAGGAAATCAGGATCGCCATCGCGGCCCTTTGGTTCATCTCCGCCCCGATCTTCGGACCCACGAACTCCGTCCGTACCACCTCGAACGCTCCGATGGTGGGACTCGCTGCCAGCTCCGTACGGACGCCTTGATCCGCAGCTGCGACGTCCACGCCCTCCGCCAAAGGCGTGCGAATCACGAACTCATTCTCGGCTCCGAAACGGGTGATCGGAGGCGAGTTCACGCCGCCTAGCGCCTCTCGCAGGTCGGCGTCGGTAACCCCCTCCGCCATCCGCACCTGGATGAGCGTGCCCCCGGTGAAATCCACCCCATAGTTCGCCCAGCTTCCGAGCGTGGCGAAGTTCAGGACGATTCCGATCAACCCGAGCGAAAGCATGGTGCCCGAGAGGACGTAGGCCTTCTTCCGCGAGCGGAGAAAGTCGAAGTGCGCGTTCGCGAAAAGTCGCATCGCTTTATCTCCTCAGATACTGATCGTTTCTCGGTCCCTCTTCCCCCCCAGGTACAGCAGGAAGAAGGTCCGGGTGACGTAAAGGGCCGAGAAGAATGATGCGATGATCCCGATGGACAGGGTGACCGCGAATCCACGCACGGGGCCGGTTCCAACCTCGAAAAGGATGAGCGCTGTGAGCAAAGTCGTGATGTGGCAGTCCACGATCGCTGCGAGAGCATGGTGGAAACCTTCATCCACCGCCGTTCGGACGGATCGACCCTCGGCGATCTCCTCTCGAATTCGCTCGAAGATCAGCACGTTCGCGTCTACCGCCATTCCGATGGAAAGGATCAGCCCTGCGATCCCCGGCACGGTCAGGGTCGCGTTCATTGCGGCGAGCCCTCCGAGCACCACCTCCACGTAGACGACGAGCGCAGCCACGGCCAGGAGCCCCGCGATCCGGTAGTAGAGCGCCATGATGAGAACCACTGCCAGGATCCCCACGACTGCGGACACCTTTCCATCCTGAATCGAATCGCTTCCAAGGGAGGGTCCCACCGAGCGCTCCTCCAGGATACGGAGGGGGGCAGGAAGCGCCCCCGCCCGAAGCACCAGGGCAAGGTCGCGCGCGTCCTCGAGCGAGGAAGCGCCGAGTTCGATCTGCCCGCGAGCTCCGATTCGGGCCCGCACGACGGGCGCGCTTACCACCTGGTCGTCGAGCACGATTGCGATTCGGTCGCCGATGTGCCGTCCAGTGATGTCCTCGAAGCGTCTGCCTCCCACCCGGTTCAGCTCGAAGGTCACGACCGCCTGGTTAAACTGTTGATCTCGGAGGGCCTGCGCATCCACCAACTCGAACCCGGTGAGAAACGCTTCCCGTTCGAGGACATAGAGCTCCCGATACGTGGCACCCCCGACAGCGATCGGTTCCCATCCCCATTCGAGCGACACGGCCCGCGGCAGAACACTCTGCACCCCCGGGAGCGCAAGGAGCTGTGCGGCGAGTTCGAAGCTCTCGGTGGGCACCAGAAACTCGCCCGCGTCCGGTCCCTGGAAGAGGAGGGACGAGAGGGGCTTCAGGTCGCCCTCCGAAGAGGCGACCGCGGACGAGTCCGTGGTCGCGGCGGTTTCGGTCCCCGCAGCTGTGGCCGCGGCCGAGTCTCCAGGCGCCGCCGCGCCCGGCGTCCGATTGAACAGGAGGTCCGAGACCGTTTCGTTCACAGGCGGGGTGGTTCCGGCGACGGCACGCCCCAGGGTCCGGAGCGAGTCCACCCCGAGCGCAGCAACGACCATCTGGTCCATCCGCGGGAGATACGCCTGGATCTCGGAGGTCGAGCGGACGAGCTTCCACTCGAGAAGGGCCGTCTCGCCAATGATGTCCTTCGCCCGCTGCTCGTCCCCCACGCCCGCGAGCTCGACGATGAGCCTCTCCTGACCCACCTTCTGGATCAGTGGCTCCTCCACGCCCAACTCATCCACCCGGTTTCGGACGATCCGTTCGGCGCGATCTATGGCGTCGGACTTCTCCGCCGCGGACATGATCCCCTCGGGGTCGTCCACCTCGAGCACCAGGTGCATCCCCCCCTGGAGGTCCAGCCCCAGCTTCAACACCGTGCCGATCTGAGTCTGGTTGCGGTAGAGGTACCACCCACAGACCCCGACCACGGCCAGGATCACGATGATCCGCGCTCGGAGCGATGAAAGCATGGCGTCAGCTGGGGACGAAGAGATGAAACGAAACCAAACGGGGTGCTCGGCCAACTTCGCGCAGCAGGGGCCGGGGTGTCAATTCGATCGCGGCGTTCAGGTCACGAGTCGATCTCACAGTGCCGCACGACGAAGGACGGCCCGCACCCGCGCCATGACGCGGTCTGGCTGAATGGACTTCGTGAGGTACTCGTCCGCACCGGCCTCGAGGAGTTCGACCTCAGCCTCCTCCCCCTCGGCACCCGTGCGGATCAGCACGGGAGGGAGAGCCGCTCCAGGGCGCGCGCGCTCCCCAGCCCATTCCACCCGGTAGTAACTGTCGTCGAGCCGGGAGAACGCTTCTCGGAAGTTGCCCAGGTCGTCAGGCTCCTCCTCCACGAGGAGAACCCGAGTGGAGCGTCGCACGAGGTCGGTCATTACCTCTCTGAAGCGGGCAGGATCGCGCTAAGTCCAACAGGTCGAGCGGCCGGGAAAGCTAATCACCGGACGTAACATGCGCCAACTGCCCCTCATCGGTTATCTTTGCACGTCAAGCATTCTTCGGCCCCCCGACGCCTCTTTCCCGTCCCGTTCCATGCTACACCGAGCACTCCAGGTCATGACCGGAACCCTGTCGGGATTCGCCGTCGTGGCGGTCCTCCTCTGGTCGGGGGTCCTGGGGCCCGGGCGGACGGAGCCCCAGGCAATGGTGGCCGCTCCCTTCCCTGCCTATGTGGCGCCATCTCTCGTCCTTCCTCAGACGGACGGTACGCCGTTCGATCTTTCCGCTCTCCGCGGAGAGGTCGCGCTCGTCTTCTTCGGGTTCTTGAACTGCCCGGACGTGTGCCCAGTCACACTCTCCACCTGGACCCAGGCTCTTGATCGCCTGAGGCCAGACCAGGGTCAGTTCCAAGGGATCTTCGTCACCGTGGACCCGGCACGGGACACCCCTGCGACGCTGGGAAGGTGGTTAGGCAGCTTCGATCCCTCCATCCGGGGACTGGTTGGAAGCGATGCGCAGGTCGCTCGCGTTGTGAAGGATTGGGGGGTGTTCGTCAGTATCCGCACAGACTCGGAGACCGGCGCCGCCTCCCCAACCTCGCAGACTCCCGCCATGGACCCGCACGCAGCGCACCTAGGCACCGGGGGTGATGCGCACCCCGGGGTGTACCTCGTGGATCACTCCGCCCGGACCTTCCTCATAGATCGGAAGGGACGGGTCGCACGCATCCTCCCCCCCAACCTGGACACAGACGGGCTACTCGCGACACTCGAGCCTTTTCTCAGGCACTAACTGGTCTCCGTCCCTGACCCGCAGTGGGTACCGCACCCGAAGCGGTAGCGGTTCCGGGAGACCCAGCGATACGCCCTGGCGGCAACCCAACGGGCCCCGGGCGTCCGGAAGGCCCATCCCATCCACCCCACCCCGGGAAGGACGCGAAGGAGCTCCTCCACCGCTCGGGCCCCCTCCCAACGGCTCCCGTCAGCCGCGAGGAGGTGCATCGCTTCCTCGAGGCGCTCCTGGGGGAGCTCCGGAAACCGCTCCCGTACGCTCGGGTCTTCGTAGGGAACGGTCTCGATCGCTCGTTCGGAGTCCCGCTCCCTCACCCACTCGACGGACCGACGACAGAAGCCGCACTCTCCGTCATACACGAGGACATAGCCTGAGGCCGCCGCCCGCGGGCCATTCGCGAAGCTTCCGGGGAGGAGCGACGGTGCCACAGCTCCAACCTACCCTTACAATGTGGGGGCCGCCACATGCGGAGGAACCCCCCAGGAGGGCTGCGCAGGGCAGCCTCCTGGGGGGAACCTCGTGGCATCTCGGATTCGACTTCCTGACTCGAGCACGATGACCTGGCAAGGCGATATCCGTGAGCTGGAAGAGCGCCTCGAGGGCCTTCGCTTGGAGAGGGGCGTGCCGCTCGCGCCCCTCACCACGTTCCGGATCGGAGGGCCCGCGGACCTCCTCGTGCGCCCCCGCACGCCCGAGCAGCTGGTGTGCGCCATCGCGGCCGCACGGGCGCTCCAGATCCCCCACTTTCTCCTTGGCCGAGGCGCCAACATCCTCGTAGGAGACCGGGGCTTCCGCGGCCTCGTCATCCGGTGCGAGCTCCAGGAGATCGACTTCCTGGACGGGACGAGAGTTCGGGCCGCGGCCGGTGTCGAGACCTTCCCCGACCTCATCCAGGCGACCGTTTCGAGGGGGCTCGGCGGGCTTCATCACTTCGTCGGGATCCCGAGCACCGTCGGGGGCGCTCTCTGGCAGAACCTCCACTTCCTGTCGCCGGCCCCGGACCGAGAGCGCACCGTCTTCATCGAAGAGGTCCTCGAATCAGCTGAGCTGTTCACCAAGGAGGGTGAGCGAAGAACGGTCGGCGTGGACTACTTCCAATTCGGATACGACAAGTCGATCCTCCAGCACCGAATGGACGTCGTCCTCTCCGCCACCTTCCGGCTCGAGCCCACGCCGAAGGAAGAACTCCGGCGCGTGATCCGCGATAATCTCGCGTGGCGGGACGAACGGCACCCGGACCTTTGGCTCTACCCGTGCGTGGGCTCGATCTTCCGGAAGATCGAGGGCATCGGCGCAGGCCGGCTCATCGACGAGTGCGGGCTCAAGGGACGGGTGCATGGCTCGGCAGAGATCTTCCACAAGCATGCGAACATCATCGTGAACCTCGGGGGCGCGACGGCGACCGAGGTGCTCTACCTGATCGATCTGGCCCGGACGACGGTTCTCGATAAGACCGGGCACGAGCTCGTCCCGGAGATCGCCTTGGTGGGAGAGTTCTAAGGCGTTTCGACTCAGGCAGGTCGCTGAAGGCTCTGGGCGGAGTGCGTCCCGATCACCACGGTCCGTCCGGGAGCGTGATCTCGGCGAGCGTGGGAAGGGCCTGATCCTTCGCGGAGGTGACGGGATCAGGAAGGGGCCAGCGGATCCCAAGGGCCGGATCGTTCCATCGGATTCCATCCTCGCGCTCGGGGTCGTACTCGGCCGTCGCCTTGTAGAGGACGTGCGCCCGATCCGACAGCACCTGGTAGCCGTGGGCGAACCCGGGCGGAACCCAGAGAAGCTCGAGCTCCTGCGCGTCCAGCTCGACGCCTACCCATTGTCGAAAGGTCGGCGAGAGCCTCCTCAGGTCGACCGCCACGTCGAAAATCCTCCCCTCGACGGGCGCGACTAGCTTCCCTTGCGAGGAGGGCGGAAGCTGGAAGTGGAGGCCACGGAGAACCCCCCGCTCCGACACCGCGAGGTTGTCCTGCACGAAGTCGGTCGGGATCCCGGCATTCCGAAACTCGGTCGAGCGGAAGAGCTCGCCGAAGGATCCCCGAGAATCCCGGAAGCGCGGCACGCGCACCCGTACGACGTCCGGAATCTCCGTCGGGTCGAAGCGAAAGCTGGCCATCAGGATCCCACCTCCTCGATGACGAGCCGCTCGATGCGGCTCCCGAGTCGGGTTCGAACTCGGAACACGAGAACGACCGCAACCGCCGCGAGCCCCACGGCGAGTCCCCACCAGAGCCCCCGGGGCCCGAAGCCTAGGCGGAACCCAAGGAGGACGGACAGGGGGAGCCCGAGGAGCCAGAAGCCGATCGCATGGGCGACCATCGGGGCACGCGTGTCCCCCGCTCCCCTGAGCACTCCTCCCGCGACGGCCTGGAGACCATCAAAAATCTGGAAGACCCCCGCGACAGGGATGAGGAGGGCGGCAACCCCCACCACGACCGGATCGTTCGTGAACGCGCGCCCGAGCCACGCCGGAAGAAAGAGGAAGAGTGAGGTGGTGCACAACATGAACCCCGTGCCCAGAACGAAGGCGGCGGCCGCGGCCCGCCGGGCACCGTCGAGGTTGTCGCGCCCGACCTCCTGACCGACGCGCACGGCCGCGGCGGCACCAATCCCGAGGGGCACCATGAAGGTCACGGAGGCGAGGTTCAGCGCTATCTGATGGGCAGCCATGGATTCGGCCCCAAGCCAACCCATGAAGATCCCGACGAGCGCGAAAGCGCCGTACTCGACCTGCATCTGGAACCCGACGGGGGCGCCGAGCGCCACCATTCGGGCGAGCGGGCGCACCTGTCCGACACCGGGCCGCCAGGGCAGCAGGAAGGGCCGGAGAACCGGCCACGCGACCGCTAGCAGCCCCACCGCCAAGAACCAACGGGAGACGGTACTCGCCCACGCCGAGCCCACCGCGCCCATGGCAGGAGCGCCGAAGTGCCCCCAAATGAACATCCAGTTGAGAGCCAGGTTCACCACGTTCGCGGCCAGTGCGACCCCGAGGATGGGCGCAACCCGTCCCATCGCCTGGAGCGACTGTCGGAACACCACGAACACAAAGAAAGGTGCGGTGCCGGGAACAGATGCGAGGATGTACCCAGCCGCGACTGGGACGACCTCCGCAGGCTGGCTAGCTACCCGGAGCACCGCTTCCGCGGGAAGAAGGGCGAGGGAGGTAAGGACGCCCAGGGCCAGCGCGATGAGGAGCCCCCGCTGGAGGCCCCGCGCAGCCGCCTCCCGGTCCCCCGCCCCCACCGCCTGGGATACCACCGGGTCCAGCGCGAGAAGCACGCCGATCCCGAAGACCGTCACCGCGAAGAAGTAGAGATTCCCCAGTGCGACCGCGGCCATGTCCCGAGCCGACACCCTTCCCACCATCAGGATGTCGACAATCCCCATCGACATGAGCCCTACCTGCACCCCGGCCACGGGAAGTGCGAGGCGTGTCACCGAGGCCACGTCCGCCCAGCTCGGACGGGGGATCACTCGATGTCGCGCTCCCGTCCCATGGCGAGGACGTCTTCCTCCGTGAGGGGGCGGCGGCCTGCGAAGCCCGAGTCCATCTCATGCCAGGCCATAATATCCTCCTCTCCGAGCCGCCAGCACAGGTATATGGTCCTTCCTTCGAACCGCGCCGGGAAGTCCACGAGACCGTGCTCGAGCCCGCCGACGGGAAAGCGGACTCCGAGCGATAAAACGCGCTCCTCGACCAAGCGCTCGAGTCGGCGGAGGCCGCCCTCGAGAGCGGCCTTCTCCCGTAGGAACTCCTCGCGGTCCGGATTCTCCGGAGCCCGGATCTTTTCGCCCCAGAGACCGTCAAGGAGCTGGATCCTGTCCGACGCCCGTTCGAGCTCTCGCCGTGCCTCCTTGACCTCCTCCAGCGCCGAGTTGAGCTCAGGCAGCAGGGCCTCCGCTTCAGCCACCGTAAAGAACCGCTGGGTCAAGAACCACCCCGGTCCCGACTCGGGTCGAGCGCCCCGGCCCGCTGAGCCGAGACCACGAGACCGCGGACCAGCGCCGAGCTGAAGCCATGGTTTTCCATCTCATTCAATCCCGCGATCGTGCACCCGTTCGGTGTCGTCACCTGGTCGATCTCCGTTTCCGGATGACTCCGGTTCACCAGCAAGAGCTCCGCGGCCCCCTTCGCCGTCTGGGCCGCCATGCGGATCGCCTCCTCCGCGTGGAAGCCGATCTGAATCCCCCCCTGGGCCGCCGCACGGATCGCCCGCAGGAAGAAGGCAATCCCGCAAGCGCAGAGCGCGGTCGCCGCCCCCATGTTGGCTTCCTCTATCCGGACCGTCTCGCCAAGCCCGGCGAAGAGCGCCTCGACCTCCGAAAAGGCCGGCTCGGAAGGAGCATCCCGGGCCAAGCAGGTCATCGAGTTCAGCGTCTGGATCCCCAGGTTCGGCATCACGCGCACGACGGGCACCTCGCTCCCCACGTGCCTCCGCAGACCCTCGATCGAGACTCCGGTCAGGGTCGAGACGAGAATATGCCGCTTGGGATCCAGGACAGGAGCCAGCTCCGCGAGGACTCGAGCGGTGTGCTTCGGCTGGACCGCGAGGATCACGATCCGGGCCGCGGAGGCGAACTTCGCATTGTCGCGCCCGACGGGATGGCCCTGAGCCCGAAGCTCGGCCAACTCCTCCGGGTGCCGGCGCGTCAGCAGTACTTCCGGTGCGCGCCGGAGACCGGCGCGCACGATCCCGCGTGCGATCGCGCTCCCCAGATTCCCCGCCCCAATGACGGCGATCGACTTCGACGCGATCGACTTCGACGCGATCGACTTCGACGCGATCGACTTCGATGCGATCGACTTCGAAGGGGTCTTTCGCTTCCGGGTCAACTGCTTTTTCGTAGTCATCGGCGCCTCGTCAGGGTCTGTTCACGCCCAGGACCGCTCATACCAGGCACCCACCCCTGGGCCAGGGCGAGCTCCGCGCAGAGAAGGGCCCCTCCGGCCGCTCCACGGATCGTGTTGTGCGAGAGAATCGCCATCCGGAGGTCCAGTAGGGGGCATGGCCTGACCCTTCCTACCGAGACGGCCATCCCTCCCTCGGTGTCCCGGTGAAGGCGGGGCTGCGGATGGTCCTTCCCGGAGAGCAGGTGAACGGGCCTCTTCGGAGCGGAGGGGAGCTCCATCTCCTGGGGCACACCCCGGAAGGAAGCCATGACTTCCATCGCCTCCTCGGGTGTAGCCGGTCGGTCGAGCCCGATCGAGACCATCTCGAGGTGCCCATCCAGGACGGGGACGCGAGTGCACTGTGCGCTCACGACGATCTCCGCATCCTCCACGCCCTGCCCGTTCAGCAAGCCAAGGATTTTCCGAGTTTCAGTCTCGAGCTTCTCTTCCTCCCCGTCGATGAAGGGCACCACGTTGTCCATGATCTCCATGGAGGCGACCCCCGGTAAGCCAGCTCCGGAGAGGGCCTGGAGAGTCACCACGTGGACCCGGTTCACACCGAAGGCCTCGTGAAGCGCTCGAAGCGGGATCACGAGTCCGATCGTGGAGCAGTTGGGGTTCGTGACGATCCCGCCCCCCTTCGGGAAGCTCTGCTTCTCCAGAAGGGCCAGGTGGTCCGGGTTCACCTCGGGGACCAGGAGGGGAACGTCCGGGTCCATCCGGTGGTTCTTCGCGTTCGAGAAGACCATCACTCCGGATTCGGCGAACTCCGTCTCGGCCGAGCCCGCCACACCCGAGTCCAACGCGGAGAAAGCGACCTTTACGTCCAGTCCAGGCGCGGTGGGGAGCACGGGGAGCTCAGCGATCTCAGAAGCGAGCGGTTCGTTTTGGACCCACCGCACCGCATCACCGTAGCGCTTCCCCTCCGAACGCTCGGACGCCGTGACCGCCGCCACCCGGAACCATGGGTGTCGGTGAAGAAGCTGCACGAAGCGTTGACCCACGCTCCCGGTCGCACCCAGGACCCCTACCGGGATCCGACGGTCCCCCCCCATCTCCGGGTCTCCTCCTCTCCGCCGACGTTTCCGTACTCTAGCTGTACCTCGGAAGCTAACCCGGCGGCCAGCCAAGCCAAGCCCGTCGGCGCGGCGGTTGCCGCCCCCGAGCGCACGGCGGATCTTCCGGGAATGCCGAGCTCCCCCGCCGCCCCCGGGGCTCAACTCCTCCGACTCTGGTCCGGGCTTCGGCCCCTTCCCGGAGGGAAGCTCCTCTTCTCCCTGCTCCTAGGGATGAGGGTCCCGTACAGCGGCACCATCGGGCCACGCGTCGAGCACCTCGAGCCGGGCCGAGCCCGCGTCGTGCTCCGCGACCGACGAAAGGTGCGAAACCATCTGAGATCTATTCACGCCGTCGCTCTCACGAACCTGGGCGAGGTCACAAGCGGGCTCGCAGCGTTAACCGGCGTCCCGGCCGGGATCCGGGGGATCGTGGTCCGTCTCGAGTCCGAGTACATGAAGAAGGCCCGCGGGCGCCTCGTGGCGGAAGCTCGGTGGACAACACCGGCCCTTCCACCCGGTGCGTCCTCGGAGGAGTGGGTCACCGCAAGCATCCGAGACGAGGCGGGGGAGGAGGTCGCGCGCGTGAGGGCGCTCTGGCGCCTGAGCCCAACCCCTTGACCGAAGCTCCCCTCCCCCACTTCCGGACGGGACTCACGCGGGATGCACGGTGTCCGGTCCCCCTCGTCTGCGGCGCCATGTACCCCTGCTCGAACCCGGAGCTCGTCGCGGCGGCGAGCGAGGCCGGCGCGATCGGGATTGTCCAACCCATCAGTCTCACGTACGTGCACGGGCACCCCTTTCGCGAAGGGCTCCAGCTGATCCGGTCGCTCACGTCCGCCCCGATCGGGATGAACGCCCTCATCGAGGCCTCCTCGGCGGCGTATCGCAGGCGCATGGAGCGATGGATCGACGTCGCCCTCGAGGAGGGCATCCGGTTTTTCGTGACGTCTCTGGGGAAGCCCGATTGGGTCGTGAGGAAGGTCCACGCCGTCGGGGGGAAGGTCTACCACGACGTGACCGAGCGGAAATGGGCGGAGAAGGGTGTCGAGGCGGGAGTGGACGGCCTCATCGCCGTGAACCAGAGGGCCGGGGGGCACCCCGGCCGACTGTCTGCAGGAGAGCTGCTGGACGAGGTCGGAGACTTCGGGCTCCCGGTGGTGTGTGCGGGCGGTGTGGGAAGCGAGGACGACTTCGCGGCGGCGCTCGGGATGGGGTACGCCGGGGTCCAGATGGGCACGCGCTTCATCGCGACGACCGAGTGCCACGCCTCCGAGGCGTACAAGCGCGCGATTGTGGAGGCCGACGAGGTGGACATCGTCTGGACGGAGCGGATCACGGGGGTCCCGGTGGCCGTGATCCGGACTCCCTACGTCGACGCGATGGGAACGCGGGCCGGGCCGCTGGCCCGAAGGCTCCTCCGGTGGAAGCGCACAAAGCACTGGATGAGGACATGGTACGCGCTGAGCTCCCTCCGCAGGCTCAAGCGCTCGTCCCTACGCGAGGCGACCGTGGGAGAGTACTGGCAGGCCGGGAAGAGCGTGTCCGGAATCACGACGATCGAGCCCGCGGGGGAGGTGGTCCGCCGGCTCGCGAGGGGCGCGGCCGGACTCGTCAACAAGCGGCCCGGCGAGACTTGATCCCCCCCGGCTCGGAATTATCTTTCGCGGCGTCCTTCCGCCGGACTGACGCGGTGTAGCTCAACTGGTGGGGTGTAGCTCAACTGGCAGAGCGCCTGGCTGTTAACCAGGAGGTTGCAGGTTCGAGACCTGCCGCCCCAGTGTTTGAAAGCCCTCGCCCGCTTCAATTAGCGGGAGAGGGCTTAGGTTTTTGTTGGCAAAGGGGAGACGTAAAGATCATGCAAAACGGCAAATAGTAGAGGTGCGCGATATCCACCGAGGGCTTAGCGCATGGTCACATTCGTCGTTGAGGTGGAGATCCCGGCGTCGCGATCTGGACACCGGGCCGACCCGAAGTGTTGAAGGACTAAGAAGGGTAGTACGGAGCCATCATCAGATAGACGACCACTCCCGTGACGGCAACGTAGAGCCACACCGGGAAGGTCCAGCGGGCGATCTTCCGGTGTTGTCGGAGCTCCCCGCGGAGGCCGCGGACCAGGGTATAGAGGGCAAGGGGAAGCACGACCGGCGCGAGGGAGACGTGGCTGATCAAGATCGCGAGATAGAGATCTCGCATCCAGCCCTCCCCCCCGAATCGCGCCGAAGGCGCCTGGGAATGATAGAGCACGTAGGAGAGCAGAAAGAGCGAGGAGAGAACGAAGGCCGCGATCATCGTCCTGCGGTGGGCTGAGATGTTTCCCTTCCGGATGAGCACGTAGCCCCTCGAGAGGAGCAGGGCGGTCGTCCCATTCAGGATCGCGTGGACCCGGGGAAGGATGGACACATCTAGCCCCTCGACCCGGAGGGCGTCGGGGAAAGCGATCAGGGCGAGCACGATCAAACACACGACCGCAGACAGTCCCATGATGAGGGCCGCGAGCGCACGCTCGCTCAGCCATGGCGCCTCCCCCCCGTTTGTCATCCTCTCTCTCCCAACTCCAACCACCGGGCGTAGAGGGATGCCACCTCCCCTTCCGCTTCGCGGTATCGCCGCGTCACCCGGGCCACCTCGTCCGGATCTCCCTGGTAGAACCCGGGGTCCCCCAGCATGCCGGCCAGGCGATCCCGCTCGCCCTCGAGCGCGGCAATCTTGGCCTCCGCACCCTCGAGCTCAAGGCGCTCCTTGTGGGTGAGACGCTGGTTGCCCGCCGCAGAAGGGCTCCCACCCGCGGGCGGTGTCGTTCCGGCGGGCGCACCCCGACGCACGACCCTTCCCCGAGTTTCCTGGGCGCGAGTCTCCTGCGCCAGCCGCTCCTCTTCGCGTCGAAGGACATACGCATCCCAGCTCCCGTGGTGCCGCCGCACGCACCCGTCCGCCTCGAAGACCCAGAGCGAGGTTGCGAGCCGGTCAAGGAAGAAGCGGTCGTGCGTGACGAACAGGAGGCAGCCAGAGAACGCGTCCAGAGCCTCCTCGAGGACCCCGAGCACCTCCAGATCCAGATCATTCGTCGGCTCGTCCAAGACGAGGACATTTACCTCCTCGATCAGGAGGCGAGCGAGCACGAGTCGGCTCCGCTCCCCCCCTGAAAGCGAGGACACCTTCCTCCTGTGCTCGTGCACCGAGAACTGAAAGCGCTCCAGGTAGGCAGCCAGGGGAACACTCCTCCCCCCCAACTGGACGGAGTCGGAGTCGGAGATGACTCGCGCGAGCCCCAGCTCGGGATCCAACTTCCGCTCCTGGTCGAAGTACCCGACCCGGGTCGTCTGCCCGAGCACGACCTCGCCGGCATCCGGCAGCTCCGTCCCGAGGAGGAGCCGCAGGAGGGTGGTCTTCCCCACCCCGTTCGGTCCCACGATCCCGATCCTTTCCCCCGCCAGGACCTGGTCCGAGAAGTCGCGGATCAGCAGGTCAGCGCCATATCCCTTCGAGACCCCCCGAAGCTCGATGACACGGCTCCCGAGCCTCGGGACGGCCGCAGAGTCGATCTCCAGCCGCGAGCCCCGCCCCCCCCTTCTCCCTTCCTCGGCCGCGAGGTCCGCGGCCCGTCGCCTCCGAGCCTTCTGCTTTCCCGTTCGGGCCGGAGGGGAGCGCCGCACCCAGGCAAGCTCCTTCTGGAGGAATTGGACGCGCTTCCCCCCTTCCACCCTCTCACGGATCTCCCGCTCGGTACGGGCTTCGAGGTACTCCGTGTATCCTCCGTCGTAGGACACGACCGCCCCGTCGGCCACCTCGAGCATCCGGTCCACCACCCGGTCCAGGAAGTACCGGTCGTGCGTCACGAGAAGAATGGTCGAACGGAGGTCGAACAGCCACTCCTCGAGCCAGAGCACGGTCTCGGCGTCGAGGTCGTTCGTGGGCTCGTCCAGGAAGAGGAGGTCAGCCTCGGAGAGCAGAACCCTCGCGAGCGCGACCCGCCGACGGTCCCCGCCGGAGAGCACACCGACGAGCCGGTCCCAGCCGCCGACTCCGAGGCGAGTGAGCAGAGCCTCCGCGCGGTGCGTGCCCTCCCACTCCCCACTCGAACTGTGCGGCGCGCCTTCGCGGACCACGTCCAGGACGGTCCGGGCCGGGTCTAGCTCCGGTGCCTGGGCCAGGTATGCAACCGACGCTCCGCGACGGAGGGCGAGTGTCCCACTGTCGCTCCCCTCGAGCCCCGCGAGGATCCGGAAGAGAGTGGACTTTCCGCACCCATTTCGGCCGATAACCCCAACCTTCTCGCCCCCAGACACGGAGAAGTCCACCCGGTCCAGAAGGACCCGGCCTCCGTAGCTCTTCCCGAGACCGCGAACGTCGAGAACAGGGCTCCCTGCCAAAAAAATCTCCCGTCAGTATGGACCACAGCTGCGAGGAAGCTCGTCGCGGACGCAGTGGATTTCAACGTCGGTGCGCCTGTCGGACCGCGATCGGGATATTGACCCGTGGCCTCGCCGGATCGAGGATCAAGCGTTGCGGCCTCGTGCTTGCCGCGTCGCACCCCCGCCTCCGGATCCACATGCTCCCCGCTCTCTCGCTCGTGCTCGGGATGGTCGCTGCGATGCACCCCGACCCGGCGCAGCAGCCCCCCCCTGGGAACGCGGAAGCCGCCAGCGCACCGTCCGAGGACCGCTACGAGATCTTCCTCTGGACGGTGGACCAGGGCGACCACGTGTGGGAGCGCTTCGGGCACAACGCGATCCTGATCCGGGACCGGGCAACGGGACAGGAGCTGGCCTGGAACTGGGGACTCTTCGACTTCAACGACGCGGACTTCCTCTCCCGCTTCCTTCGAGGAAGCATGCTCTACAGCATGGGGCCCGCGGACCCCGGCGCCCTGCTCAACTCCTACGTCTCGGCCGACCGAACGGTCTACGCGAACCGAATCCTCCTGACTCAGGAGGAAGCCGCCGAGCTCGATTCCCGGGTTCGCCGGAACTTCCTCCCCGAGAACCGCAACTACCTCTATCACTACTTCCGGGACAACTGCTCCACGCGCGTCCGAGATGCCCTGGACGGCGTGCTGGGAGGCCTCCTCCGGGAAACGTTCGAGAGTCGGACGACCCCCGAGAGCTACCGCTGGCACACCCGGAGGCTCGTTCAGGAGACCCTGTGGATCGATCAGGGGCTCTCCTTCCTCCTCGGCACCCGCGGGGATCTTCCCCGCTCCGAGTGGGAGGCGATGTTCGTCCCCATGGAGCTGATGCGGCTCCTGGAGGAGGTGGACCGGCCAAGCGGAAACAGCGGAACCGGCGGACCCGGTGGAGCCGGCCCCCTCCTGGCTCCCAGGGAGGTCCTCTTCCAGGGGTCGCGCCCGCCCGCCCCCGCCGGTCCCCCGGCGTTCTCCGCGCTCTGGCTCGTGCTGGGCGTGGGACTGGGGGGTGCGCTCGCAGGCCTCGGCCGGCTCGCCGGCCGTGGGCGGGGTTGGGCTCGGTGGGCGGTCGGGCTCGGAGTCGCGGGATGGGGCCTCTTCTCCGCGGCGCTGGGCGGGATCCTCGTGATGGCGTGGTTCACGGATC
>SHZS01000015.1 GCA_009692105.1 Gemmatimonadota bacterium | reverse complement strand
ACTGCGCACTGGGCGCTGGGCGTTGGCACGACGGACAGAAGAAGGCGGATCGCCCGCCGAAGGTGATGCGTAGGATCGAGGCGCGGCAGCGCGGACAGGGTGATCCCTCCCTTCCGTACACACGAAGCCTCGAGGCGTAGCTCCCCTCCAACCCCTCGGCCGTCCGGTAGTCTCGAAGTGTCGTGCCCCGCGCCCGGATTGCGGTCCGGAGCACCGACCGGAGCGTGCGGTAGAGGCGTGTCGCACCCTCTCCGTCCATAGCGTTGGCCGGTGTGACTGGGTGGACACGGGCAAGGAAGAGGGCTTCGTTCGCGTAGATGTTTCCGACGCCCGCTACACTTCGCTGGTCGAGCAGCCAGGAGCGGATGGGGGCAGACGAGCGCGCGAGCGCTCCCCGGAGCTTTTTCACGGTGAACGCGGGACCGAGGGGCTCGGGACCGAGGGTGCGAGACCAAGCGCGAAGCGCGATCGGATCCATGATGGCCAGGCGCCCGAAGCGACGGATGTCGTGGTACACGAGCTCGCCCCCTCCGTCGAGGTGGAGGCGGACCCCTGGGTGGGAGGGCGGAGGCGTCGGGTCTCCGGGCTCACGGATGAGGAGCCGCCCCGACATCCCGAGGTTGATCACCAGGGTGAACCCCTCGTCGCGGCCGTCGGTATCAGGGCCGGATGCTCGCCGTCCACTCCTCGCTGCCCCCATGTGGAGGAGAAGGTTCTTTCCCCTTCTCGCGAGCTTCCGGAAGGAGGCGCCCGCCAGGAAGCTCCGAAACGCCTCGCTCGGCGTGTCGAGGAGGTCGGGCCGGAGGATCTCGATCGCTGCCACCTTCCGCCCGGCGAGGTGACGTCGGAGCCCGCGCACGATCGTCTCGGCCTCAGGAAGCTCGGGCATCGGAAGGAGCTCGGGTCAGCTCCTTGGAGCTTCGCGGGACTCGAACGCCTTCCTTCCGATGTCGCGTCGGAAGGTCTTCCCCTCGAACCGGATCTCCTCTGCCCCCCGGAGGCTTCTCTCCCGAGCCTGGTCCAGATCGTCTCCGATTCCGACGACGGAAAGGACCCTTCCACCGGCCGTGACGAGCTTATCCCCCTCCGTCCGGGTGCCGGAGTGGAAGACGAGGAGCCCTGCGCTCGAGAGGAGCTCCGGAGGGATCGTGATCTCCTTTCCCTTCTCGTGGGACCCCGGGTAGCCGCCGGACGCGAGCACCGTGTTGAGCGCGGCACCCTCGCGCCACCGGATCTCGGGAGCGCCGACGCTCCCACCGCGCGCGACCGGAAGCATGAGCTCGAGGAGCGAGCTCTCCATGAGCGGGAGGATCGCCTGCGTCTCGGGATCGCCGAACCGGCAGTTGAATTCGATGACCCGCGGCCCGTCCTGGGTGATCATGAGACCGGCATAGAGCAGTCCCCGGAACGGCGCGGCCGCCCCAGCGAGCTGGTCCAGCACGGGCAGGAAGACCTGCTCTCTAACGTCTCTCTGGAGATCGGGCCCTACCCAGGGAACCGGTGCATAGGCGCCCATGCCCCCCGTGTTCGGCCCGGTGTCCCCCTCTCCGATCCTCTTGTGGTCCTGGGAGGGGAGGAGGAGGACCACGTCCCGTCCGTCCGTGATGCCGAACACCGAGAGCTCCTCTCCCTCCAGGAACTCCTCCACCACGATCTCAGCTCCAGCCTCCCCGAAGACGCGGTCCTCGAGCATCCCTCGCGCGGTCTCGAGTGCTTCGTCGAGGGTCGGGCAGCAGACCGCGCCTTTCCCAGCGGCGAGGCCGGAGGCCTTCACCACGATGGGTGCTCCGATCTCGCGAATGTAGGGGGCGGCTTCGCTCCAACGCGTGAAGGTGCGATGGCTCGCGGTCGGAACTCCCGCTCGTGCCATGAGATCCTTCGCATACGCCTTCGAGCTCTCGATCCGCGCGGCCGCCGAGGTGGGGCCGAAGATGGGCAGCCCCCTGCGCCGGAACGCGTCGACGATCCCGTGGGCCAGCGAGAACTCGGGGCCGACGACGGTCAGGGTGATCCCCTTGGCCTCCGCCCATGAAGAGAGGCCGTCCACGTCGGTTGGACCGATCTCGACCGGGTCAGCCAGCTCGGCCATCCCCGGGTTCGGCTCCGTCGCGTAGAACTCTGCCGAGGGCGCGTCCTGCTTCAGCTTCCAGAGGAGCGCGTGCTCCCTTCCTCCGTTGCCCACGACAAGGATCTTCATGGGCCCTCCCTCAGATCCCCTCGAGCGCCTGATCCAGGTCCGCGAGCAGGTCGTCCAGATCCTCGATCCCGGCGGAGAGCCGAACGAGACCGTCCGTCACCCCCATCGCGTCTCGGCGCTCCTTCGGGACGGAGGCGTGTGTCATGATCGCCGGCACGCTGATGATCGACTCGACGCCGCCGAGTGATTCGGCGAGCTGAAAGATCCGGGTTCGCTCCACGAAGTGCTTGGCCCGCTTCCCGCTCCCAAGCTCCACGGCCACCATCCCGGTGTAACCCGTCATCTGGCGGCGCGCCAGTTCGTGCTGCGGGTGAGACTCGAGTCCCGGATAGTAGGTCACCTCGGGTGCCCGATGCCCCTCGAGGAAGCGCGCGACCGCCATCCCGTTTTCGTTGTGCGTCTTCATCCGCAGGTGCAGCGTCTTCGTGCCCCTCAGCACGAGCCACGCGTCCATCGGGCCCGGGACGGCTCCCGTGGACTTCCGGACGAAGCGGATCTGCTCGGCAAGGTCGTCGTCCCGCACGATGAGCGCCCCCCCGATCAGGTCCGAGTGCCCGTTCAGGTACTTGGTCGTGGAGTGGGCGACGACGTCCGCCCCGAGCTCCAGGGGGCGCTGATTGAAGGGCGTTGCGAAGGTGTTGTCCACGAGGAGGAGCGCTCCGGACGCGTGGGCGATCTCCGCCATCACGGCGATGTCGGACAGGCGCATCATCGGGTTCGTCGGGGTCTCGACGAGGAGGAGCCTCGTCTCAGGGCGGAACGCTTCTCGCACCCGGTCGGCGTCGCGGGTATCCACCCAGGAGAAGCGGATCCCGAGGCGGGAGAGGACGTGCGCGAACATGCGGGTCGTTCCGCCGTACGTGTTCTCCTCGCTCACCACGTGATCGCCGGCCGAGAGCGTCTTCACCACCGCCTCGATGGCCGAGAGTCCGCTCGCAAAGGCGAGCCCGTGCGCCCCTCCCTCGAGCGACGCGAGGTTTCCCTCGAGGGCCTCCCGCGTTGGGTTTTGGACCCGGGCGTACTCGTAGCCCAGGTGCTGCCCAAGCTCGGGTTGGACGTAGGTGGACGTCTGGTAAATGGGCGGCATGATCGCGCCCGTGGTGGGATCCGGCGACTGGCCGGCATGGACGGCGCGCGTCCCGAAGCCCTGGGCAGGAGGTTTCTTCATCTGAAAAAACTACCGGCGCAGGTCCGATTGGCGCCACTGGGGCGGCGGCGGCGTCTCGAGTGAGCGGCGCCGTTTCCCAGGGGAGAGCCACCGCGTATACTCTTCCCGGCGTGGGCGCGCCGTCCGGGCATTCCGAGCCTCAGGCGCCCCCCCGCAGTTCCGTCCAATACCAACCGGAGGGCCCATGGTAAGAAGACTCATTGTCCTCACCGCCGCCGCGCTCGCCGTCCTGCCCGTCGCCGCCACCGCCCAAGGCTTCGGTGTGGCGGCCCGCGCGGGAACGCTCGGGATCGGGTAATCCGCCGACTGCTGGCCCGCGCATAGCCGGCGCATACGACGCTCCGGCGGGGGTGGCAGGCCGGCCCCCGCCGGGGTCCGATCCGTTCTCTAGATCCGTGCGCTTCCCTAATCGATCGAAGACTCCCCAATGCCGCTGAGCCTTCCGGAGGACCTGATGGTGAGCGTCTCCGGATTCCGGGGGCGGGTCGGGGCGCCTCTCACTCCCGAGCTCATCTCGACGCTGGCCGCCGCCTTCGGAGCCTTCCTCGGGGAGGAGGGCGCAGAAGGGGCCGTCTTCCTCGGACGGGACTCCCGCACTTCCGGGCGGATGTTCGCGGATGCGGCCCGTGCGGGGCTCGTCTCGGTCGGCCGCAGCGTCGTGGACCTCGGGATCGTCCCGACCCCGACCCTCCTTCTCGCCGCGCGGGAGGGAGGGGCGGCGGGAGCGCTCGGTGTCACGGCAAGCCACAATCCAGCGGAGTGGAACGCCCTCAAGTTCGTGGGCCCGGATGGGCTCTTCCTGGACGCCGAGCGCATGGGGCGGTTTCAGTTATCCTTGCGTCAGCGTGACCCCGCGAGGGTTTCCTGGGATCGCCTCGGCGAGGTCCGAGAGGATGCTGACGCCATTTCGCGCCATCTGGACCGCATCCTCGGCTTGCCCTTCCTGGAGATCGACCGACTCCGCGCGCGCGCCTTCCACGTGGCCATCGACTGCGTGCATGGGGCAGGGGGTCGCATCATCCCCCGCCTCCTCGATGCTCTGGGGTGCAGGGTGAGCGGGATCGGCCTCGAGACGGACGGACATTTCCCTCGGGATCCCGAGCCGACCGCTGCGAATCTCGCCGACCTGAGCGGGCTCGTGCGGCGGAGCGGCGCCGAAGTCGGGCTTGCCGTGGATCCGGACGTGGACCGACTGTCTCTCGTGGACGGCGCCGGCGTCCCTCTCGGCGAGGACCTCACCCTCGCCCTCTGCGCCGCCACCGTGCTCAGGCGCCGGCCGGGCCCGGTCGTGACAAACCTCTCCACCTCCCGTGTCGTAGAGGATGTCGCGGCGGCGTTTGGCGTGCTCTGCCACCGCGCTCCCGTCGGAGAGATCCATGTCGCGAGGAGGATGGAGCGGGAGGGCGCGGTGGTCGGTGGGGAGGGGAACGGAGGCGTCATCCTCCCCGATCTCCAGCTCACTCGCGACGCGCCCGCGGCCGTGGCGCTCCTCCTTCAGCATCTCTTGGACGTGGGAACGGGGCTTCGGGAGGCCGCTGACCTGTGGCCGAGCTATCGCATCGTCAAGCAAAAGGTGAGCTTTCCCCGGGAGCGAATTGCCGACGCGTACGCGGCTTTGGCCAAAGGCTTTCCGGATGGAGAAAGCGACTCTTCGGACGGTCTTCGGCTGGCCTGGCCAGACCGGCGGGAATGGCTGCACGTGCGGCCGTCAGGGACGGAGCCGGTGATCCGAATCATCGCGGAGGCGAGGGATGAGGCGGTGGCCAAGAAGTTGATCGGGCGCGCGCTCGACATCCTCGCGTAGTGATCCCCGACGCGGGTGACGGAGAAAACTAGGACATGTGCGGAATCGTGGGCTACGTCGGGTCGAGGGAGGCTGTTCCGATCCTTCTGGGCGCACTCCGGCGGCTCGAGTACCGGGGGTACGACTCCGCCGGGGTGACGGTCCTGGATCCGGACGGGACGCTGAAGACCGCAAAGGCCACCGGGAAGCTCACCCGACTCGAGCACCTGCTCGTGAAGCACCCCCTCGCGGGGACGTGCGGGATCGGCCACACACGGTGGGCGACCCACGGCGCTCCCAACTACGAGAACGCGCACCCCCACTTCTCCGCGGACGGGACGATCGCTCTCGTCCACAACGGAATCATCGAGAACGCGGTGTCGCTCCGTGCCGGGCTCGAGGCCGCGGGCGTCCGTTTCCAGAGCGAAACCGACACGGAGGTGGTGGCCCACCTGGTCGAGCGCCTCTGGCCGGAAGGCGGACGTCTCGAGGATGCGGTGGCGCTCGCGCTCGAACGGGTGATCGGCACGTATGGTCTCGCGGTCGTGAGCTCGCGCGACCCGAACAAGATCGTCGTGGCCCGCCACGGGTCCCCCCTTCTCCTGGGGGTTGGACGCGACGGCGAAATGCTGGTCGGCTCCGACGCGGCCGCCGTCATCGCCCACACCCGGAACGTGGTGTACCTGGACGACGGCGACTATGCCGTGATCACGCCCGAGGATTACCGGACATTCCACCTCCGGCTCGGCCCGGTACGGCGGCAGGTGCACGAGGTCACCTGGGACCTCGCGGCGATCGAGAAGGGTGGGTTCGAGCACTTCATGCTGAAGGAGATCTTCGAGCAGCCACGTACGCTCCGGGACGTGATCCGAGGGCGGATCATCGAGGACGAAGGCTCAGCCCGATTGGGCGGGATCACCGTCGATGACCGGGACCTGCTCGGGGTCGAGCGGGTCGTTATCACTGCCTGCGGGACCTCGTGGCACTCGGCTCTCATCGGCGAATATATGCTCGAGGAGATGGCGCGGATCCCGACCAAGGTCGAGTACGCATCCGAGTTCCGATACAAGAACCCGGTCGTGGACAAGAACACCCTGGTCATCGTCATCAGCCAGTCGGGCGAGACCGCGGACACCCTGGCCGCGCTCCGCGAGGCCAAGCGGAGAGGCGCCCGTGTGATGGGGATCGTGAACGCGGTGGGCTCGACGATCGCCCGGGAGACCGACTTCGGCGTCTACCTCCACGCGGGGCCCGAGATTGGCGTCGCCTCGACCAAGTCGTTCACGAGCCAGGTGGCTGCTCTCGCGCTCTTCAGCCTCTATCTAGGCCGGCTCCGGAACCTTTCGGTGCTGGAGGGGCGGAGGCTCGTCAAGGCGCTGAAGGAGCTCCCACGCCAGGTCGAAATGATACTGGCCGGAAACGACGCGATCCGCGAGCTCGCGGAGCAGTATCAGGATTCGCCGAACTTCCTCTATCTGGGGCGGGGTTTCCAGTTCCCGGTCGCCCTCGAGGGCGCGCTCAAGCTCAAGGAAGTGAGCTACATCCACGCGGAGGGCTATCCGGCCGCGGAGATGAAGCATGGGCCGATCGCGCTCATCGACGACAAGATGCCGGTCGTCGTGCTCGCCCCCCAGGACCCCGTCTATCACAAGGTGGTCTCGACGATCGAAGAGGTGAAGGCAAGGTCCGGACGGGTCATCGCGGTTGTGAGCAATGGTGCGGGGGAATTGGAGGGAATGGCGGACCACTTCCTCTATGTTCCCGAGACGCACCCCGCTCTCCTCCCTATCCTGACGGTGATCCCACTCCAGCTCCTCGCCTACCATATCGCTGTGCTCCGTGGGTGCGATGTGGATCAGCCGCGGAACCTGGCAAAATCGGTGACCGTGGAGTGAGCCGAGGGGCATGCGCGTCGTTCTCCAGAGAGTGAGCGAAGCGGCGGTCACGATCCGAGGAGAGGTCGTCGGCAGGATCGACCGCGGACTGCTCCTGCTCGTCGGGTTCACCGACGGGGACGGAGAGAACGAGCTCGCGTGGATGGCCGAGAAGGTCGTCGGTCTCCGTATCTTCCCGGACGCCGATGGGAAGATGAACCTCTCCCTCTCCGACGTCGGCGGCGGGGTGCTCGTGGTGAGCCAGTTCACCCTGTACGGGGACGCGCGGAAGGGGCGAAGGCCCTCCTTCGTGAAGGCCGCGCATCCGGAGCTGGCGATCCCCATCTACGAACGCTTTGTGTCGCTCCTGCGCGAGCGAGCGCCGGGGGCCGTGGAGACGGGGGAGTTCGGGGCCATGATGGAGGTGAGACTCGTGAACGATGGCCCCGTGACACTCGTGTTGGACAGAGGGGCACCTGGGAGCGGGGCGGTTGAGGATGCGGCCGTTGAGAATGCAGCCGTTGAGGATGTGGAGCGCCGCGCCGATCCAGAGACGCATGGCGGGAAGCCGATCCCTTGAGACTTGTGCTGGCTTCGGCCTCCCCTCGTCGCGCGGAGATTCTTCGGGGGCTCGGATTTTCCATCGACGTCCACCCCGCTGAAGTCCGGGAGGACCCGCTTCCCGACGAGCTTCCCGATGTGCATGTCGAACGCTTGGCTCGCCTGAAGGCGGAGGTCGTGAGCGAGCGCTTCCCCGACCGGTGGGTGCTCGCGGGCGACACGGTGGTGGTGCACGGGGGCATGATTCTCGGGAAGCCCAAGAGCGCCGAAGACGCGGTCCGGATGCTTGTCCGTCTCCAGGGGGAATCCCACCGGGTGGTGTCCGCGCTGGCTCTCGTGCGGCCCGCGTTCGAGGTTGGCACCGGTGGTGCCAGGATCCTGAGCGGCGTCCAAGACACCACCGTGCACTTTCAGCCGTTCGACCGAGCTGTCGCGGAGGCGTACGTTCGAACGGGTGAGCCGATGGACAAGGCAGGCGCCTACGGGATCCAGGGGCGCGGCGCGACCATCGTGACCCGGATCGAAGGGGACTACACGAACGTCGTCGGACTTCCCGTCTCCCTGCTCGTGCGTCTGCTCGAGGGCGCCGGAAGGCCGTACCGCTTCGACCTGCGCCGCTGATCTCGAACCCACCGGGAGGAGATGATGTCCACCTCGGCCGTTCTCACGCTGGACCAGGGCACGACGGGGAGCAGGGCAATCGTCGTCGCAAGGGATGGTCGCGTGCTGGGCGCCAGCTCCTCGGAGTTCACGCAGTACTTCCCGAAGCCCGGCTGGGTCGAGCACGACGCGGCTGAGATCCGGGAGGTGACGCTCCGGGTCGCGCGGGAGGCCATCGCGGCGTCTCGGGACCGGGAGCCCGTGGCGATTGAGGGGATCGGGATCACGAACCAGAGGGAGACGCTGGTCGTCTGGGACCGGGAGACGGGGGAGCCCGTTCACCGCGCCATCGTGTGGCAGGACCGGAGGACGGCGCCCCTCTGTCGGAGGCTCAAGGAGGAGGGTCGGGAAGAGGAGATCCGGAGGCGCACGGGGCTCGTCCTGGATCCCTACTTCTCGGGGACGAAGCTCACCTGGCTCCTGAGCGAGGTGCCTGGTCTCCGGAAGAGGGCGGAGGCCGGGGAGCTCGCGTGCGGAACGATCGACAGCTGGCTCATCTACATCCTGACCGCGGGGCGCACGCACGCGACCGACCCCACGAACGCTTCCAGAACCCTCCTCTACGGCCTTGAGAGCGGCACGTGGGAGGACGGGCTGCTCGAGGTCTTCGGCGTGCCGCGTTCGATGCTCCCCGAGGTGCGTCCGAGCTCCGGGTACTTTGGGAACGCGTCGGGAGAGGTGCTGGGGATCGAACCGCCGATCGCCGGAGTTGCGGGAGACCAGCAGGCCGCCCTTTTCGGACAGGGGTGTTGGGCGGCTGGAATGGCCAAGAACACATACGGGACAGGCGCCTTCCTCCTCCTGAACACGGGAGACGAGGCGGTCCTCTCTCGGCATGGGCTGCTTACGACGGTGGCTTGCGGCCCACGAGGGGAGCGGGCCTTCGCGCTCGAAGGCTCCGTGTTCATCGCGGGGGCGGCGATCCAATGGCTGAGGGATGGCCTCGGGCTTCTGAAGTCCGCGGCCGAGTCGGAAGCCATGGCCGCCTCCCTCTCCGGAAACGATGGGGTGTATTTCGTCCCGGCGTTCGTCGGGCTCGGCGCTCCTTACTGGGATCCGGAAGCGAGGGGGGCCATCCTGGGCCTCACCCGCGGGACGACCAAGGCGCACATGGTCCGTGCGGCACTCGAGGCGATGGCGTTCTCGACCGCGGAGGTCCTCCACGCGATGGAGGCCGACTCGGGGATCCCGATCACCCAGCTCCGCGTGGACGGCGGAGTGTCCGGGAACGATTGGCTCATGTCGTTCCAGGCGGGGATCCTCGACGTGTCCGTGCGCCGTCCCGCGAATGTCGAGACCACCGCGTTCGGAGCCGCTGGGCTCGCCGGCCTCCATGTCGGGCTCTGGAAGTCTGGGGAGGAGTTCCTGGCCGCCCAGGGGGAGGCGCGGATCTTTTCCCCCGAGATGGGGAAGAAGGAACGAGAGGCTCTCCGGGGCGACTGGGGACGGGCCGTTCGTGCGACCCGAAACTTCGTCTGACCTCGTCGATATGGGGGTCCCGGTGGCCGGGTTTGAGTTGAAAACTAGGCTCCGGTCCGGTTAAGATTCAAACGTCAGACCACGAGTTTCTCAGACCATTCCCCGGAGCTTCCGATGCGAAATGATCGACGGTTCTTCGTGGGTCTTATTGGGGTCGCCGGGGTCGTCGGCTACCTCATCTGGACTGGGATCTCCGATACGATGCTCTACTTCGTGACTCCGTCGGAGCTCCTGACCCGGATCGCGGAGAACCCGCAGTCCGTCGCACAGGCCTGGCGGGTGAGCGGAAAGCTGGTCCCCTCGAGCTATTCGTACTCGAAGACGGAGCTCCTGCACCGGTTTGTCGTGGAGGATCCGGCCGACCCCTCCACCCGCGTCGACGTCGAGTTCCGGAGCCCCCTTCCAGACACCTTCACCGACTCGCCGGACATGGAGGTGGAAGTCGTGATGGAGGGTACGCTCCGGTCGGACCACGTGTTCGAGGCGACGGAGGTCCTCACCAAGTGCGGCAGCCGCTACGAGGCAATGCCCAAGAGTGAGTCCGTTGCCCTGAGCGGAGGGCGGATCGAGTGATCCCCGCGCTGGGCGAATTCGCGCTCTGGATCGCTCTGCCCGTAGCACTCTGGGGATGCGCGCTCGCGTTCCTTGGGGGAGCGTGGTCGCGGGGAGACCTCGTCCTCTCCGCGGAGAGGTGCACCTACGCCATCTTCTTCCTCGTCGCGGTCGCTTCTGCCGGGATCATCACCGCGTTCGTTCAGGACCGGTACGAGTACTGGTACGTGTACAACTACTCGAGCCGGGAGCTTCTTACCTTCTTCAAGATCGCCGGGCTTTGGGCGGGCCAACGCGGCTCGATCGTCTTCTGGGCGTTGAACCTCAGCCTCTTCTCCTCAATCGCCATCTGGTTCAACCGGGATCGGAACCGCGACCTGATGCCGTACGTGAACGGCGTCCTCCTCGCGCTCCTCTCCTTCTTCATCGCGATCTCGATCTTCGTTCAGCCACCGTTCGAGCTCTTGGGCTTCACCCCCGCGGACGGGCGAGGGCTGAACCCGCAGCTTCAGAACTACTGGATGACGATGCATCCGCCCATGCTGTACCTGGGCTTCACCTCCTTCTCGATCCCATTCGCCTTCGCGATGGCCGCGCTCATGACGGGGCACCTCGACGCGCGGTGGTTCCAGGTCACCAGGAAGTGGACGCTCTCGAGTTGGCTATTCCTAACCGTCGGAGTCATCCTCGGGATGCGCTGGGCGTACGAGGAGCTGGGTTGGGGCGGCTACTGGTTCTGGGATCCGGTGGAGAACGCCTCCCTCCTCCCGTGGCTCGTGGCCACTGCGTTCCTCCATTCCGTGATGATTCAAGAAAATCGGGGGATGCTGAAGGTCTGGAACATGGGGTTAGTGATCCTGACCTTCCTCATGACCATCTTCGCGACCTTCCTGACCCGGTCGGGGCTGATCGAGTCCGTCCATTCGTTCGCGCAGAATCTGACGATCGCGTGGATCTTCCTCGGGTGTCTGGGCGTGGTAGCGGCGATCTCGACCGTGCTCGTGGTGTGGAGGCTCCCTCTCATGCAGAGCGAACGGCAATTCGAGTCGTTCGTCTCGCGTGAAGCCGCCTTCCTGATGAACAACCTGATCCTCCTCGGGATCGCGTTCACGGTCACCTGGGGGGTCATGTTTCCGCTTCTAACGGAAGGGCTTACGGGCTCGAAGGTGGCCGTGGGTCCCCCCTTCTTCAATCGGGTGAACATCCCGATGGGCCTGGTTCTCCTCGCGCTCATGGGGATCGGGCCCGTGATCGCCTGGCGGAAGGCGACCCCCCGGAACCTCAAGCGGAATTTCCTCTTCCCGATCGTGGTCGCCGGGGTTGTCGCAGCCGTCCTCTTCGAGATGGGCGTGCGGCACGCCTATGCGTTGCTCACCTTCGTGCTCGGCGCGTTCGTGCTCACGATCATCCTGATCGAGTTCTGGAAAGGGACTCGGGCCCGCGCGCGGATCGAAGCGGAGAATCCGGCGATCGCGCTCGTGCATCTGGTCCGTCGGAACCGTCAGCGATGGGGCGGTTACATCGTCCATGTCGGGATCGTGGTCATCTTCATGGGCTTCGCGGGAAAGGCGTACGACGTGGAGGTGCGCCAGAGCCTCATGCCCGGTGAGTCGATGGCGGTCCTGTCCCCGTTCGGCCACGAGTACGAGCTGACCTACGAGTCGCTGTCCACCAGCCGTCCGCAGAACACGTTTGCCGTCGTGACGGCTCTCTTCACCGTGCGCCAAGATGGCGCGGACCTCGGGCCGCTCACGACCGAGCGGCAGTTCGTCCTCGCGCCGCCCCAGACGATGACCGAGGTGGGCATCCGCTCAACCATCGTCGAGGATCTCTACCTCCTCATGGTGCTCAACCAGGATGAGGTTGGGATCGTCGAGAACCGGCCTGATCTCCAGCGAGCCACCTTCGTGGCGATGGTGAACCCTCTCGTGCCCTGGATCTGGTACGGGGGGCTGATCGTCGTGGTGGGATCGCTGATCGGGCTCTGGCCCGGTGCCGGTCTCCCGATCCCGCGACACGGCGGGGAGCGGACGGAGAGCGACGGGTTGGCCCCGGGTGACGGCGACTCGGGTTCCTCCGAGCACGATCCGGCGAGCGGCGCTCCCGCCGCCGTGGGATGAGCATCCTCTGAGCATTCTTTTCCCCGCCATCCTCCTCGCGGTCGCGGTGGTGTTCTTCGTTCTCCATCCGGTCGCGGTGGGACTCCAAGCGCCGATGGACTCCGAGGAGGAAGAGTTCACCAACGCGCAGCACCGGAAGAAAGTCACGCTTCTCGCCCTGCGAGACGTCGAGTACGACTTCCAGGCGGGAAAGCTGGACGAAGCGGACTATGTCCAGATGAAGCGCGAGCTCGCGGAGGAAGCGCTCGAAGCCATCGACAGGGAAGAGGCCGAGTGGCGGGGGAGGGAAGCGGTCCGGAATGGGGGTGTGCGAGTCGTGGGAGGCACCGGAGGGGGGGCCGACTCGCCAGGCGGTAAGGAGGCGATGGAGCAGGAGATCTCCGCGCTTCGGGCGTCGATACGGGATGGGGTGGTTTGCTCCCTTTGCGTGCACCCGAACCCGCGTGGAAGCCGGTTCTGCGGGGACTGCAGGGCGGCGCTGCCGGCGCAGAGTCGCGGGTAGGCTTGGCGCCCGTTCTCGAAGCCCGGGGGTTGGTCCGCCGATACGGCCCGATCCATGCGGTGAACCAGATCTCCTTCGGCCTCGAGGAGGGGGAGCTGCTCACCGTCTTCGGGCCGAATGGAGCCGGGAAGACCACCCTCCTCGGGATGCTCGCCGGCTCATTCCGTCCCCACGCCGGAGAGATCCGACTCCGGGGCGAGCCGCGCGACGCCGCCGCCACCGACTGGCGCCGGGAAATTGGGCTCCTCTCCCACCAGACGTTCCTGTACGGCGCGCTCACGGCGCGCGAGAACCTCACCTTCTTCGGGAAGCTCTACGATCTGCAGGATCTCGGGGACCGCGTCGACACTCGTCTCGAGCAGGTCGGGCTCCGGGGTGAAGCGGATCGCCGTGTGCATGGGTTCTCACGGGGAATGAGGCAGCGCCTGGCACTCGCCCGAACTCTCCTCCACGATCCTTCGCTCGTCCTCCTCGACGAGCCGTTCACCGGCCTCGACGTGCACGCGTCGGCCCTCCTCCGCGAGGTCCTCGGGCAGCTCAAGGACGGGCGGCGGACTGTGGTCCTCGTCACCCACAACCTGATCGAGGGACTCCAGCTCGCGGACCGGGTCGCGATCCAAGTGGAGGGGCGCTTCGCGTTCCTGGGCGCGCGGCACGAGATCCCCGGAGGGAGCGAGGAAGCCTTCTATCGGCGGTGGGTGGACGGTGGGGGGAGGGCGACCGCGTGAAGGGGTATCTGCGGCAGGTCTGGGCGGTCGCCGGCAAGGACCTGAGGGTGGAGTGGCGGACCCGAGAGCGCTTCGCGTCCATGGCCTCCTTCGTGGTCCTGTCCGGGATCCTCTTCAACTACGCGATCGAGCGATCCGTGGTGCAGCCGGGCCAGATCGCATCGGGGCTCATCTGGATGATCCTCGTGTTCGCCGGACTCCTGGGCCTCGGGCGGACCTTCGAGCTGGAGAAAGAGGAGGGGGCGATCCAGGGCCTCCTGGTCGCTCCCGTGCCGCGCGACGCCATTTACCTGGGGAAGGTCCTCGCGAACGCGGTGCTCCTCGGGACCGTGGTCATCCTCACGGTATTCGTGATCGCCTTCTTCTTCCAGGTGGACCTCACGGCCAACGCGGGATCCCTCGCGGTCGTGCTTGCGGTCGGGACCCTCGGGTTCGTGGCCCTCGGCACCCTCTTCAGCGGGATCACCGCGGGCACACGGATGGGGGAGACGCTCCTTCCCGTGCTCCTTTTTCCGCTCCTTGTGCCGCTCATCGTCTTCGGCGCGAACGCAACGGCGCTCCTCCTGGCCTTCCCCGGGGTGGATGTCGGAGGCAATTTGAGGATCCTGACGGCCTTCACCCTGGGCGGGCTCGTCGCGGGCGTCGGGCTGTTCCGCTACATCGTGGAGGACTGATGTCCCTGAGGTCGATCCGGCTCGCAGCGCTGATCCTGGGCGTGCTCGGTGTGGGTGTCACCCTCTTCTTCCACTGGCTGGTGTTCTTCTGGGTGTCCACCGAGGCTACGCTGGGCGTCGTCCAACGGATCTTCTACCTCCATGTGGCGTCCGCGTGGGTTGCCTTTCTGGCCTTCGGAATCGTGGCGCTCTGTAGCGCCGTCTACCTCTGGCTAGGTGATGAGAAGCTCGACCAGGCCGCGCGCTCCGCGGCCGAGGGCGGGATGGTCTTCACGACGATCGTTCTCATTGCGGGGTCGCTCTGGGCTCGGATCTCCTGGGGGATCTGGTGGACCTGGGATCCGCGGCTCACCCTGACCTTGCTCCTGTGGTTCATCTATCTCGGACACTTCATGGTCCGGAACGCGACCGAGAGCCCGGAGAGGGGGAAGAAGTTCGCGGCGGTCGTGGGGCTCGTCGGAGCCCTGAACATCCCCCTAATTCATGTGAGCGTTCTCTGGTTCCGCTCGCTCCACCCGCAACCGGTCGTGGCACGGACGGACGGGCCCCAGCTCCCGTCGGACATGATTACCGTCCTCTTCGTCGCGCTCTTCGCGTTCACGCTGGTCTTCTTCTCTCTCTTCCTGCTCCGGTACGCGGTGGCACGGCTGGAAGAACGCGCGGCGTGGCCCACCGCTCCCACATCCACCTGACCAGGAACGTCTTGCCATGATGCTGTCTTCGATCGGCTCCGCGGTCGCGCTTGCCGCGCAGGCCCAGCCAGGGGGACCGGAGATGCGGCAGTTTTGGCACGTCTTCGCAGCCTATGCCGTGGCCTGGGTCCTTCTCTTTGGATGGGTGGCCTCGATCCTCCGCCGGCTCAAGAAGGTGGAGGAGAAGCTCGACTCTTAAGGGCGGGCGTACTCTGCAGCGCGGGGAGCCGCTAGCCGAGGCGGCGCTCGATCATTCCAGGGGGGTCAACTCGTCGGAGTCTTCCGAGGATTCACCCGACTGGCCCTGGGGTTAGAGGATCCGGTTCGTCGCTGCCAGCACGGCGAGAACCGCGCCACGGGCGACGTCGTCGCGGGGCGCGACGATGGATCCCATCAGATCGTAACGGCGTCCCCCACGCTGAGCCCGCAGCGCAACGATCACGATCAGATTGTCGAAGTCCCGCACGAGCTTGGTCCCCCGGATCTCCAGGGTCAGGGCCCCCTGCGCGACTCCGGAGACGGCCGCGACTCCGGAGACTGCTTGGATCGCGGCGGTTGCTCCGGCGATCATCCTCCCTTCCGGGGTGTCAGTGGCCTGTGCCTGGCCCGGCACGATCTCTCCACCGACCCATTCGACCTCGACCCGCACCGTGCACCAGGAGTCACGGGTGGTCTTGGTTTCGACAGCGCGACAGCGTGCGCGCCTAAGCTACGGATGGATGTCGGGCGGATCGGCGGACATCGGCCTCCTCATCAATGCTGGAGGTGTGCACTCAAGACGAAGATGGCCGTTTCGCGGGGAGCGCGGCAAGCGAGTGCCGGGTGGAACGAGGATCTCGGATCGGTCCCGGGACGACATTTCGAGACCCCATCCAGCCGCGTACATTCGGCAGGTACGCCTGGGCAGGACCGAGAGTGGACGGTACCAACTTTCGCTTTCTGTTCGGGTCTCTTATGTTATGCCCGTTGCCCTGCAGAAAAAGGGACCGATCGGTGGGATATGGCCCATTGGGGCCTCGCCGCGGCGGAACGAAACGAGGAGAAGGAGGAGCTCGATGGCGACGGTGGAATTGGGCGAGCAGAAGAAGCTGGTGGACCAGAAGAAGAAGGATCTGGCCTCGGCATTGATTCAGATCGAGCGAGCCTACGGGAAGGGCGCGATCATGCGGATGGGGGTGGACGGGGCTCGGATCCAGCTCGAGACCATCCCGACGGGGGCCATCAACCTGGACTCGGCGATCGGGATCGGGGGGATCCCCCGAGGACGCATGTCCGAGATCTACGGGCCTGAATCCTCCGGGAAGACCACGCTCTGCATCCACGTCATCGCGAACGCGCAGAAACAGGGCGGCGTCGCGGCCTTCATCGACGCGGAACACGCGCTCGACATCGAGTATGCGCGGAAGCTCGGGGTGGACGTGGACAACCTGCTCGTGTCCCAGCCGGACACCGGTGAGCAGGCACTCGAGATCGCGGAGGTGTTGATTCGCTCGAGCGCCGTGGACGTGGTGGTGATCGACTCCGTCGCCGCGCTCGTCCCACGTGCCGAGATCGAGGGGGAGATGGGGGACCAGCACGTCGGCCTCCAGGCCCGCCTCATGAGCCAGGCCCTCCGGAAGCTCACCGGCGCGGTGAACCGCTCGCAAACGGCGCTCATCTTCACGAACCAGATCCGGGAGAAGATCGGCGTCCTCTTCGGAAACCCCGAGACGACCTCGGGTGGGCGCGCGCTCAAGTTCTACGCCTCCCTCCGCCTGGACATCCGCCGCATCGGGGCGATCAAGGACGGGCAGGACGTGGTGGGGAATCGAACCCGCGTGAAGGTCGTGAAGAACAAGTGCGCCCCACCGTTCAAGCAGGCCGAGTTCGACATCATGTACAACGAAGGCATCTCGCACTCGAGCCTCCTCCTCGACCTGGGCTCCGATCTGGGCATCGTTCAGCGATCCGGTGCGTGGTACTCCTTCGGTGATCTTCGGCTTGGGCAGGGGAAGGAGAACGCGCGTCAGTTCTTGATGGAGAACAAGGACGTCGCCGATGAGATCGATGTGAAGCTGCGAGCGGCACTCCAGATTCCGGGGTCCCTCCGATCAGGGGGTGACGGGGCCGCGGCAGACGGGGACTCCGAATAGCCAAGATGGGCCCTGGCTGAAGGGCCTGCGAGGGCCCACCGGAAGGCTCGGGACTGGCCTTCCCTTGGTTGAAGGGGCCGAGGAGCGCGGGTTAGATTCTCCGGACACCCCTGCGGCCCGACTCCTTCGGACGGCCGGGACGCTCCCACGACTTCCGCCCCGACGTCCCAGCGTGCCATGAAGGCTGCCGAGATCCGAAGCAGGTTCCTCGAGTTTTTCCGAGCCCGGGGACACGAGCTCCTTCCCAGCGCCTCTCTCGTTCCCTCCGACGACCCCACCCTCCTCTTCACGAACGCGGGGATGGTGCAGTTCAAGAAGATCTTCTTGGGCGAGGAGCGCACCCCTTATCGGCGTGCGGTCACGGCTCAGAAGTGCGTGCGCGCGGGGGGCAAGCACAACGACCTCGAGCAGGTGGGGCTCACGGCCCGACACCACACCTTCTTCGAGATGCTCGGGAACTTCTCCTTCGGGGATTACTTCAAGGAGGAGGCGATCACCTTCGCGTGGGAGTTCGTGACGGGAGAGCTCGGACTCGAGGCCGACCGATTCTTCATCACCGTGCACGAGACCGACGAGGAGGCCTTCCGCTTCTGGCGCGACGTCGCAGGACTCCCCGCGAAGCGGATCTTCCGGCTGGGAGATCGGGACAACTTCTGGCAGATGGCCGATACGGGGCCCTGCGGGCCCTGCTCCGAGCTCCACTACGACCTGCGGCCCAAGTCCCGCCGAAAAGTTCCTTCCGGGGAGGAATTTGAGGCGCTAGGCGAGGTGGGGGAGCTCCTCGAGCTCTGGAACCTCGTCTTCATGCAATTCGACCGGGACCCGGCGGGGAAGCTGACCCCTCTTCCGGCTCCATCGATCGACACGGGCGCGGGGCTCGAGCGGCTCTCTGCGGTCCTCCAGGGGGCCGACTCGAACTACGACACAGACCTCTTCCTTCCGCTCCTGGACCGGGTGGCCTCGATCGTGGGGCGCCCGTACCGTGCCAAGCACGAGGAGGGTGTGAGCTATCGCGTCCTTGCGGACCACGCCCGAGCCGTGGCCTTCCTGCTCGCGGACGGAGTCCTCCCTTCGAGCGAGGGCCGGGGGTACGTGCTGAGGAGGATACTCCGTCGCGGGGTGCGGCATGCATGGCACCTCGGCCTCAGGGACCCCGTGCTCGTGGACGTCGTCGAAGAGGTCATCGGGCTCATGCGGGGTGCGTATCAGGAGCTCGGGGAGCGCACGCCTCAGGTGCTCACCTCCGTGCGGCGGGAAGAAGAGCGCTTTCTCGTCACGATCGAAGGCGGAATAGAGCGCTTCGACCAGATGGCTCCGGTACGTTCGACGAAGGGGGCGAAGGCAAGACCCGCGGTCGTTTCTGGCGCGGACGTTTTCAAGCTCTACGACACCTTCGGGTTTCCCTTCGACCTCACCCAGGTCATGGCCCGCGAGCGTGGATACGAGGTGGACGAGGAGGGGTTCGAGAAGGCGCTCGAGGAGCAGAGATCCCGGAGCCGGGCCGATCGCGCAGTCGCCTCCGGTAGTGCGACGGGGGTCGCCACGACGACGGGGGTCCTCACGAGGGGTGGAGGAGGGTTGTCGGCGTGGACGCTTCTCGTCCCGGATCCGTCCCAGGAGTGGATCGGCTGGGATGCTTCCGTAGCCGAGACCGCGGTCCAGGCGTTCGTCCGGGAGGACGGTCGCGTGGGGCTCATCGTGCGGGAGAACCCGTTCTACGCGGAGGCCGGAGGGCAGGTCTCCGATACCGGCACCGTGGATGGAGACGGGTGGCGCCTCACCGTCGAGGAGGTCCGCCGGGTCGAGGGGCGCAGCGCCGTCTTCGGACGCCTGGAGGGCGGGCTTCCGTCTCCCGACGGCGGTCCGTTCCGCGCGGTGGCGAAGGTCGCGCCTCGGGTCCGTCACGATACGGAGCGGAACCATACGGCGACGCACCTGCTCCACGCCGCCCTCCGAAAGGTTCTGGGCGAGCATGTTGCGCAGCGCGGATCGCTGGTCCACCCCGAGCGGCTCCGATTCGATTTCTCCCATCCCGATCCCCTCACCGCGGCGGAGCTCGAGGCTGTCGAGGGCGAGGTGAACGAGGCGACCTGGGCCGATCACCCGGTCCAGTGGCGGATCACCTCCCGGGAAGCTGCCCTCGCGACGGGGGCGATGGCGCTCTTCGGTGAGAAGTACGGGGAGGAAGTCCGGGTCGTGAAGATCCCTGGCGTGAGCCTCGAGCTCTGTGGAGGGACGCACCTTCGCCACACCGGCGAGATCGGACTCTTCCGCATCACTCGGGAGAGCGGTGTCGCCGCGGGGGTCCGGCGGATCGAGGCGCTCACCGGCCCCATGGCGTTCGCGCGCCTGAGGGGGGCTGAGCGGGAGCTCGAGGAGCTCTCCCGGAAGCTCAAGACCGGGAGGGACGTGCTCTTCAAGAAGGTGGACGAGCTCATCGCGGAGCGGGAACGACTGGAAGGGCTCCTCTCCAAGCTCCGCCAGGGTGGCTCCGGCACCGAGACCCTCGTTCACGAGGCCCTGATCCCCCTTCGGGACGGCCGCACGGCGAAGTATCAGGCGCTTCGGGTCAGAGTGAGCGACGCCGAGGACGCCCGGGCGCTCGGGGATGCGCTTCGCACCAAGGAGTCCCTGACGGTCACGGCCCTCGCTGCCGAATCTCCGGACGAGAAGACGAGCCTGTTCGTGTTCGTGACCGACGATCTCGTGGGCCGCGGGGTGAAGGCCGGTGCCCTCGTGCGTGAGATTGCCGCGGTGACGGGAGGGCGGGGCGGCGGGAAGCCCCATATGGCCCAGGGCGGCGTCGAGGATCCGCTTCGGGTGGACGAGGCCCTCGTGTCGGGCGAGCAGACGGTTCGCCGGGCGCTCGCGGAGGGATCGGCCGGGGGATCCGAATGATCGCGAGCGGGTGCCGGCGGCTGGCCGGGGAGCGGTCTTGAGCGCCGGTGAGGGCGGTGTTGGCTCCGTTCCTCCGGAGGTGCTCGAGTGGATCGATCGGTACGGACGCGTTCGGCTCGATGGATCGGCACCGGAGCTGGCGCGGGGTGCGATCCAGGCGCTCCGGGAGGCCCTCGCCCGCCCCGGCCGCGTACGTGAGGCCGCCTACGCGCTCCTCGCCGCGGACGGGCTCCTCACTCAGGCCGTCGAGGCAGGCCTCGAAGACGAAGATCCGGAGACCGCGTTCCATGCGATCCTGACCCTGCTTGGCCAGGAAGCCGAGAGGGGGGACGAATGACGCTGGGCGCGGAGCTCATCCCCCTCACGGACCTCCACTCCCATCTCATCCCCGGGGTGGATGACGGTGCCCGTACGCTCGAGGACTCACTCGAGGGGATCGGGAGGATGTTCGCGGAGGGGATCACGACGATCGTCACCACCCCCCACCTGGACGGCAGCCTGAGCCGGGATCCGCGCTCCTTCGAGGAGCGTCTTTCTCAGGTCGACAAGGGGTTCAGGGTGGTGGCCGACGCGGTCAGGGAGCGCTTCCCCAAGGTGACGTTCCGGCGGGGGAATGAGGTGATGCTGGACATCCCGGACCCAGATCTGTCCGATCCTCGCGTGCACCTGGCGGGCAACCGCTTCGTGCTCGTCGAATGGCCCAGACTTCAGATTCCGCCGGAGACCCCGGCGGCCATCCGTGGACTCGCTTCCCAGGGCATCCACATCGTGATCGCCCACCCTGAGCGCTACGCGGGACACGACGCCCATCTCTCCATCGTCGAGCGGTGGCGCGGGGAGGGGGCATGGTGTCAGGTCAACTACGGATCCCTCCTCGGGAAGTATGGGCCGGACGCACGGTCAAGGGCCTTCATGCTGCTCGAGCGGGGATGGGTGGACTGTTTTTCCTCCGATTTCCATGGCCGCCCTGGCCTCCCCCTATTCGTGGACGGTGCGAGGGAGCGCTTCAAGGAGCTCGGTGCGGAGGAGGCCTGGTCTCTCCTGACGGGGACGAACCCCGGAAGGATCGTGCGGGGGGAACCACCCATTCCTGTCTCGCCGTTCGAAGGAAAGCAGCGGGGGCTCTTCGCCCGACTCCTGTCCCGTCTCCGCACCTGACCCCCCCCGCACAGGGTTCGGTCCGATGACCCAGTTGCCCCCGAACCAGTTGCTCCCGATCCGATTGGCCGCCCCAAAGGCCGTTCACTGGATCGTCTCGACGCTCGAAGATGCCGGGCACGAAACGTGGGCCGTGGGGGGGGCGGTGAGGGACGCCCTCGCCGGTCGGCCCTCCGACGATTGGGACTTCGCGACACGCGCGAGGCCGAACGACGTACAGCGGATCTTTCGCCGGACGGTTCCGATCGGAGTGGAGCACGGGACGGTCGGGGTCCTCGCGCGCGACGGGACTCTCTACGAGGTGACGACCTTCCGGCGGGACGTGCGGACGACCGGCCGCCACGCGGAGGTCGCGTTCGCGGATCACCTGGAGGAGGATCTCGCGCGGCGGGACTTCACGATCAACGCCGTCGCCTGGCACCCGATCCAAGAGATCGTCCACGATCCCTTCGGTGGTCGCGCGGACATGGAGCGGCGGATCCTCCGCACGGTGGGGAAGCCGTCCGAGCGCTTTGCGGAAGATTACCTCCGGGTCCTCAGGGCGCTCCGTTTCGCGGGCACCTTCCGGCTCGAGATCGAGGCCGAGACCTGGAGCGCCCTCGTGGCGGCCGTGGAGAAGCTCGGCATTCTGTCGGCCGAGCGACTCCATGAAGAGCTCCAGAAGGTTCTCTCGGGAGAGGCTCCGCCCTCGCGGGCGCTCGCGCTCTACGTCGCCTCCGGGGTTGCCCGGTTCCTCTACCCGGAGCTGGATCGCATGGTGGGGCTCCCACGCGTTTACGGCCCCGGGGCCGGCGAACGCAGGGGCGCTCAGGAGGGCGGCGGCGAGTGGTTCGGCCACACGCTCGCAGTTGTGGACCGACTGCCGGCTGGCCGCCCGGACCTTCGGTGGGCCGCCCTCCTCCGGGGCCTCGGCGAGACGGGGCCCCTCCCGGAGGGAGATGTAGCCTCCGCGCGCGACGAGCTCTCCCTCCTCCGCGCCGCCGCGATCCTCGAGCGCCTCAAGGCCTCGAACGCACGGATCCGGGAGATCGCGGAGGTTGCCGCCTTTTCGTCCCGCCCCCTCGATCCGGGCGCGGGGGACGAGGAGCTCCGCCGCTGGCTCTCGCGGGCCGGGAGGGAGAGGCTCCGCCCGGTCCTTCGGATCTGGGGCGCGGTGGTCCGGGCCGACATGGCGAGGGGGGAGGGAAGGAACACGTCGCGCGCCAAGGCGTCGCGCCCTGGTGAGGTGATCGACCCCCGAGGGCGCGCCCGCCTGGCCCGGCGCCTGCGCGCGATCGCCGCGTCCGGGGCTCCGCTCCGCGTAGAGGAGCTCGCCTTCAACGGCCGTGACCTAATCCGGATGGGGTTCGCTCCAGGCCCGCATTTTAGGGAGGTGCTGCGGTCCCTCCTGGACGGGGTGCTGACGGACCCGTCTCGGAACCGCTCCGAGGCGCTCGAGGAGGAGGCGGCAGAGTGGCTCGAGGCCCACGGCATCTCGCCCCGGGGGTCGGGGTGACGTCGGAGCTGGAGCTCTTCCCCGGCGAGGGACACGGGCCTGGGGAGGGACGGGGGCTTCGGAAGGGACCCGTGGGCACAGGTGGGCATGCGCCTCTCGCCGCCCGCATGAGGCCTCGCGACCTGGAGGAGGTCCGCGGCCAGTCGCACCTCCTCGGGCCCGGGAAGCCGCTCCGGCGGATGCTCGAGGGCGGGCCGCTCGCGAGCTGCATCCTCTGGGGCCCGCCCGGGAGCGGGAAGACCACGCTGGCCCGGCTCCTCGCCGAGCGGGCGGACGCGGAGTTCGTCTCCTTCTCGGCGGCGACGGAGGGAGTCGCTCGGGTGCGCGAGGTCATCGCCGAGGCGCGGACGCGTCTCGATGCGTCTGGAAGGAAGACGATCCTCTTCTGCGACGAGATCCATCGCTTCAACAAGGCACAACAGGACGCCTTCCTCCCCCACGTAGAGGACGGGACGATCGTCCTCGTGGGGGCCACGACGGAGAACCCGTCTTTCGAGGTGAACCGCCCCCTCCTCTCGCGCGCTCCCGTGTTCATCCTGGAGCCGCTGATCGAAGCCGACCTGAGGGCGATCCTCGAGGCAACGCTCGCGGACACGGGAAGGGGGCTCGGTCGGGCCGAGATGGCGATCGATGAAGAGGCGCTCGCCCTCCTGGCCAAGGGGGCCGATGGGGACGCGCGGCGGGCCCTCGGCGCTCTCGAGGCTGCTCACGAGCTTGCGACCGGCACTGGGCGCATCACGGTCGAGGTCGCCCGCGATGCGTTGCAGCACCGCTTCGCCGTCTACGACAAGTCGGGCGAGGAGCACTACAACGTCATCTCCGCACTACACAAAGCGGTGCGGGGGAGCGACCCCGACGGGGCCCTCTACTGGCTTGCGCGCATGATCCGCGGCGGCGAAGACCCGCTCTACCTCGCCCGTCGCCTCGTCCGGATGGCGTCCGAGGACATCGGCCTCGCGGACCCCGCTGCGCTCCAGATCGCGGTCTCGGCCTGGCAGGCCTACCATTTCCTGGGCTCTCCGGAAGGTGAGCTCGCCCTCGCGGAGGCGGCGATCTATCTCGCTACCGCTCCCAAGTCCAATCGGGCCTACGTGGCGTGGGGCCGGGCCCTGTCCGCGGCGGAAGAGACGGCGTCGGAGCCGGTTCCGATGCACATCCGAAACGCGCCCACTTCCCAGATGAGGGAGTGGGGGTACGGGAAGGGATACCGCTACGATCCGGACGAGCCCGACGGTGTGGCCGGGCAGCGGTACCTCCCGGAGGTGTTGTCAGGCCGCCACTTCTATGTGCCGGGTCTCTTCGGGCTCGAGGTCTCCATCGCGGAGCGGCTCCGCAGGTGGGAGGAGCGGCGAAGGGGTGGGCGCGCTCGGGTCGAGGAGGAGCCGGGAGGGGAAGGGGCGTCCGGACACGATCCCGATGATCTCGGGTAGGTAGGGAACGAGTTGCTCCCGCCCGCCGCTCCGGCCTTGCCGGGGGATCGCACGTGCGCGGCGGGCACACCGCAGCATGCACACTGAAGTCGAGGGGGAGGCGAGCCAAGCTGAAAGCCCATCTGGAGCACGGGAAGCAGATCGACCGAGCGGTTCTTGTAGGTGCGCCGCACCGCTTGCTGGAGGAGAGGGTCGTCCGCGAGCACATGCTGGAGCTGGAGCGCCTGACGGAGACCGCGGGTGGAAAGGTCGTCGGTTCCCTGATCCAGCGGCTCGACACCGCTACCCCTCAGACCCTGATCGGGTCGGGGAAGGTGATCGAGCTACGCCATCTCGTGGCGGAGCTCGAGGCGGACCTCGTGATCTTCGACGACGACCTGAAGCCGAACCAGGCCAAGAACCTCGAGCAGGCGATGGACGTTCGGGTGATGGACCGCTCGGAGCTCATCCTCGACATATTCGCCGTTCGGGCCCGAAGCCGGGAAGCCAAGCTCCAGGTCGAGTTGGCGCAGCTGGAGTACCTCCTCCCGCGGTTGGCCCGCATGTGGACGCACCTCTCACGCATCCGCGGAGGGATCGGGCTCCGGGGCCCGGGGGAGACCCAGATCGAGACGGATCGCCGGCTCATCGGGAGGCGCATCTCCGAGCTCAAGAAGAAGCTGAAGGACGTCGCCGCCCAGCGCGCAACGCAGCGGAAGGGACGCGACGGTCAGTTCCGCGCGGCGCTCGTGGGGTACACGAACGCCGGAAAGTCCTCGGTGCTCCGAGGCCTCTCCGGAGCCGATCTCCTGGTGGAGGATCGGCTCTTTGCGACGCTGGACCCGGCGACGCGGCAGGTGGATCTCGGCTCGGGGTACACGGCCCTCCTGACGGACACCGTGGGGTTCATCCGGAAGCTCCCTCACCACCTCGTTGCCTCCTTCCGGTCCACCCTCGAGGAAGCGCGCGAGGCCGATCTCATCCTCCACGTGATCGATCTCTCGCATCCGGATTGGGAAGCGCAACGGGACGTCGTGAACGAGGTCCTGGGCGAACTCGATCTCACGGATCGCCCGCAGATCCTGCTCTTCAACAAAGTGGACCGGATCACCCACGCGGAGGAGCAGATCCACGAGATTCGCGCGCGGAGCCTCGGCGAGACACCGGCTGTGTTCGTGTCCGCCGTAGAAGAAGGGGGACTCGAACCCGTCCTCGAGGTCTTGAGGGCTCGGGTACGAGGCCGGCACCCCCGTGTGACGATCGAGCTTCCCGCAGACTCCGGAGAGGTGATTGCGGCCGTCCACCGGGAGGGGGAGGTCCTCTCCCTCGAGGAGAATGGATCCCGGCTTCGGCTCACGGCGCGAATCCCCGCGGCCCTCCTGGGCCGTCTCAAACGGGACCCGGAGGTCGAGCTCTCCGAGCTGTGACCTGCTGATGGAGAAGCTTGTCTTTGTCGGACCCGGCAGGGTCGGCTTGTCGCTAGCCCACGCGCTCGTTCTGTCGGAGGGGCGTGTCTCCGTCACGGTCGTGGGCCGACACCCCGATCCCCCCGAGCACGCCCTCTTCCGGGACGGGCTCGCGGAGTACCGATTCGGCCTCGAGCGTCCTCAGGAGGGTACGACCGCGGTCCTCCTTACCGTCCCGGACGAGGCCTTAGCTGAGGTGTCGGTCGCGCTCGCCGAGTGGGGCGACGCTCCCCGTGGCTGTGCGGTCTTTCACTGCTCGGGCGCGCTCGGGGCAGATCCCCTGGCTCCTCTGCACGCGCGCGGCTATGCCGTGGGGACGCTCCATCCACTGGAGGCGATCCCGCTCGCCATGGTCGGCGCCGATCGGCTCCGGGGCGCATTCTTTGCCCTCTCCGGCGAGCCCGATGCACTTTTCGCGGCTCGGCGGCTGGTTTCCCTTCTGAGCGGCCAGGCGATCTCCGTTCCCACAAGCCGGCGCCCGCTCTACCATGCGGCTGCCGTCATGGCCTCCAATTACGTTGTCCTGCTCCTCCACGAGGCGACTCGGTTGTTCGAGCAGGCGGGAGTCAGTCGAAAGGAGGCGGAGGAGGCACTCACCGGACTCGCCCAGGGCGCCTTGGAAAATGTGGCCAAGCTCGGGGTAGACCGTGCGCTGACGGGACCGTTGATCCGCGGGGATGTCGAGACGATCGCGCTCCATCTGCGAACGCTCGAGCCTGAGGATGCCCGCCTCTATGCCGAGCTCGGCCGCAGGGGGCTGGCGTGGGTAGGCGCTCGGCTACCGGAGGGATCGGTGGACGAGCTCACGAAACTCTTCGACAGGTACTCATGAGACTCTACGTCAACATCGATCATGTGGCGACGATCCGGCAGGTACGGCGCACGGACGAGCCGGATCCGGTGCGCGCGGCGGTCCTGGCCGAGCTCGGGGGTGCGGACGGAATCACGGTGCACCTGCGCGAGGACCGGAGGCACATCCAGGACCGGGACGTTGAGGTCCTTCTGAAGAGCGCTCGGACCGGGGTGAACCTCGAGCTCGCCGCGGACTCGAAGATCGTGCGCGTCGCGTGCGACCTCGTGCCCATGCAGGCCACGCTCGTCCCCGAGCGCCGGGAAGAGATCACGACCGAGGGCGGACTGGACCTCGCTGCGGCTCGCACCCGTAAGCAGGTCTCGGCTGCGGTGGCGCGGCTCCTGGACGCAGGGATCCGGGTGTCCCTCTTCATCGATCCGGTCGAGGAGGCGCTCCGCGCCTCGGCCGATCTCGGGGTGGAGGCCGTAGAACTTCACACCGGGTCGTATGCGAGCGCGCGGGGGGACCAAGACAGAGCCCGGGAGCTGACACGTCTTCAGCGAGGGGCTGGCCTCGGCAGGGAGCTGGATCTGGCGGTTCATGCCGGGCACGGGCTCACCTACGAGAACGTCACCCCGGTCGCTGCGCTCCCTGAGATCGAGGAGCTGAACATCGGACACTCGATCGTATCGCGCGCGGTGCTGGTCGGGATGGAGCGAGCCGTGCGCGAGATGCGGGAGATCGTGCTCGATGCACCCTCGCGGGTGGCTGTGCCCGGCCTCTGGATCGCGCCCCTTGGGTACTGAGGCTCTCCGTTGAAGTGGGACTGGAAGGCCCTTCTCGGGATCGTCGTCAGCGGGCTCCTCATCTGGTGGATCCTCCGCGGGGTCGAGCTGGGTCAGGTCTGGGCGGAGCTCCGTCAGGCCAACTTGTGGCTGCTCCTGGCCGCCGTGGCCGTCGCCACGTCGGGGTTTCTGATCCGCGCGATCCGGTGGGAAGTCCTTCTCCACCCGGTGCATCCGAACACCTCCTTACACTCCCGGTTCGCCGCGGTGAACATCGGATTCGCCACGAACAACCTCCTTCCCGTACGGATGGGAGAGTTCGCCCGAGCGTGGTCCATCTCGAGGCTCGAGCCGGTGTCCGCGAGCGCCGCGGTGGGATCGCTCGTGGTGGAGCGCATGCTGGACTCGGTGGCGATCCTCGGGCTCCTGCTCGTCGCGGTCGCGAGCCCGAGCTTCCCGCGGGAGGCGACCCTCGGGGGCCGCCCGGTCGAGGAGTTTCTCCCCGAGGCCACCGCCGTGATTGCTTTCGGCATCGTATTTCTCGGGGTCCTCATCGCCTTTCCAATAACGCTGGTGAGGGCTCTCCGCGGCGTGGCTCGGTGGCTCCCGGGCAAAGGCGGCCATCAGATCGTCGAGCTCGCGGAGGCGTTCCTCGTCGGTCTCGGGGCTCTGCGGAGCCCTCGCCTCCTCGCTACCGGGCTCCTCTGGTCGTTTGTCTTCTGGGGGTGGAACGCGATCTCCTTCCTCCTCGGGATGTGGGCGTTCGGGATCCACGAGGGATACGTGGCCGCGCTCTTCCTCCAGGCCGTTATCGCGGTCGGGGTTGCGCTCCCGGCGGCCCCGGGGTTCTTCGGGACCTTCCATGCCGCGGCCGTGGTGGCCCTTAACCAGGTGTATGGGGCGGCCGAGGGGACGACCATGGCCTTCGCGTTCGGTTACCATCTGGGAGGGTTCATTCCCGTGACCCTGATGGGCCTGTGGTACGCGTGGCGCCTAGGGTTCACGATGGCCGATCTGGGTGGGGCCGAGGGGATCATTGAGGCGGAGTTGGACCGCTCGGCGGAAGCCTCCGGCGAGCCTGACGCCTTGGTCGTACGGCGGGAGGGAGAGGCCGCGCCGTGAAAGGCGGCGCCGTGAAGGGCGTAAAGGGATGAGCACCGGGGCCCCCGAGCCGGCCCCCAGGGCGGCGCATGACCGATGGGTGGGCGAGGCGCCCGCCAAGGTGAACCTCTTCCTGCGGATCCTGGCCCGGGAGGAGGACGGGTATCACCAGATCGAGACCGTCTTCCAGACCCTGGACCTCGCGGACGCGGTCGAGCTCGAGCTTCAAACCGGAAGTGAGATCACGCTCGAGCTGACCGGGGTCTCCGAAGGCGAGCTTGGCCCGCCGGAGGCGAACCTCGCCGTTGTCGCGGCGGAACGGTTCCAGCGTGCCTTGGTGGAGGTCGCACGGGACCCTCCCGGCGTGCGGGTGCGGCTGGAAAAGCGGATCCCCCACGGCGCGGGGCTCGGCGGAGGGTCCTCCGACGCGGCCGCGGTGCTGAGGGGTCTGAACGTCCTCTGCGGGGAGCCCTTAACTCCCGAGGAGCTCATGCGCCTCGGAGCGGCGATCGGGTCCGACGTGCCGTTCTTCGTTTCCGGGGTGCCATCCGCGGTTGGACGGGGTCGGGGAGAGAGGCTCCTCGCCCTCTCCCCGCTCCCGGAACGGGACGTGCTTCTCGCCGTTCCCGCATCCCCAGTTTCCACGGCGTGGGCCTACGAGGTCCTCGACTCCCATCGCGCGAGAACCCGACCGGGAGGTCGTCCCGACCCGATCCCCCATCGCCTCGACTCCGGGAAGGGCGAAAGGGGATGGGATGTCGTGCGGGAGGAGGCCGTGAACGACTTCGAGGAGGCCCTCTTCCCCCTCCGCCCCGAGCTCTCCTTACTCAAGGAAGCGCTGGTCCGGGAAGGGGCGGGGCCCGCCCTCCTCTCCGGGAGTGGGTCCGCTGTCTTCGGCGTGTTCGACTCCAAAGAGGCGCTCGATCGCGCCGCCTCGGTGCTCGGGTCCCATGACACCACCTCCTTCGGGGTGGGGGTACGCTTCCTCACAGCGCGAACGGCGAGAGGGGGTTAGGACCCGCGAGGGAGCGTGGCACCGTCGCGCTTGCGTGCCGATCCTGGACCAATTCACTGTGGATGATCAGTGCGTCACCCCACGGGGCGTCACCGCACGAGATCGTCTACCTGAGCGTGCAAGTGCCTGGCCGTGCAATCCGGGGGGGGCAACATGAGACAGCTTATGCGGGTCTTCCTGGGGCGTCTTGTCCTGGGGCGTCCTGTCCTGAGGGGGCTTCTTGTCCCGAGGGGGCTTCTGGTCCTGACCGGCCTCATTGGGCTCATTTCCCCGCTCTCAGCGCAGACCGTGGATCTGAAGGAGTGGCCGGTCGAGTGGGGCGGGCGGACCCGTGATCCGTACGTGGCCCCGAACGGAGTCGTCTGGTTCGTGGGCCAGAAGGGGAACTACCTCGCGAGCTTCGAACCGGAGTCGCAGCAGTTTCGCCGCTACGAGATCGAGGAAGGGACGAACCCCCACAGTCTGATCGTCGACGAGGACGGATTCGTCTGGTACACCGGCAACCTGAACGGCCGCATCGGGAAGCTGGATCCCGGTACCGGTGCCGTGAAGATCTACATGATGCCGGACCGGACCGTGCGCGACCCGCACACTGCAACGTTCGACGGGCAGGGGAATATCTGGTTCACAGCGCAGGGTGCCAGCCGGATCGGCTGGCTGGACATGGAGAGCGGGGAGATCGACCTCATCAACCCGTACTCCGGCCGGGCGAATCCCTACGGGATCGTGATGGATTTCGAGGGACATCCGTGGGTGAACCTTTTCGCGACAAACCTCATTGCCAGGGTGGACCCCGAGACGATGGAGGTTACCAGGTATCCGGTCGGGACAGCTGAGACGCGGAACCGCCGCATCGCAATCACGCCCGACGGCATGATCTGGTATACGGACTACTCTCGCGGGTATCTGGGAAGGCTCGACCCCAATACCGGGGAGTCGAAGGAATCGGGACCGACGCGAACAGGATCGGACGGGCGGTAGTGAGTCCCCCGATCATGTAGCTCGGGATCTACCTCACGCGTGCTTTGTCGCCATCGCCCCGAGCGATTTCCCCGCTCCTTCCACGTCGCTGATCCTCATCCGGTAGAAGGAGCGCCAGGCGAAGTACAATCCCACAGCCAGGAATGCGGCGGCGAGAGAGAGGCTCAAGGCGCGGTTCAGCTCGATGGCCAGCTCGACGGCCAACAGGCCGAACAGCGTCTGGAACTTGATGATCGGGTTCAGTGCCACCGAGGAGGTGTCCTTGAAGGGATCCCCGACGGTGTCGCCCACGATGGTAGCGGCGTGGAGATCCGTTCCTTTCTCTTGGAGATTCACCTCAACCAGCTTCTTGGCGTTGTCCCAGGCCCCGCCGGCATTGGCCATGAAGACGGCCTGGTAGAGCCCGAAAATCGCGATCGAGACGAGATAACCGATGAAGAAGAAGGGCTCCGCGCATGCGGCAGAGAGGGTAAAGAAGAAGACCGCCACAAAGATGTTGAACGTCCCGCGTTGCGCATATTGGGTGCAGATCTCAACGACCTTCTTCGAGTCCGCGATCATGGCTTTATCGGTCGAGTCTAGGCGGATGTTCTTCTTGATGAATTCGACCGCCCGATAGGCACCCGTCACCACAGCCTGGATGGAAGCCCCCGAAAACCAGTAGATCACGGCGCCACCCGCGATGAAGCCGAAGAGAAAGGGCGGGTGAATTATGGACAGGCTCGCCACGTTCGTAGTCAGCCCCTCCGTCAGGAGGAGGATGATCGAGAAGATCATGGTGGTGGCGCCGACCACCGCCGTACCGATGAGCACGGGCTTTGCCGTGGCCTTGAAGGTATTGCCGGCTCCGTCGTTCTCCTCTAACAAGTGCTTGGCCTTGGAGAAGTCAGGCTCGTGGCCGAATTCGCGAGTGAGCTGCTCTCGAACTCCGGGCACCGACTCGATCATGGAGAGTTCATAGATCGACTGCGCGTTGTCCGTCACGGGGCCATACGAGTCCACCGCTATGGTGACGGGTCCCATGCCCAAGAACCCGAAGGCGACCAACCCGAAGGCGAAGACAGCGGGTGCGATCATGATCTGTGCGAGCCCCAGCGTGCTCAGCCAGAACGCGGTTCCCATTAGAGCGAGTATCGCGCCACCGATCCAGAAGGCGCTGAAGTACCCTGCCACGAGCCCCGAGAGCACATTCAGCGATGCACCACCCTCACGGGAGGCGACGAGCACCTCCTTCACGTGCTGCGCATTGGTGGAGGTGAAGATCTTCACCAGCTCGGGGAGGATCGCGCCGGCCAACGTGCCGCAGGAGATGATCGCAGAGAGCTTCCACCACATCGAGCCGTCGCCCAGCGTGGGGACGAGGACGCGGGCAGCCGCGAAGGTGAATACCACGCACACGGCCGAGGTCAACCAGACCAGGTTGGTCAGGGGTGCCTCGAAATCCATGCTGTCCGCGGTGCCCCACCGAGCCCGCGCCGCGGTCGTGTTCAGCGTGTAGGACAATATGCTAGCGACCACCCACACGATTCGTGTGGCGAAGATCCAGACGAGAAGCCGGACCTGTGCGCCGGGGTCAGGCACCGCAAGGAGGATAAAGGTAATGAGTGCGACCGCGGTGACGCCGTAGGTTTCAAAGCCGTCCGCGGTGGGGCCGACCGAATCACCGGCGTTGTCGCCCGTGCAGTCCGCGATAACGCCTGGGTTCCGCGGATCGTCCTCCTTGATGCCGAAGACGATCTTCATGAGGTCGCTGCCGATGTCGGCGATCTTGGTGAAGATGCCGCCCGCGATGCGCAGCGCGCTCGCTCCGAGGGACTCTCCGATCGCGAAGCCGATAAAGACCGGCCCGGCCAGATCGACAGGGACAAAGAGAAGAATGCTGAGAAGGAGAAGCAGCTCGACGCTGATGAGCAGGGTGCCGATGCTCATTCCAGCCTGGAGCGGGATCGCGTGCACAGGGAAGGGCTTCCCGCGTAGACTCGCGTACGCCACACGAGAGTTCGCGAAGGTGTTGACCCGGATCCCGAACCATGCCACGCCGACGCTACCCATGATCCCGACGATGCTGGCCAAGAGGATCGCTCCGACCTTGTAAGCCTCCAGGTCCCGGAGCACTCCGAAGTAGACCACGATCACGCCGCCGATGAACAACTCGAGGATGATCAGGAATCGGACCTGCGTGGCCAGATAGGTCTTGCACGTTTCGTAGATCAGCTCGGAGACGTCGCGCATGGAGCTGTGAACGGGGAGCGCTCGAAGGTGACGGAAGATCTGAAGCGAAAAAGCGAGTCCCGCCCCGCAGACGAGCAAGCCCAGCATGAGCAGGGTGCGGCCGTTCAGGCCGCCCACGGAAACGGATGAGAGATCCGGGAGGATGAGATCGATCTCACCGCGCGCCTGGGCGCCTGCCGCCTGTGCCGCCACCGTTTGAAGTAACAAAGCCTACACTCCCGCGAAAAGAGTTGTGCGCCGTGCACTCTGGGCTAAATCAAGGCTGAATGTAGAGGCAAGGCGAAGGGGGTCAACCCCGATCTCCGGGGGCCGTGCACGCGGCGGACTCCGTCTAGGCGCGGCCTTTCCTGCCCTCCCGCGTCCCGCTACGATGGACCGCGCCTTTTCCGACCGGCTTACTGTATCCGGGCCGGCCTGTCGTCTGATGGCCCGTCGTCTAATGGCAGGACACCGGTCTTTGGATAAGACCCGGGGATTTCGGAGGAATTAGGAAGCCCTCGTTTCCTCTACGGAGACGGGGGCTTCCGGGTCTTCAGACTTCGGAGGTTTTCAGTCCGTTTCGGATCTTTTCGGGGGCGATGTGTCCACGTTGTGTCCAGCGGGATCAACAGGGGGTTACCGCACAAGTCACAAAGCTCAGTCATTCATAAGGGCGATACCACGAGGAAATTTCCCCGGGGACCCTCCGATCCGCGTCGAGGGCCTTCCCTCGTTCACAGCCGAGGGTATCGAGCCCCGCGAGGAGACGCTCCAAGCACAGGACGAGACGAGCGGGTCCCTCTGCGCCATGGACGGACTCGATTTCTCGGGACTGCCTGTCACGTTCGACGGTGGAGCGGAGTCGGACGGCGAGTGAGGCAAGGGCCACGCCGACCTTGCTACCACTATGGGGTATGCTCACCTTCTCGACGCTGATCTCCTGGCCCTGGTCGCTGAGCCGAGCCTCGAGGAGTTGAAGGAAGTCACGGCCCGATCATGAGAGGATGTGTCCAAAATGTGTCCACGGTCGCGTAAGGCGATGTTGAAAAAGGAAGCAGCCCCCGCGTAGTCACTGACTTTTTGGCCCGTCGTCTAATGGCAGGACACCGGTCTTTGGAACCGGCGGTGGTGGTTCGAATCCACCCGGGCCAGCTCGCGGCCCCGGTCGTCTCCGGACGGCCGGGCCCAATGTCCCAGGTCGGAGCCCTAGGTCGGAGTGAAGGGCTCCCGCCCCCGCCGCCTCCGTCCGTTGACTCGCCTTGGCGCCCGGTCTTAGCTTTCCAGGCTCTAGTCGCCCACGCCAAAGGCCATGGAACGCAGCCTATTGGCGGGCACATCCGCCCCATCGGCCACCCGCGAAGACACGCATGGACGAGACGTTCGGACGTGGTCCCATGCTC
>SHZS01000014.1 GCA_009692105.1 Gemmatimonadota bacterium | reverse complement strand
CACATCGGTGCCACCCACGGTAGAGGCGATAAATCTCCTTCTTCCGCTCCACGCGCCACGGAGCTTCAGGCGTGCGTTGGCTTGGCGCAAATGAAAAAGCTCGCGTGGCGCGTGGAGCGGAAGAAGGAGATTTATCGCCTCTACCGTGAAGGTTTGTCGCGCTGCTCACAGATACGCCTGTTCGACCAGAATCTCGAGCACACCACTCCGTGGTTCATCGATTCGCTCGCGGATGATCGTGCCGGATTAATGAGATTTCTCAAGGCGAACGGCGTGGGAACCCGCCTCATGTATCCGCCGATCAACAGGCAGGAGGCATATCAGGTTGCCGGGAGTTATCCCGTCTCGGAGTTGGTGGGTGAGAAGGGACTCTGGCTCCCTTCGGCCGCGCAGCTTACTGACGAGCAGGTCCGAACTATCTGCGAGCTGATCGAGCATTATTACACGAACGAAGCGCCAGAGACCGCTCAACATCTACTTGGCAAACTACAGCGCGGCGGCTGACGTCAAACGCGACCAGCGTTTCTATGAGATCCCTAAAGAACATCATCAAGAGAACCCCTTCTCTGTTCAGGATTGCAAGAGCCATCAAGCAGACGAGCAGCACAGCTCTGAAAAACGCCCTTTACAGCAAATACAACGGCGTAATTTCGGAATTGAGGATATTCGCCCCCACTCCTAGCGGATCGGTCAGAGCACGGTTTGACCTCACGCTACTGTCCGCCAAGCAGGTCATCCCGCTCCTTGGCGAATTGGTAAAGGCCTCCAGGCCTCAGCCGTCGGGAAGAGTGGTCACGGTAGCGGAGTTTTGTGATGAACTCGCCAGGAAGGGGTAGCCGGATAGCCTTAAGTGCTTGCTTGAAAAACACGGCAGCGACAAGGCCATTCACAATTATCACCCTATATACGCCTCTATACTTGACCAGCCAAACAAGATCACAGCGGTCCTCGAGGTCGGGCTTGGGACCAACAATACCGACGTTTTCTCAAATATGGGCAAAGGGGGCAAGCCGGGCGCCTCCTTGAGTGCCTTCAAAGAGTTTCTACCGAACGCGCGGATATACGGAGCGGCTACCGACAGGAGAATCCTGTTCCAGGACGGAATGATCAAGACGTTTTGGGTTGACCAGACCGACCCAAGCACGTTTGAACTCCTCGGCCGAGATATCGGGGGACAGCTCGACCTGATCATCGACGACGGCTTGCATGCGCCGAATGCTAACCTCACGGTTCTGCTTTTTCCGTTGGAGTGGCTGAAGCCGGGCGGCCGGTTGATAATTGAAGACATCATGCCTGACTCGCTTCCGGTGTGGCATCTGGTCTCTTCGTTACCGCCCCCAGCGTTTGAGAACCATCGCATAGTTTCCGCCAACAACGCATATCTGTTTTGTGTCAGAAAGGACGCGTAACCCGATCGGCACGGGGGGGGTTGGTATGAGTCAACCACCTGGACGTCGGGTGGCACTGTTGACCTAGGTGATTTCAGCGGCGGGGCCTTGACCTCCGCTCACAGCATCGACGAGGCCATATGAGACCCCTCAACATCTACCTGGTGAGCGGCAGCGCGGCGGCCGACGTGCCGGGCAGTACGATCATGCGAGACAACTTCCTGCGGACCTTGGAGTCCGCGGGACACCGTGTCGTTGCGTTCAACTTTGTCGAAGACGTAACGGCCGCGGAGATCAAGGAAGCGGGAAACCTCCGAGAAGCTCGTACTCGCGGAATGCTGAAGCGGTTCGAACATTATCACCGGCAGCGGCCGTTCGACCTGGCGTTCTGTGGCGTGAATAACGTGACGATTCGGCCCGATGCGTTGCGGAAAATCACCGATAAGGTCGTGACCGTAAACTACACCGCCAATTACCACCAGGTAGAGTTGGTCACCGATGTCGCCAGGCATGTCACGCTGAGCACGTACATCAGCCTTCCAGCCAAGGAAGCGTTTGACCGCATGGGCGTCCGAAGCTTTTGGATGCCGATGGCGGCCAACCCCGACATCTACCGTCCATCGGCGGAACGCTTGCACTACGCCGCCTTCGTAGGAACCGCCTATGGCCAGCGTCCGCACCTGCTGTGGCGCCTGTTACAGCACGGCATCGACCTGCACGTATACGGGCCCAGCTGGCAGCCGCGATCGCGCATTGGCAGGCTGGCCAGAAACTGGGGAGAGCCGCTGCTCTACGCGATCGGAGACACCGAGAGCCGGTTGCGCTTCATCAATCGCAACGAACGACGCCTGATCATCGAGCGCATGTGTGCGGCGTACTCAGCGCGTATGCACGGCCCGCTGAGCGACGCAGAGCTGGTGCGCATCCTCGCGACGTCCCGTATCATCATCAACATGGCGGAGTCGCGATTCAATCACGACTACCTCAATCCGAATGTTCTGCGCGGCTGCAATTTCCGCGATTTCGAGGTTCCAATGGCGGGCTCGTGCCTGTTTACTCAGTACTCGTCCGAGCTGGAGCATTTCTATGAACCCGGAAAAGAGGTCATCACGTACTACGACGACGTGGACCTCGCCGAGAAGCTTAGGTTTTACGCGGCCGACTTTCCGGCGCTTCAGGCGATTGCCGACGCCGGACACCGGCGGGCAACCGCGAATCACACCTGGCAGAATCGCTTCGATGCGCTCTTCGCCCACATAGGATTAAGCTAGGAAGAACTCATCGCGCTGCCAGCGCGTCTTTGGAAACTCAACTTGCGATCCCTCCCTCTCGACAAGACAATCGTGACGACAACTCAGCCCAAGGTCGTGCTCCTCGCCGGCGGATTCGGGACCCGCTTGGCGGAGGAAACAGAGACCAAACCCAAGCCGATGGTCGAGATCGGCGGTCATCCCATACTCTGGCATATCATGAAACACTACGGGTTTCATGGTTTCAACGAGTTTGTCGTCGCGCTCGGATATAAGGGCGAGGCGATCAAGAAGTTCTTCGTGGATTATCAGAATCTGCACGGCGATCTAACGATCGACCTCGTGCGCGGCCACATGGAGCGAGAGGACCAAGTCCATGAGCCGTGGGTTGTGCATTTGGTACAGACGGGGCACGACGTAATGACCGGCGGCCGTATCAGGCGCCTACGGTCACAGCTCGAGCAGCAGACCTTCATGGTCACGTACGGTGACGGCGTCTCCAACGTCAATCTGCAGGAGCTGCTTGCGTACCACCGTGCTCACAAGCGCCTGGCGACCGTGACGGCGGTTCGCCCGCCGGCCCGATTCGGGGGGATTGAGTTCGACGGCGACTTCGTGTCGCGATTCATCGAAAAGTCGCAAATCGGCGAAGGGTGGATCAATGGCGGCTTTCTCGTGTTCGAGCCGGGTGTCTTCGACTATCTTGACGGCGATTACAACAGTCTCGAATCGGATGCGCTTGAGCGGCTAGCGGCCGACCGGCAGCTGGTCGCGTTTCGCCACGAGGGGTTTTGGCAATGCATGGACACGGTGCGCGATAAACAATTTCTAGAGCGGCTGTGGAGCGACGGTCACCCGCCGTGGCGGGTGTGGCGATGACCGGCTTCTGGTCTGATCGCCCGGTGTTCGTGACCGGTGGTACCGGGCTCGTGGGGAGCTGGCTGGTGCGCGCACTCGTAGACAAGGGCGCCAGCGTCGTCTGCCTGGTTCGGGACTGGGTGCCAGAATCCGAGCTCGTGCGTTCCGGTCTGTTCTCGTGTGTTTGCGTGGTGCGGGGCGACGTCCGCGATCAGAAGGCGATGGAGCGCGTACTCGGCGAGTATGAAGTAGACACAGTGTTCCATCTCGCCGCACAAACCATCGTTCCAATCGCGAACCGGAATCCGGTATCGACGTTCGACACCAACATTCGTGGCACCTGGGCGTTGCTCGAGGCCTGCCGCCGCAGTCCCAGCGCCAGACAAATCGTCGTCGCCTCGTCCGACAAAGCCTACGGCTCGCAGGAGGTGCTGCCCTACACCGAGGAAACACCGCTCGCTGGCGAACATCCATACGACGCGAGTAAGTCGTGCGCGGATTTGATTGCGACGAGTTACGCCAAGACGTTTGGCGTTCCCGTTGCGATCACCCGATGTGGCAATTTCTACGGTGGTGGGGACCTGAACTGGAGCCGCATCGTGCCCGGAACCATCCGCTCCGTCATGCGTGGCACGCGGCCGGTTATCCGGTCGGATGGACAGTTCATCCGGGATTACTTCTACGTCGAGGACGGAGCCACTGCTCTGATGACCCTCGCGGAAGCGATGGTCAAGGATGCCAGTCTTCGCGGCGAAGCGTTCAATTTTTCGAACGAGCTTCACATCCCGGTTTCGGAGCTCGCGACGAAGATACTCCGGCTCATGGGCTCGAGCCTGGAGTGCGAGATTCTGGGTGAAGCATCAAATGAGATTCGCGACCAATCGCTCAGTGCCGCCAAGGCGCGATCGCGACTTGGCTGGCGCCCCCGGTTCAGCCTCGATGAAGGGCTGGCAAAAACAGTGGAATGGTACCGCGAGTTTTTTGAGAACGGCAGCCGGACCGCTGCGCACACCCCATGACCATGCGGTGCGAGCCGACCACGCTCGAAGGCTACTTCGAAGTTCAACCGCCGGTGCACGCTGACGCTCGCGGTCGGCTAATCAAGACGTTCGACTCGACCGCGTTTGAAGCGTTGGGATTGGCGAGCATGTTCTCGGAACATTACTTCTCGGAGTCCGCACGTGGGGTGCTTCGGGGGCTCCACTTTCAGGCGCCGCCGCATGTCGTGGCCAAGCTCGTGTACTGCATTCGAGGTCGTGTGCTTGATGTCGCGCTCGATCTTCGGGCGTCCGGGCCAACCTACGGGCAGATCGCCATGGTCGAGTTGGACGCGGAGCGCGGGAACGGCGTGTTCGTTGCCGAGTGGCTCGCACATGGCTTTTTGGCGCTCACCGATCAGGCCATCGTCTCGTGTAGCATGACCGGTGTATATCAGCCGGCGTCCGACGCGGGAATTCGGTGGGACAGCGCGGGCATTTCATGGCCGCATCTAGGCCCACAGCTATCGGAAAAAGACCGGCACCTGCCGAGGTTCAGCGAGTTTCGTTCGCCGTTCCGGTAGACAGCGCTCGGCTCAATAGGTGTATGAACGGCAGCCTGTCGCCTCTCTTCTTACACACCTTCTGAACCTAGCTTGTTAAACATGGATCTCACTGAGTCTGTTCCTGCTGGCGCCTCAGTCCTGGTCACTGGTGCGCCGGGCTTCGTCGGCTCACGGCTGGCCTGTCATCTGGCGGCTCGAGGCTTCGACGTTCACGCGATCGTACGCCCCGCATCGAGGCTCGAGCAGCTGTCGTCGTGTGCGGACCAGATCCGAGTACATGTGCACGATGGAACAATGAATGGCCTCGTCGGCATCGTCCGCGCCGCGACGCCGCGCGTGGTCTTTCACGCCGCCGCGAGAGTAATTGCCGAACACCAGCCGGACGAGGTCGGACCGCTTATGCAGTCCAATCTCGCGTTCGGCGCGCAACTCCTGGAAGCCATGTCTGCGGTCAACGTGCCGTTTATGGTCAACACCGGTACCGCGTGGCAGCATTTCAATAACAGCAACTACGATCCCACGACACTGTATGCGGCCACCAAACAGGCGTTTGAAGACATCATTCAGTACTACGTAAGCGTAAAGCCGCTGCGTGTTGCCACGATAAAACTCTATGATCTGTACGGGCCAGCGGATCCTCGTCCCAAGTTATTGACGCTGGTTGAGCGTGCGGCACGGACGGGCGATGAGCTTGACCTCACGAAAGGCGAGCAGCTCATCGACATGGTGTACATCGATGACGTTCTGGACGCGTATGTGGCGGCGTGGTCATTTCTGGAATCCAGCGGATCCGAACGACACGCGATATTTGCGTTGAGCTCTGGCGCGAGCGTTACCATTCGGGAGCTCGTCGCCACCTACGCTTCTATTCTCGCCCGCCCGATCCATGTGAATTGGGGAGCAAAGCCATACCGCTCGCGTGAGATCATGAGGCCGTGGACGGGGGGCAGGCCACTCCCGGGCTGGAGTCCACGCGTCTCGTTGAGAGACGGATTGTCGCGTTGTGCGGCAGCCATCGTCTCCGCTGGCCAAGGCTCGTGAACAAACGCCTCGCTGCATTGGCGAATCTCGCATTCAGCTCGGGCAATGCGTTATTGACGCTCGTGGCGGGACTTCTCCTCGTCCCGCTGTATCTCCGCCATTTCGACATGGCCACGTACGGGGCGTGGCTCGCTTCGGGGAGCGTTATCGCCGCGATCGGTCTGTTCGAATCCGGGCTCTCGACGGTGCTGACACGCAGATTGGCTGCCGCTCACGCAGCCGCCGACTCGGCACAGTTTGCGCACCTCGCGACGTCAGGAATTCTCCTTGCCGTCTTCTTCGGTGGGTTCGCCGCGCTCCTTGGGTGTGCTCTGGCGCCGTTTGCTCCGGCCTGGGTGCACGCGCCCCTTGCACAGCGAGCGGCCCTCACTCACGCCATGCAGCTGTGCTCGTTCGCCGCCGGCGGGAGCATCCTGTACCTGAGCATCGGGGCCATTCCGCAGGCGTGGCAACAGACGATCATTGCCAATTTGATTGGCACGCTCGCGTTCCTGATGAACGTGGTTGTAATCGTCTTGGGATTGCATCTTGGCTGGGGAGTTGTTGCGCTTGGCGCTGGGCGCCTGGCACTCGCACTCACCCAGATCGGCGGGTACGCCTGGTACCTCTGGATCCAATGGGGCCAAAAGTCACTGGCATGGCCACGGCCGAGCGTGCGACTGGTGCGCGAGGTCTGGAGTGAGGCGTCCAATCTGTTGCTCTCGCAGATTGCGAACACGATCAGTGGAAACCTCGAATCGTTCGTCGCGGCCGCGCTCATTGCACCGGAGGCTGCCGCGGTGATCAGTCTTACCGGGCGCGTCGTTTCCACGGTGCGAATGTTCCTCGAGCGGATTGGAAGCGCGGTGTTCGCCGGAATGGTCATCCTCGGCGAGGGCTTGGATCGCTCAAGTTACCATAGGGTGCTCGTGGAGTTTTTCACGATCAGCGCGTCGCTGGCCGGACTGGGCCTGGGCTGCGCGCTGGCTTTCAGCTCCTCGATCATTCCGCTCTGGGTAGGCCCCACGGCCTTCGGCGGGATCTGGCTATTGGCCCTCATTGCCGCAGGTGATGCGCTCGGCTTTCGAAAGGGACTGTTCGTCACCCTCGTGATTGCGGGTGGACGCACGCGAGCCGCGGCTCGTATTTCGATCGTTGAGGCGCTCGTCCGGCCCGTGCTGCTGCTAGGCGCTGCGGTCGGGCTCGGACTGCTCGGGATCCCGCTCGCCACATTGCTGGCGAATCTCGTTCCTGTCGTACTTCTCTCGCACGTGCTTCGCGCGCAGTCGGGAGTTTCGCTCACCACCCAGTGGCTTCCTGGTATCAAGACATTCATGTGCGGGCTGGTGGCCGGGGTTGTAGCGCTCGAATTGATGCCACCACTTCACTCCTGGCCGAGCCTCGGGATCGCGTTCTTCGGCTTCGCGAGCTTACTCCTCACACTTACCCTGGCAATCGACCGCGGCTGGCGCACCACAGCGCGAGCGAACGTCGGACTGCTGCACCGCCGTCGCCTCGCGACGGCGGGGGAGGCCCCATGACCACGGCAGTGCGCGGCGTGGTCGACCGCCCAGTCGCCGGCAGCCGGTCGCTCCGGGCCGCCTCAGGCTGGCCGACGATGGTCGGCCTAGTCGCGTGCGAGGTTATCGTCGTCGGTTTGTTCGCGCAGATCGGGACGGAGCGAGCGCCGTTTGTAAGCCTCATCTTGACGTCGCTCGCCTGTCTCGCGGGACTGTCGATCGCGCACTTGTTCTTCTTTCGCCGCGACGTAGGCGATTCAGTCTACGGCATCATCGTCGTCGCGTTTGTCGTCCGCCTCTCGGTGGGAGTGGTCCACTTTCTTGTGCTGATGAATCCCGATTATTCTCTCCAACCAGATCAGATCAACTATCTGAGCGATTATCAGTGGCTCAACGACGAGATGGCGTACGTCGTTTACACGTGGCGATCTCAGGGATTTCTGTCGGCGATGCCAGCCACGTTCTATGTATTGAACAAGAACCCGTTCATCACCATCTACAATGCATTCTTGTATTGGTTTACGGGGCAAAATACGCTCAACTACGCGGCCTGGAACACGCTCCATGCCATGTACACCACGTACATCGTCATCATGCTCGCGAAAATGCGTGCCCCCGATAGCCCGTCGCTGAAATGGATTGCGATCATCGCGGCCTTTCAGCCGTTCGGATTCATCTCGAGCATTTTTTGGCGCGACACAGTCGGGCAGACCTGGATCATGGTCGCGTTTGCGCTGATGTTTCTCACCCGCAACTCGAAAGTCACCTGGATCGTCGTGCTTCCTCTCGCCTGCGCCCTCACGTTCAGTATGCGCCAGCCATATCTGCTGCTGGTTCCTCTGCTGGCAGTCAGTCTCATCGCTAAGGACCGCATAAGTTGGCAGGCGGCGTTGGTGTTCGGCGGCGGGGTCCTCTTGCTCCTGTCGTTTGGTGAATCGGTACTCAACACGGCGCTTGGGCGCTTTGACGCCGAGATCGGCGCATTCACGGTATGGGAGCTCCCCCGTCGGGTGCTCCAGGGGCTCGTCGGCCCCTTCCCATGGTATCAGGTGTTCTACGGGAGGGATCGGATTCCGGGAGCACCGTATATGATTCCAGATTTTTTTCAGCAGGTGGTGAATGCCGCGATGTACGTCCTGGTCCTGCCCGTGGCGTTCAGGGAATGGCGGCGGACGGAGCGGATCGATCCCGCACTGCTGTTTGGTCTTCTCCTGCTGGTTGCCTCGTTCGGCACCCACGAGGTCCACTCGTCCTACGTATCGGTGGGAACGGTCCTCTTTCTGCCGAGCCTTGTTACGGTCGATCGCAAGCGCATCCCCAAGGCGTTGTGGCAACTGCTCGCCCTCTTCATCGCCGCGAACATCTTTTGGTGGGGTTCGGGTCTCACCGGATCCGGCGTTATCAGCGGTGAGCGATCAGGATGGCGGGCGTTCATGTGAGTCGACGCGGCCTTCCGCTGCTGGCTTGAGCCGGGCTTTCAGTACTCGAAACCCTGACCAGCATCACCCGGTGGGATCCACTCCGGCACTCCATAGTACTCCCGGTACCACGCCACGAACTTCGCCACCCCCTCCTCGATGGTCGTGGCGGGCCGGTATCCCACGGCCTCGTCCAGGAGGGAGACGTCGGCCCACGTGGCCGGGACGTCCCCGGGCTGCATCGGGAGGAGCCGGCGCTCGGCCTTCCTCCCCAGGCACTCCTCCAACACCTCGATGTAGCGAAAGAGGTCGGTGGGCTGGCTGTTTCCGATGTTGTAGATCCGCCAGGGAGCGGCGCTTCTCGAGGGGTCCGGCGCGTTTCCGTCCCATGCGGGATCCCCCTTCGGGGGGCGGTCGGCCACCCGGATCACCCCTTCCACGAGGTCGTCCACGTACGTGAAGTCCCGCCGCATCCTCCCCTCGTTGAACACGTCGATCGGTCGCCCCTCCAGGATCGCCTTGGTGAACAGGAAGAGCGCCATGTCGGGACGCCCCCAGGGGCCGTACACGGTGAAGAAGCGGAGGCCGCTCATCGGGATCCCGTAGAGGTGACTGTAGCTGTGCGCCATCAGCTCGTTCGCCCTCTTCGTCGCCGCATAGAGGGTGAGGGGGTGATTCACCCCGTGCCGCTCCGAGAAGGGCATCCCAGTGTTCGCCCCGTACACGCTGCTCGTGGAGGCATAGACGAGGTGGCGGACCTGGTGCCGGCGGCATCCCTCAAGGATGTGCAGGAACCCCGTCAGATTCGAATGAGCGTATGCGTGGGGATTCGTGAGCGAGTAGCGGACACCGGCCTGGGCCGCCAGGTGGATAACGACCTCCGGCCGGTCTCCCTCGAACACCGCCTCGACAGCCTCCCGGTCGGCCAGCTCCACACGACGGAATGAAAACCCTGAACGCGCCTGGAGCCGTGCCAGCCGCGCCTCCTTCAACGCTGGGTCGTAGTAGGGATTGAGATTGTCCAGCCCCACCACCTGGTTTCCCCGGACCAAGAGCCGCTCGGCGGTATGGTACCCGATGAACCCGGCGGCGCCGGTTACCAGAATCGGTGTGCTCAAAGCTCCACCACCCGCATCTTCGAGGACACGCCTAGCCCGAGCCTCGCCCGGAGCTTCTCCGCGTGGCGGAACATCGCGATCGCTACCACCGGATCGTCGCGAATCGTCGCATCTTCCGAGAACCCATGTCCCTCGATCGGGCGTGGACCCAGGTCGGAGAGTGGCTCGCGTGCCGGCCCGTCTGGGTGCCAGAGCCAACCGAGCGTCATGCCGCGATCCTGGGGGCCTTGCTCCCAGGGATCGGAGGCAAGTCCAACTTCGTCCCGGATGCCCACCTCGCGGCGCTGGCCATGGAGTACGGGCTCGTCCTTCAATCCACGGACCACGATTTCAGTCGCTTTCACGGGCTGATCTGGGAGAACCCACTGACGGCGTAACGTCCGTAGCCCCAACTGCCTAGCCGACGATCCCCTTCCCCTCCAGCAGCTTCAGGACGGCTGCCACCGCCTCCTCCACGCCGACAGATCCGGTGTCCAGGTCCAGGGCGGGGCTACGGGGCGACTCGTAGGGGGCGGAGACCCCAGTGAGGGGCGCCACCTCCCCTCTCTCCTCCCTACGGTAGAGTCCCTTTGGGTCGCGTCGCCGGAGCTCCTCGGCGGGCGCGTGCACGTGGATCTCGAGGAACCTTCCTTCGGGAACGAGCGCTCCTACCGCTTCCCTTCCCTTCACGTAAGGTGACACGAACGCGCAGAGGACGACGCTTCCCTGCTCGAAGAAGAGCTTGGCCACCTCTCCCACCCGTCGGATGTTCTCGACCCGGTCGCCGGGAGTGAACCCCAGGTCTCCCGAGAGCCCGTGGCGAAGCTGATCCCCGTCCAGAAGCATCGTGCGCACACCCCGCTCGAAGAGGCGGCGCTCGACCTCGCGTGCGATGGTCGTCTTTCCGGCACCGGGCAACCCGGTAAACCAGAGGATCGCCGCCCGGTGCCCGGTCCGGATCTCCCGCTCCTCCCTCGGAACATTCCATCCCTCCCAGACGACGTCCTTCGAGACAGGGCGTTCGGTGACGTCCTCGTCCCGGGTTGGTTCCCCTCGGATCATGCCCGCGGCCACGGTCACATTCGAGTGCAGATCCACGAGGACGAAGCTCCCCGTCCGCACGTTCACGCGGTACGAGTCGAAGAAGAGGGGCTTAGAAGTCGTGATCTCGACCCGCCCGATCTCGTTCAGTTCGAGCGAGTTAGCAGCCTGCCGGTGGAGTGTATCCACGTCCACCCTATACTCGATCCGCTCGACGAACGCCTGCATCCGGTTCGTCGTGTGGAGGAGCATGTAGGGTCCGTTGAGCTCGAGAGGCGTTTCGCTCATCCAGCAGAGGTACGCCTCGAATCGGTCTCCCACGATCGGCACGTTCTTCCGGCGCACGATCATGTCGCCCCGCGAGATATCCACCTCGTCCTCGATCGTCAGCACGACCGCGTCCCCGGTTCGTGCCTCCCCGACGGCGCCGTCGTAGGTCTCGACGGAGCGGATCCTCGAATGCCGGCGCGAGGGAAGGATGACGATCTCCTCGCCCGGCGCGACCGATCCCGAGGCCACGGTTCCCGCGTAGCCCCGGAACCCCTGATTCGGGCGGAGGACGTACTGCACGGGGAAGCGGAAGTCTATGTGGTTCCGGCGGGAACCGACGTTCACGGTCTCGAGCCGGTGAAGAAGCGATCCGCCCTTGTACCAGGGCATGCGATCGGACCACTCCACCACGTTATCGCCCCTGAGCGCGCTGATCGGGATGAACGTGATGTCCTGGACGGTGAGCTTTCTCGAGAACTCCGTGAAATCGTGGCGGACCTTCTCGTATGCCACCTCCGCGTAGTCCACGAGGTCCATCTTGTTCACAGCTACGATGAGATGCGGGATCCCGAGAAGCGAGGCGATGAAGGCGTGCCTCTTGGACTGGGTGACGACCCCGTTTCGCGCGTCCACGAGGACGATCGCGAGCTCGGCGTTCGAGGCGCCAGTGACCATGTTCCGGGTGTACTGCACGTGTCCCGGAGTGTCCGCGATGATGAACTTCCTGCGGGGGGTGGCGAAGTAGCGGTACGCCACGTCGATCGTGATCTTCTGCTCCCGCTCGGCGCGGAGACCGTCCGTGATCAGGGCGAGGTTCACCTCCGACTCGCCCAGCCGGCGACTCGCCCCCTCAATCTGCTCCATCTGATCTTCGAAGATGGACTTCGTGTCGTAGAGGAGACGCCCAATCAGGGTGCTCTTCCCATCGTCCACGCTTCCGGCTGTCGTGAAACGGAGGAGATCCATCTCTGCGTATACCGTGGGGGTCGTCATCAGAAGTAGCCCACGCGCTTCCGGTCTTCCATGGCCGTGTCGGAACGCTTGTCGTCGCTTCGCCCGCCCCTCTCCGTGACCCGGGCAGCGGCAGTCTCCTGGATCACGGCCTCGATCGTCCTCGCAGTGGACTCGACCGCCCCGGTGCAGGTGGCATCCCCGATCGTGCGGAAGCGAACACTCTGGCGGGAAACCTCGTCCCCCGGGATGGGCTGGATGTAGTCGGTCCTGGCGAGGAGGATCCCGTTTCGACGCACGACGTCCCGTTCGTGTGCCAGGTAGAGCCCCGGGATGGGGATGCCCTCCAGGTGGATGTATTGCCACACGTCCATCTCGGTCCAGTTCGAGAGAGGGAAGGCACGGAAGTGCTCGCCGGGGTTCTTCCTTCCATTGTAGAGATTCCAGAGCTCGGGGCGCTGGTTCTTCGGGTCCCACTGGCCGTAGCGGTCCCGGTGCGAGAAGAAGCGCTCCTTCGCGCGGGCCTTCTCCTCGTCCCGGCGCGCGCCCCCGATGGCGACGTCCGCCTGGAGCTCCTTCAAAGCATCGAGAAGGGTCACCGTCTGGAGTGAATTCCGACTCGCCTCCGGGCCCGTCTCTTCCTTCACTCGGCCCTGGTCGATCGAGTCCTGCACGTAGCGCACGATGAGCTCCGAGCCCAGCTCCTTCACGTACCGATCCCGAAACTCCAAGGTCTCGGGAAAGTTGTGCCCAGTGTCGATGTGGACGAGCGGGAATGGGATCGGGCTCGGATGGAACGCCTTCCGCGCCAGCCAGGAAAGGACGATCGAATCCTTCCCCCCCGAGAAGAGGAGGATCGGGCGCTCGAACTGGGCCGCGACCTCACGGAGCACGTAGATCGACTCGTGCTCAAGCATCTCGAGGTGGCCATGGATCTTCGTCTTCATCAGGTACCGCGTCCTTCCCCGAACATGTCCCTCCATGCGCCGGACGGGTCACCGACCGTGAGGAACGGGGGGTTTTCGAGAGTGCTCTTGTTGTACCGGAGCTTTACGCCTACCGACAGACCACCGCTTATCAGGCCATACACCGCCCCGCCGGCCCGCTCGACGATGCATTGGGCCGCCGCGGTGTCCCATTCCATCGTGTGAAGGTCCCGCAGATACAGGTCCGCCCGCCCTTCCGCAACGACACAGAACTTAAGGGAGCTACCGAGGCTGGTGAACTGCACGCTCGGACCGAGCGCCCGGGCAAGGGCCTCTACCCCGGGCCCCGAATGGTCCCGGCTCGCGACCAGGACGGGTGAATCGGGAGGAAAGGGGCGTGAACGGATCGGCCGGAAGGGTCCGTCCTTATCCGCCATCTGTGCCCCCAGGGCGGGGGATGCGCGGTAGGTCCGCCCGGTCGCCGGTACGTGGACCACCCCCACGACCGGCCTCCCGTCCTCGATCAGGGCTACGTTCACGGTGAACTCCCCGGTGCCCTTGAGAAACTCCTTCGTGCCATCGAGGGGGTCCACGAGCCAGAAGCGCGTCCAACCGAGCCGGTCCACCCTCTCCACTCCCTCCGATTCCTCGGAGAGGACTGGCACGCCGGGGACAATGGAGGGGAGCTCGCGCACGAGAAGCCGGTGGGCAGCCCGATCCGCCTCGGTGAGGGGCGTCCGGTCCTCCTTCACATGGACCGCTCCCGGAGCTCCGTACCAGCGAAGGATCTCTTCTCCGGCCCGACGCGCGACCCGAACCAGGTCGTCCATCGGGACCGGGTCCCCGATCACCTCCACAGGGTCAAGCCGAGGCTCCCTTACGCTCCGGTCGCCCGCGCCCCGGAGCGGGCTCGAGGGATGGAGCTCTATCGCTGAACATCACCGTCACGACCGGCGTCGACTCCCCCGGCCTGACGTGACCGGTTAACTCTTGGTAGAACCGGGTCAGGCGCTCCCGGCGCTCCTCCGGGCCTCCGGGCACCCCGTTATGCCCCCAATCCTCAACCTCGAGGACGATGGCGGAGAGGACCTCCGCCAACGGGCGCCTCAGGAAGCCATCGCGTGGGGCGATCAGGAGCACCTTATCGACCGGGGTGGCCTCGGTCTCCTCATCCGGGGAGCTCAGCTCCTCGTGCATCTTCTCACCGGGACGAAGCCCTGTGAAGACGATCGGGACATCCGCGTCGGGCCGTCTTCCGAACAGCCGGATCATGTTCCTAGCGAGATCGAGGATCCGCACCGGTTGACCCATATCGAGCATCGCTACCTTGCCCGCCGCACCCGGCAGGATGGAGGCCTGGAGCACGAGATGGACGGCCTCCGGGATCGTCATAAAGTAGCGGCTCACATCGGGATGCGTCACCGTGAGCGGCTTCCCCTCCCGGAGCTGCCTCTGGAAGATCGGCACCACGCTTCCGGCGGAGCCGAGCACGTTCCCGAAGCGTACGGCCCTGAAGTCAGTCCCCGAGAACCGCTCCTGGCACGAGGTCACAACCAACTCGGCCAGGTGCTTCGTCATGCCCATCACGCTCACCGGCCGCACCGCCTTGTCCGTCGAGATGAGCACGAACTTCTCCGTTCCATGCCTCCCGGCAGCATCGGCGAGCCTCCACGTGCCGAGCACATTGTTCATGACCGCGGCCCGCACGTTCGTCTGCATGAGGGGGACGTGCTTGAACGCGGCCGCGTGGTAAACCCGGTCGATGCCGTGCGCGCCGAACAGCCCCTCCACGAGCGAGCGGTCCAGGATGTTCCCTACGAGCGTCCGAACGGGGAGGTCCGGATGCTCCTCCCGGATCTCCCGCTCCAGGAAGAACAGAGCGCTCTCCGCGACGTCCAGAAGAATGAGCTGGCCCGGGTGGTTCACCGCGATCTGCCTCGCCAGCTCGGAGCCGATCGAGCCGGCCGCGCCCGTGACAAGAACGGTCTTCCCCCCTACGTCCGCCCGGAGCTCGGGAAGGGCGAGAGAGACGGGGTCCCGGCCGAGCAGATCATCGATCCTGAGCTCCCGGATCCGCCCGGGGCCCACGTCCCCGTCCAGCACCGCTCCAATCCCGGGAAGGACCTTGAAGGGCAGATCGATCCCCTGGCACCGCACGACGATCCGCCTGAGGGCGTCCGGCCCCGCTGATGGGATGGCAACGATGACCTCGTCGGCCTTCAGGAGCGGGGCGATCTCGGCGAGGTCGTCTGGGCTTCCAACGACCTCGATCCCCTGGATGCGGGTGCCTCGCTTCAAGGGATCGTCGTCCACGAAACCCACGACCCGGTAACCATGGTCCCCCCGCACCATCTCCCGGGCAAGCAGGCTCCCGGCCTCCCCCGCCCCCACGAGGATGACACGGCGCGGCGCGGCCCCGTCCAAATTTCGGGACCGCTTGGACTCCTCGAAGGCGAGCCGGTAGGTGACCCAGATGCCAGCCGTTGCGAGCGTCGTGAGGGCCGCCTCGATGAGGAGGATCGAGCGGGGCACCTGCGGCGCGAAGGGCAGGCTGTGGACGACGAGGGCGAAGACGATGGACCCCGTGATCACCGCCCCCACCAGCCGGACGACCTCCGGTGTGCCCACGAAGCGCCAGCGTGCTCTGGAGAGCCCCCACCCCCAATTCGCCCCGAAACGGGCCGCAAGCAGAAACGGCAGCGCGATGAGGGCCCCATCGACCTGCCCGGAGGGAACCTCGAACTCGAAACGGAGGAGATAGGCGCCTAGAAGCGATCCGGCGGCGAGCACGGAGTAGATCCCGTGCGCTACCAGAAAGCGCCGGCGATCCAGGAAGCTCCGGAGAAAACCGGGCCCATCAGTCCCGTCTTGGCTTACCATGGAGCCCACGCCCTGCTCGGGACGATCATCAAAGATCGCCATAAATTGAAGGCTCAACGCCTACGAAAACAAGGTCTTCACCATCCGGAAGCCCGGGGCAAGTCGGATCGCACACGCTTAGGCGCGTGCAGAAGAAGCAATCCAGGATGAGCACGCCGCGAGAGAGGCCGAATCCGGCCCCGCCCGTGACCAGTGTCATCCGTGGCATGACTGTCCGGTTCGGGTGGACCAGCTCCGCGGGTGAGGCCACGAGCCTCGGGCTCCCTGGAAGACGCGCCTCAAGGATGAGACCTAAGCGCCCGGCCAGGCACGGAGGACGCGGCGGAGCCCCCTCTTGAGGCGGCGTCTCCCCTGCGGATGACCGCGAGGGCCTCCTCCTGAAATCGACCCTCGTTGAAGCGACGTGCGTTCGCGCGGAGGCGTTCCGGGTCCCAATGGTGCGCCGCAGCCTCGATCGCCCCGGCCGCGAACGCCTCGGGCGTGCCCTCATCGAGCAGGAGGCCCGTTTCCCCGTGGATCACGGTTTCGGTGGCCCCCCCCGTTCCCCAAGCCACGACCGGACGCCCGGCGGCCTGCACCTCCACAGGGAGGATCCCGAAGTCCTCCTCGGCGGCAAAGAGGAAAGCCGCACAACGGGCCATCAGCCCTGCCAACTCGACGTCATCCACCCGTCCCAGGAACTCGACGTTCGGCCCGGCACGTCGTTCCAGCGTCCCCCGCTCAGGGCCGTCTCCGAAGACCTTGAGGCGAAAGCCTCCGAGGTTCGCCGCGTCGATCAGCACCTCCGTCCGCTTGTACCGGACCAACCGGCCTCCGGCCAGGAACCAAGCCTCGGGGATCCCGCCTCCGACGGATCGCGCCCGGGCCGCGGCCGCCTCGAAGAGCCCGACCCTGACCGGGGGGTATACCACGACGGAATCGCGCCCGTAATGCCCTCGGATCCGCTCAGCCACGGTCTTGGAATTGGCTATGAACTGGTCGACGCCAGCGGTCGCCCTGACGTCGCGTCTCCTCAGCGCCCTCGCGAGCGGGGCACCCAATGCTCCCCCCCAACCCGGGTTGTACGTCTTGTAGAGGTCCCAGAGGTACCTAGGAGGCGTGTGACAGTAGCAGACGTGTCTGGCGCCCGGGCGCACTCGAACAGCCTTCGAGAACGCATGGCTGCTCGAGATCACCAGGTCGTATTCCGACAGGTCGAGGGAGCGAAAGGCACTGGGCATGAGGGGGAGGAGCTTCCGATGGTCGCCGCCTACCACCGGAAGGAGGCGCTGGAGCCACGTCGTGCGGACGTCCCGACGACCGAAGGCCTCGCGACCGGCCCGGTCGGGGCGCCACATCCCGAGATAGATCGGAGCTCGGGGGAAGAGGTCGGCGAGAGCTCGGAGGACGCTCTCGGATCCACCCCACCCCGCCACCCAATCATGCACGAGCGCGACGCGCAGGGCGGGCCTCTCCTCCCCCGCCCCGCCCCCGCCCGGGGTCATTCCCGCTGTCCGACCATGAGGACGGAAACGTGACGGAGCAGAATCTTCACATCACCGACGAGGCTCCGGTTCCGAATGAACTCGATCTCCACGAGGATCCGGTCCGGATCGCCGACTCGGTTCCTTCCCTGCGCGGTCCAAGCGCCGAAGATGCCGGGAGCAGCGGTGAGGATATCGGAAGCTTCGGGATTCATGGCAACCCACTTCTCGTACTGTTCCCGCTCGATGGGACGTGGCCCCACGAGTGACATGTCGCCCCTCAGGACATTCCAAAGCTGAGGAAGCTCGTCCAGGTGGGTGCGGCGGAGGACTCGCCCAACTCTCGTGACCCGTGGATCGAGCTGGGTCGGGAGCTTGAACCCGTTCTCACGATGGAGGGCCTGGAGCGCGAGGTTCTGCTTCAACTCCTCCTGAGCGCCGGGAACCATGGTGCGAATCTTCAGGCAGGAAAACGGAATGCCGCCTCGCCCCATGCGGGGCTGCCGAAAGAGGACGGGGCCTGGAGAGACAAGCTTCACTAGAGCGACAATCACCAAGAAGAGAGGAAGCGCCAACACCAAGCCCACTCCAGCGACGACGAGTTCGAGGAAGCGACGCGGGAGATCAGTGTCCTGGGCGCTATCCTGAGCGCTGTCATGGGCGCTCACGCGACCGAGAGGCGCGGGAGCCAGTTCGATCCGCTTCGCCGACCTGGATGAAAGAGGCATCCGGTACGATGATGGGGGTGAGTGCCGCCGGGCAACCCCCGGTGGGGCAACGTCGGCGCGCGACGTCGCTACACGCTGAGCTGGTCCCGTCCGCGGAACTGGCGCCACCCTACCGCAGCGCAGCCGACGGCGACCAGCGTCACCAGAACGAGGCGTTCGATCAGACTAGGGAACGCGAGCGGCAGAAGGAGAACCGCCAGCCCCAATCCCAGGGCGAGCGCGGCGCGGGCTGTCTCGATACGAAGGCGGGGAGCCACGCGACCCAAGGCGACGAGGAGGAAGACGAGGTCCAGCGTGGCCCGGCCGCTCCAGACCGCCGCGGCTCCCGATATCCCGAAGCGCGGGAGCGTCCAGAGGAGCGCCGCCACGTACAGTGGGAGCTCGATCAGGTGAAGCTTCGCGGTTACGTCTGGGCGCCCGATTCCTTGCAGAAATATGAAGGGCACGTGCGCAATCGCGTTCGCCGTGGTCCCCACTAGGAGCCAACGCGCGACGTCGACCCCCTCCACCGCAAACGCACTACCGACCCAGCGATCGAGCCCGGCATCCGCAAACGCGAACAGGATGAGGGCGGGAGGCAGGAGCAGCAGAAGTATCCCATGCACGGATGCCCGAAAAAGCGATGGACGCCCGTCGCCTCCGGCTCCGGCGTCTTGCGCAACCATTGGGAAGAAGGCGGCGACGATGGAGCCTGGAATCACCAGAAGCCGGTTCACGATCTCGAAGGGCGTCGTATACAGAGCAACGGCCGCGGCTCCGAGCACGGCTCCTATCACGACCCGGTCGAACTGTACCATTAGCGGGCTCACGAGATTGCTCACGGTCGTCCACCCCCCAAATCGCAGGAGGGCCCCGGCCCCTGGAGCCGCCGGGCCACCCGGATCCGACAGGGCGGAACGCGGTAGCGCACGCCACACCGCCCATGCGTATCCGAACAGGCCCAAGAGCCGGGCCAGTAGGAGCGCTCCAATCAGAAGAGCCAGGTGCGAGCTCCAGGGGAGCACCAAGAGAGGAGCCGCAAAGGTCGCCACACCCATCATGACCCGGACCACGTTTACCACCCCGAACCGGTGCAGCCCCTCCAGCACTCCCCTGAACAGGGCGGCCAGCACCACAACCGGGATCGCGACCGCGATCACGCGAATGGCCGCGGCGGCCTCCCGGGAGAGCTGGGCCGATGGACGCAGCAGAGACGCCGCCCAGGGTGCGCCAAGAAAGAGGAGGATCCCAGCGCTCCCCGAGATCACGAACGCGAGCCCAAGGCCTGACCTCACCACATGCACCGCCGAATCCTCCCTGCCATGGCCCACGCGCTCCGCCACGGCGTACGTCAATGCCCGACCGATTCCGAAATCGAAGAGGCCGAGGTACCCGATCACCGCCCAGGCGATCGTGAGGATGCCAAAGCGCTCGAGCCCCGCTCCGCGGATGAGGAGCGGGATAGCCGGAAGCGCGGCGAGGAGCGGAAGACCCTGACCGAGGAGGTTGAGCCCGGCATTCCTCGCAAACCGGCGCTCCGAGGGGGTAGTCACGGACGGCTGCATGGCATGCAGTCTAACCTGTACGCGCCTGGCCACGCTGCATATGATCGTCCCTCCAGCCCCGAACGAGCCCGAACCCCCGATGAGGAGGACCCATGAAGGTCGCCGTGGATGCCCGAATGCTCCGGGCCGGCGGGATCGGGACCTACATCCGCGAGATCGTAGGTCCTTGGAGCACCAACGCGGCTGTTTCGCGCCTCCAACTCCTCGGACGCCCGCGAGAGATCGCGGCATGGGTCGACTCACTCGCGCCCTCTGTTCCGATCCGTATCACTCCCTGGGAGGACCCCCCGTACTCTGTCGCTGCCCAATTGCGTTGGCCTCTCAGCCTCTCTTCCTCCGTGCGCGACTGCGACGTCCTGTTCTTCCCTCATTATGACGCGCCTGCATTCGGGCAGTCCCTTCCGTACGCCGTCACGGTCCACGACCTCACGCAATTCCTGTTGACGCACCAATTCCCTCTCGCGAAGCGCCTTGCGGGGCGGTGGCTCCTCGAACGAGTAGCGCGGGGGGCCGGACAGGTGCTCACGGTTTCCGAGACTACGCGCGCCGACCTTGCTCGCCTTGGCATCGCGTCGGGAACCGCGGTCACCGTCATTCCGAACGGTGTCGGAGACGAGTACCACCCCCTGGACGCGCACGAAGAAACCGTCGCGCGGGAGCGCTGGCACGAGCGGTTGCCCTACTTGCTGCTGGTCGGTTGGGACCGACCGCATAAGAACTCGACCTTCGCCGTGCAGATCGTCCATGGATTGCGGGAGCGGGGACGCGAGTACCGGCTGGTCCTGGCAGGTCCTGGAGGGAGGATGGCGAGCGTCGTACGGCGCGAGGCCGAGCGCCTGGGTGTATCCGATCTCGTGCGGGAGGTTAGCGAAGTGAGGGCGGAGCTACTCCGCGAGCTGTACGCCTTGGCGTCCGGCATCCTGGTCCCCTCACTCTACGAGGGGTTCGGGCTTCCCGTTCTCGAAGGGACGGCCTGCGGTTCGCCCGTTTTCGCTTCGGACCGCGGCGCCCTACCCGAGACAGTGGGACCGGCCGAAGTAGCCGGACTGGCTCGAGTCCTGCCAATCGACTCGCCTGCGCGCTGGATCGAGGCGATCGAGCGGGTCCTCTCTCTTGGCGTCGGGCCGGATGAGCGGGCGCGGGCGATCGCCCATGCGCGCCGGTACAGTTGGATAGAAGCGAGCGGCAACGTGCTGAGCGCCCTGCGCGAGGTCACGGAACGGTCGCCGAAGCGCCCACTCGCAGGTTCAAGTTGAAGCTGTCGTCGCTCAGGTAGCGATTCAGGTTGTAGACCGCCGTCAGGCCAAGCCGCGCGTCCAACCGGCCCAAGAACCGCAGCCCTTCCATACCCAGAGCGTAAACGACGTCGACGTCGGTAGGGTCTTCCGGCACCACGCCGGTCGTCCGGTCTCGCTCGACCCGACGCTCCAGTTGAACACTCCACCTCCCGGTCTCCGAGTACCGGTCCACCGCGAGGATGGCGGCGGCGCCCCCCAGGCCAGCGGGCGAGGCCAGCAGCTGCCCGCGGTGCGTGTGCCCCTCCACGATCGTCCCGTGCTGGTACATCGTGAGTGCGTTGAACGCATACGCTGTCCGGGCTCCTCCCCGCTCCCGGTGTGAGCTGATCGCATTCAACACTTCGGTACGCAACACGGTGAAGCTTCGCCGGTCGCCCGTGACCGACTGCCAGACCTTCCGAAACCCCATGGCATGGCCGCTCAGGTCGTCCGGCTCCTCGACCAGGACCCTCACGTTGTACGGATAGTCATCGCGCAGAAATTCCGCGTACAGCTCGAAGCCCGACTCCGGAAGGTTCCACCGGACGAAGAGCGAGGCGAGCTGGTTGTCGGGCTCTCGAACATCCGCTTCGGGAACGTGACCCTTGAGCAGGTTCTCGAACGGCCTGGAGAGAAGCTTCCACCCCACGCCATCCGCAGGCCATGCCCGGTGAATGAAACGGGACCCGCCCAGCTCCAGCCCAGGGAGCCCTCGGGGGAGAATCACGAAGAGGAGACCGGTCGTGAGGCGGCGCGGGTCGCCGGGCCGCGTGGGCGAATACTCGGATCGTTCGAGGCGCCCGGCCACGTATCGCACGTGTACGTCGCCGAACCCAACCCCAATAGGCCGTCGGGTACCCAGGAAGAAGTGGAGAAAGCCGCCGGCGTTCGCGCCGAGGACCAGGGGGTGGGTATCCATTGGACCCCACTGCTGCGACGCGCTGGATAGGCCGACCGTCGCCCCCCACAACTCGGCACGCACGCCCGAGTTCCCGGCATCGAGGCGCTGGTACGCACCGTCCCCGAAGCGCTGCGGAAGGTCGATGTGAGCGGGGGCAACGGCGTTCTGGTACTCATTGCCAGGAACCGACGACCCGGGAGCCAGCCCAAACGCCTGGTTCTCAGCCCGAAAGGCGACCGGAGCGATGGTCAGGTCGATCGGCCCCCAGCGGGCGTACCCCCCGAAGCCGACAGCGGAGGTGACGCCACGTCCCGCCCACAAGGGTCCGTCATTCCCCCCGAAGGGAAATGCCGAGTTGTACACGACGTCGACGCTCGGGGAGAGAAGCCCGTACTGTACGCGACGGGTCACGCCACCGGTCGAATCTCCCGCGAAGGAGTACCGCTTCGACCACGGATGTGCCGCCTCGTGAACGGCGAGCGCCTCGATTTCCCTGGGGGAGAGCGCACGGATGGACCAGGGGTAAGGCGCGAGCTGCCCTGCGTCCTGGAGAGTCCTCAGGTACCTCTCGATCTCCCCTCCCGCAAACGCTTCGAACTCGGCTGGAGCCGGCCCGGAGGGGAACCGCTGCGCACGGGCGAACCACGGAAGCAGGAGCGAAGCCGCTAACGCGCCGATGAGGATTCGACTGAGGAGCACCCGTGATTCCCTGTTCAATTGACGGGGCGCGCGGCATCGTGTTATGACCCCTGCCCATGGAATCATACGGAGCCCGCCTGAAGACGAACACCCGCGCGGCTGCCGTCGTCCCCCTTCTCTGGGCGCCCTTTCTCTCAGCGCTTGGGCTCTTGGCGCCCGTTCTCCTGACGCCCTCTCTCTTGGCCCTTTGGCCGGCGGCTCCCTTCGGAGGAGCTGCGGTCGAGGCCCAGCAGTACCCGGCCATTCTGAGGTTCCCTTCCTTGGGGGGAGCGGACGAGGATCGCGGGCGCCTCGAGCAACTACTCGGTGAAAGGGCCGTCAGCGGGTTCCTGCTCCGCTCGCCGGCCACGGTTCGCGACAGACTCGGCGCACGCGAAGGCGACGGTCCCGCGTCGCCCGCGGTCAGCTGGGCTCTCTTGGCCCCGGAGCTCCATACAGTGTGGAACTCTCGCCTCCCCTTCTCTCTGAACGAGGCGAATCTCTGGGCCGGGCGCGGGGTCTCGCTCCGGTTGAGCGCGGGCGCCGCGGTCGAGCTCCCCTATATGTCTCTCATCCTGGCGCCGGAGTTCATCTTCGAGGCCAACGGCGACTTCCAGACGGTCGCGTACCCGGAGGCCGACTCGATTCGTGAAAGGCACGCGCTCGCGTCGCCCTTCCATTATCCACCCGGCTCGATGGATCTTCCCCAGCGGTTCGGCACAGAATCGAGGGGCTTCGGGGTGCCGGGGCAGAGCAGCGTCATCGTGCACGCCGGAGCGGTGGACTTCGGGCTCGCAACCGAAAACGTCTGGTGGGGCCCCGGAATCAGAAACGGGCTTCTCTTGAGCGCGAACGCTCCCGGCTTCCCCCACCTCTTCACCCGAACGGCGTCCCCGATAGCGACCCGCTTTGGGACCGTCGAGGCACAGTGGATCCTGGGTCGCCTCAGTGAGTCGGACTACTTCGACTCCGATCCGTCCAACGACTACCGCTCGCTCAGCGCTGCGGCCGTAGTCGTCCGACCAGCCTTCGAGCCAGGGCTCGGGCTCGGGCTCGCACGAGCGGTTTACGCCGCAGCGGGGGACGGGCTGATTCCACTTGGCGCGTCGCTGGATTTCCTGCGGAACGTCGGGCGCCCCTCCTCGATTCCGGGGGATTCCCTGGCGCATCCGGCTCCCGATCAGCTTCTCGTAGTCTTCGTTCGATGGGTCCTCGCCCCGGCCGGCTTCGAGCTATACGGGGAGTGGGGGCGGTGGGAGCAGCCCGCGAGGAGCTTCAGAAATTTCCTCGAGCTCCCCCAGCACTCCCGCGGTTATACCGTGGGCCTCCAGTATGCGCAGCCTCTTGGGGGCCGCGTAGCCACGGATCGCCTGTCCGACCGTCCCGAGCCCAGGGCGGCGTGGCCGGCGTTCCGCCTCCAGGTCGAGTTCTCCACCCTCGAGCCCAGCACGAGCTACCGGGTCCGACCTTTCGGAGAATGGTACGCCAGCCGGACGGTTCCACAGGGGTACACGCACCAAGGTCGAGTTCTCGGGGCGGCGATCGGCCCGAGCGGATCGAGTCAGTGGCTTGCCGGCGACGTCTTCGCCGAGCGATGGAGTGTTGGCGGCTTCGCAGGGCGGATCCGCTGGGAGAACCAGGCCGAATTCACCTATCCGACGGAGTTTCGGCGCACGGACGTGTCTCTCTTCACGGGGATCCGGGGCGGCGCCGATCTGGGGTGGGTTCATCTACAGGCCGAGTACGCGGCGGGAGTCCGGCTGAACTATCTGTTCCAGGCGGTGCCGGTGACGCCCACTGAGCACCGTGGGGTGGACATCCGGAATCACACGCTGAAGCTTACCCTCTCGACCGGAAGCAAGACTTCCGTCCCCCGCCCCTGAGCAGGTAACCCGATGGCGCGATCCCCCACCCCCCCCGACGCCGAACCACTCCGGCCATCGAGCGGGGGCTCGCCCAGCGGGCGTTCGATGGATCTCCGTGACCTCCCGCGCGCGCTCGCCCGGCGGTGGGGCCTCTTCTTTTTGATCGTCCTGGGGGTCGTCGCGGCCGTGATGGGTGTCACGCTGCTCATCCCCCCGGTCTGGGAGAGCGAGGCGTCGGTAAGAGTGCGCGCCAGAGAGCAGGGCGGGCTCGGCAGCGGCCTACTCGCCGGCCTCGAGGAAGCGCTCCCGACGGGCATATCGGTTCCTGGCCTCTCGGACACGGACGTCCAGACGGAGATGGGCGTCCTGGGCAGCCGCCTGATCGTGGCGGCCATCGCGGACCCTCTCTCCCTCCAGGTAGAGCTCGTCCGTCCCAGACGAGAGTTCCGAACCAACGTCGTGGAGGTGCTCGAAGTCGGCGTGGACGCTCCGAGAGGGGTGTTCTCATTCCGGCTCCAGGAGGACGGATCGTACCGAGTGTCCTCGCGAGGGACACGGACCGCGGTCCCACTCCCGGACGTCGTGCGGGTGGGGGAGCCATTTGTCCTCGGGCCCATGTCCTTCCGGATCCTTCCGGCTGTCTCCGGCGACCCGCCCAACGAGATTCGCCTTCGGGTTCGGCCCTTCCAGCGGATGATGGAGGACCTCCGTGAGGACTTGAAGATCGAGCGGGAGAACGCGGGCTCCCGTCTGGTCACGATCCGTTACCGCCACACCGACCCCTACCTGGCGCGCGCCCTGGTCAACGGCATCGCGGACCGCTTCCTCCAGTACTCGGAGACGCAAAACAAGAGCGACTCGCGTCGAGAGGTGGAGATCCTGACCGCGCAGGTCGCGGACCAGGCGGACCATCTGGCCACCGCGGAAGCACGGCTACAGGCGTACCAGGAGGTCGAGCGGATCGTAGCCCCCGACGAACAGGCGGTGCAGCAGATCCGGCGGATCGCCGAGATCCAGGTTGCGCGGGATGCGCTCCAGGTGGAGCGGACGGCCCTTGCTCAGCTCCTCGCCGAGGTATCCGGCCGGGAGCCTCCTCCGGGCGGGGACACGCCGTATCGAAGGCTCGCCGCGTTCCCCTCGTTCATCACGAACCCCGCGGTCCAGGAGTTCCTCCAGGCACTGACCGAGCTCGAGACCCGGCGTGCCGAGCTGGGCGTCCTTCGCACCCCTGAGAACGCGGACTTCCGTATGGTGGACGGGCGCATTCGTGAGATCGAGGAACAGCTCTACGCGCTGGCCACGGACTATCTCGAGGGACTGGACACGCAGATCGCCTCGGCCGCGGTGTCGCTCGAGGGCTTCGGGGCCGACCTGGAGTCGATCCCCGAGGTGGAGATCGAGTACGCCCGCCGCCTCCGCGAACGCACCCTCCAGAGCGAGGTGTACCTCGGCCTTCAGGCTCGGCTCGCGCAGACCCGCGTGCAGGAAGAGATCGACGATGCCCGCGTGCGGATCGTGGACACAGGTGTCATCGAGGACCGCCCCGCCTTTCCGCGCCCAGCGATCAGCCTCGCCCTGAGTGGGATCCTCGGGCTCATGATGGGGCTCTTCGGGGTCGTCGCGGCGGAATCTGGGAGCCCATTCGCGCGTTCACAGAGGGACGCCGAAGAAGCCGTCGGAGCCCCCGTGCTCGCGGGGATCCCACGACGCAGGCGACGTTGGGCCCGGTCCTCCGCTCGAGTTGAAATCGTGACCCTCAGCGATCCGTGGCACGCCGCTGCGGAGAGCTACCGAGGGCTGGCCCTCTTCCTCCGCTCGCGGGGATCCGAACCCGGCATCGTGCTCGTGGCAAGCCCGAGCGAGGGGGACGGTCGGTCTACCGTCGCGGCGAACCTCGCTGCCGCGCTCGCCCGACAGGGCGTTCCGACCGCGCTCGTGGACGCAGACCTACGGAACGCCGCCTTGCACTCTCTCTTTGGTATCCCGCATCAGCCCGGATGGGTGCGGGCAGCTCTCGACGGAACGCCGGCGGACGCGGTGGTACACGAGGTGGAATCACTTCACCTCTTTCCGGCGGGGGACATTTCGACTCACCCCCTGGAGGTGCTGTCCTCACAGCGTGTTACCGCGTTCCTCGACGCACTCCGGTCGCGGTATCGTGCGGTGGTCGTGGACTCGCCAGCGATGGAGACGGGGCACGACGCCACGGCGCTGGCCAGCCTTGCGGACGGTGTGATTCTGGTTGCCCGGAGCGGCCGGACGCGGAGTGAATCCCTCCGGTGGGCTGCCGACGAGATCCGACGGGCGTCGGGACGGATCCTCGGGGTCGTGATCACCGAGGACGGGCGTGAGCGCGCACGACGCAACATCAGGAGGCCACGAGCCTAAAGGTGATCTGAACCGCACTCCCTGTTTCCACCGTTATCCCGTCGAGGTAGCTCGAGCCCCTTCCCTCCGTAACGGCATACCCGCCGGGCGGCGTCACCTTGACCGCGTAGTCGAGGCGGCACGGGAGGTCCCCGAAGTCGAACCTTCCCGAAGGACCGCTACGGACTTGGGCGACGACCGCTCCAGGCTGATAGAGGATCAGCTCTGCGTCCGACACGGGCGCCCCCAGATCGTCGACAACGAGAACACGGATGGTTCCCCTGCACGTGGCGAAGGTGAAGCGCGCCTCGCGCACCGCCTCGTTCCCGAGCACGAGCCCGTCCACGTACCCGGCGGCAGGACTGAGCAAGCGATACCCGGCGACGGGAGCCACACGTACACCGTAGTCCCCGCATGGGAGCATGGGGAAGATCCGCTCCCCGCTCTGGCCGGTCGAGGAGACGGCTACGTGCCCGGTTGCCTCGTACAGGGTCACGGGCGCCCCTCGCACCGGATCCCCAGCCTCCGCTACGGTCAGGACCCGCACCGAGCCCCGGCACCGCTCCAGAGTGAAGAGCGCGAGCTCCTCCACCCCTTCCTCCACGAGGAGCCCTGATCGAGTCACCATGCCACTTGGAACCGTATACCCACGGCCTGGTAGAGCCCGCACCCCATACTCCCCGAAGGGCACGGCGGAGAACGTATGCGTCCCGACGGACCCGCTCGTAGCCGCAGCCACCAACCTGACCGGCGAGAAGAGCTCGAGCCGCACCCCCTCCAAGGGCTTGCCTACTGCATCCCGCACCTCTGCAGTGACCGATCCCGGCCCGATCTTGAGGTACGTGAAAGCGACGAGGAGCTTTTCCCCCTCCTCGAAGCCGAAGGTGTGCACGTAACCGTGCTCGAGGTCCAGTGGGCGGTATCCCGCAGGGGGCGTGGCGTAGACCCCAAGGCTCCCCGCGGGGACGAAGTCGAAGAGCGCCCGGCCATCCTCCCCCGTGGACTCGAAGCCCAGGTGCCGGGTCCCCGTGAACAGGACGAGCCGCACTCCGGGCACGGGCTCTTCGGACCGCCGCACCGCGACGACCTCCACGGCGCCGTATCGATAGGGCTCGGTGAGGATCTCGGAGCACCCCCCGAGCCCCAAAGCCCCGACCGTCACGAGGGCCAGCAATAGCCCGCCCGACATGCGGGACGGGGCCGTGACGAGGGATGAAACATCATCCAGGACTCCCCTCCGGACTTCCTTCCAAACTCCTTGAGCAGGATCTCCCGAGCGGCCGTCCCCACCGGTAGCGAGCGCGATCCCCGTCCAGGCCAGGAGGATGGTCAGCCAGAGCACGGGGTCCGTGTGCGCCTGCTGGAAGAGGTTGTAGGCGAGCATGGCCAGGACAAGAGGCCGGTACGCGCCCGCTCTCGCGATGGCCTGCGCAAAGATCCAGAGCCCCAGGAGGGCCGCCCCCGCGCCGGCTTCGGCAAAGAGGGTGACGAACATCGAGTGGAAGTTACCGTACACATTGCCCGGATAGATGTCCTGTAGTACGACGAACGCATTCCCGTACCCGATCCCTACCAGGGCCTGCTTCAGGCTCGCCGTTCCGACCGCCCATCCTCTGGCGACAACGGTCAGGTGCTCGCTGGTCGACCCTTCCTGCAGCGTCAGGCGGTTTTGGAGGATGTCCACGAGCTGGAGGACCGGGTCGTAGATGCCGGGAACCGTGAGGTATGCGGCGACGATGAGCGCGGCAACGGACGCCCCTCCGCCGATCAGCTTCGGGGTCAGCCGTAAGTCGCGGCCCCGGAGGGCCCGCGCTCCCCAGAACACGAGCCCCGCGAGAACCGCGGAGCGGGAAAGCGTGGCGACGACGGAGAGAGCCCCGAACGCCAGGATCCGCCCCCGGACCGGGGACGGGCGATCCAGAAGCAGGACGAGCCCGATATAGAAGACGAGGAGGAGCCCACCGAGGTTCGGGTCGTGGGAGGCTCCAGTGAGCCGCGGGATGACGCCGAAGTACGCGTCCGGCCGGAGATGGAGGAACCCCGCGCTGGGCTCGGCCCACGCCGGGTCCACGATCCACACGATCGCCTGGACGACGTCGAAGGCGAGGAAGAGCAGGAGGCCGGCATACGCGCCCCGGACGAGGAGCGCCGCCGGATCGGGACGGTTCGCAATAGCCATCCCTCCCAGAAAGACGAGATAGATCTGTACCAGGAGGAGGGCGAAACGGCGCGCCGATGTCTCCAGATCGTAGCTCGCGAAGGTCGAGAGCAGGAGAATCGCCAGGAGCACGGAGACTGCAAGCAGGAAAGACAGTGCGCCCTCGGGCAACCGCATCCTCCAACCGTCGGCCGCGATCCTCCACCCCTCCGTGAGCACGACAATGGGAGAGAGGACGAGGAAGGGCGTTAGGAGAAGCGGACCCTCCCCCCCGAGGAAGTCGATCCCCGTGGCTCCGAGGAGCGCAATCCAGAGCACCAGCAGCAGGTCTCGCACCCGGGAAATGTAGGTTTTGCGCTTGTTGCCTGCCCAGGCCCGCGGTACCTTCGCCGTCCCATGAACTGCCGGACCTTCCGAGCCACGGGACGCCTGCGTCCGCTCTGCGCCGCCCGGGCGCGGGCGCCAGCCAGCCTTGCCCGGGCACCCGCCAGCCTCATCTGGGTGGCTGCCAGCCTCATTTGTGCGTCTGCCAGTCTTTCGGGTCAGACCCCTCCACCCGCTGCGGCGAGCGCAACGCTCCGCCCGGGTGACGTGATCGGGGTCGAGATCTGGCAGGAGGAGGACCTGAGCGGGGAGTTCATCGTAGACGAGGCGGGGATCGTGACCCTTCCATTGTTGGGGCGCGTACCGGTCACCGGCATCCCGATCCGCGACCTGCCCATGACCCTGATCGAAGCCTATCATGTGGAGCTTCGAAACCCCTCGATCGTGATCACACCGCTTCGCCGGATCTACGTGCTCGGATACGTGAACGAGCCCGGTCTCCTGGCGGTCGATCCGACGGTCACCCTCGCGGGCGCCGTGGCGCTGGCGGGGGGGCCGAGCGCCGAGGGGGATCCATTGAAGCTTCGCGTCATGCGGGACGGCCGGACTCTCTTCACGAAGGTCGGCCCGGACCAGGATCTCTTGTCGATCGACATCCGGTCGGGCGATCAGATCTTCGTAGATCGCCGAGGGTGGTTCGACCGCAACAGCAGCTTCATGGTGAGCGCGACCGTGGGACTCGCGGGGATCATCGTCACGCTGCTGCGGCGGTAGAGAAGCTAGGCCTGAGCAGCCTGGGCCCTGTTGGTTGCGTTAGGGCTCGGTCATCCCCCTCACTATGGCGCCAGCCCTGGAGAAATCGCCCATGAGCAAGTATCGGGCAAGGTGTGCCGCGCGCGTGGGATAGAACCAGGCCCGGAATGTGAAGCGCCGGACCGGCGTCAGATGCGTGCGAGCAAGACGACGGCGGTTCCGGTCACGGAAGCGGATCTGGTAAGGCGCTGGCTCTTCGCCGAGCGGTGGCAGGCGGTGCCGGACACGGGCACCGGGCTGATGCACGATCCTCCAGCCCGCACGGTTCATCCTGATGGACAGCTCGGCGTCCTCCACGTAAAGGAAGTAGTCTTCCGCAAACGCTCCGACTTCGCGCACGGCTCTCGCGGAAAGAAGGACCGCAGACCCCGTGAAGAAGCTCACTTCGTGCGGCCCGGCCGGCCGCGCCCCACGTCCATTCCCGTTCCAATGGATCCCGAGGGCCCTCATCGAATCGAACTCCCCACCACCGTACCAGACGTGCTCCGGATCATCCATCCGCACCACCGTGGGTGCGACGGCTCCCACCCGATCGTCGGCGCTCGCCACCTGAATCAACAGGTGAAGCGCACCGGGCTCCATGAACGTGTCGGGGTTCAGGATGAGGAGGTAGTCGGCGCCGTTCTTCAGAGCCGCCTCGATGCCGCGGTTGTTCCCCCCCGAGTACCCGAGGTTCGCCCCGGTTTGAACGAACTCGACGTGCGGGAAGCGCTCCCGGATGAGGTCTCCAGATCCGTCCGGAGATCCGTTGTCCACGAGGACGATGGACAACCCGGGATACCCCTGTCCCTCGAGTGCAGCCAGACACGCCGTGGTGGACTCGGCGTCGCACCAGTTGAGCACGACGGCGGTCACGCTTGGGTTTCGCCCATTGGGTGACGGAGACACGTGCGAGCGGTCCGAGCGGAAGAGGGAGGGAAGGGAGGAAGGGGCTTGCGCGACCCCCTTTCAGGTCGCCCGTATGATAGGTCGGACACCAAGAGGCGAACAGGGGTGCGAAGCCGTGGGGTGAGGACGTCGGAAGGCGGAGTGACCAGGACGAGGGGGCTAGGTGAGCGAACGCTGTAGCGCGGTGCTCGAGCAGGTGAGCAACACGATCGAGGGGGTCCTCCGAGCTATTCCATCGGATCCGGACGGCCATCTGGGCGGCCATCGGCCCCCTCGCATCCTCGACGTCGGATGTTGGGACGGTGAGGAGGCCGTTCGGTATGTGAGCGCGATCGGAGGAGAGGGTGCGGGGGTCGAGGTGTTCCCCGGGCCGGCCGAAATCGGTCGCCAGCGGGGTCTGCAAGTGGAACAACTGGACCTTGAGCGCGAGCGATTGCCGTGGGAAGACGGAAAGTTCGACGTGGTCATCGCAAATCAGGTGCTCGAGCACCTGAAGAACGTGTGGCTGCCGCTGTCGGCGATTTGGCGCGTCCTGGCACCGGGCGGGCGGCTCATCGTGTCCGCGCCAAACCTGGCCAGCTTGCACAACCGCGTCCTGCTCTGTCTCGGCCGTCAGCCCACATCCGTTCGGACGCTCGGACCTCACGTCCGCGGATTCACCATGCGCGAGATCAGATCTCTCGTGTCGCTGGGCGGGGCTTTCAAGGTCGAGCGCACTCTCGGAGTCGTTTCTATCCCCTTCCGGTCCGCTGGACTCGTCCGGTCTGCCTGCTCTGGCCGTCTGCCGCCCACACGACAGTGCTCGTCGCTCGACGCGCCCAGGGAGATCCCGCACGGGGAGGAGACCGCGCCTCATGGCTCAGCTACCTCGAGAGTGAACGAGCCGGAGAGTCACAGACCCACTGGGGCTAATCCGGTCCAGCGCTGCCTCACCGACGCGCGTCGGCCTGCCCTGCGCGCTTCCACCACGCTTCGTTCTTTTTGTACCACCGGACTGTCGCCGGCAGTCCCTCCTCGAAGTGGGTGGTCGGCGCCCAGCCGAGCACACGCTCTGCCTTCCCTGGGTCCAGCGCATAGCGCGCATCGTGCCCCGGTCGGTCAGGGATGAAGCGGATGCGGCCTTCTCCGACCCCGAGCTCCCTCACGATGCCGCGGACAACCTCGAGGTTCGTGCGCTCCGAGAGCCCACCAAGGTTGTACGCTTCCCCGGGTTCTCCTCGCTCGAGGGCACCGAGGACCCCCCTCGAGTGGTCCCGAACGAAGAGCCAGTCGCGAACGTTCCGTCCGTCTCCGTACACGGGGAGCTCTCCGCCCTCGATCGCCTGCCGGATCATCAGCGGGATCAGCTTCTCGGGGAACTGATACGGTCCATAGTTGTTCGAGGCGCGGGTGACGACGACTGGAAGGCCGTGGGTGTGGTGGTAGGCCAGGGCAAGGTGGTCGGCGGCAGCCTTCGTGGCGGCGTAGGGAGAGCGGGGACGAAAAGGCGACTCCTCAGTAAAGAACGTGGGGAAGTCCTCGTTACCGGCCCGGAACCGGGCAAGGGCCGCGGGAGTGGACTCGGTTCCGGGGTCCCGCCACGGGAGCTGACCGTATACCTCGTCGGTCGAGACAAAGAGGAATCGCTCGATTCCGGCCTCTAGAGCGGCAGAAAGGAGAACGCGCGTCCCCTCCACGTTGGTGCGGACGAACTCGCGGTCACCTCGAATGGAGCGGTCCACGTGGGTCTCGGCCGCGAAGTGGACGACCGCATCGCATCCGGCCATGGCGCCGCCCGCGACCTCTTGGTCACAGATGTCCCCGTGGACGAAGTGAAACCGCGCGTCGCTGTCCACCGCCTGCAGGTTCCTGAGGTTGCCTGCATACGTCAGGGCATCCAGCACCACGACCTCGTGGCTCCCCCCCTCCAACGCCAGTCGCACGAAGTCCGAGCCCATGAACCCGGCTCCTCCGGTGACGAGGAGCTTCACGGGGCCCCGTTTCCCGCAATCAGCCGCGTCGCGCGGTAGAGTGACGCGACCGTCCCCGCATCCGTCCACCACCCCTCTACGACTCCGTAGGTCATCTCTCCCTGCGAGATGTAGCGGTTGTTCACGTCCGTGATCTCGAGCTCCCCCCGGCGAGAGGGCTCGAGGGTGCGGATGATGTCGAAGACCCGCGCGTCGTAGAAGTAGCACCCCGTGACCGCGAGGCGGCTCTTCGGTCGCAGCGGCTTCTCCTCGATCCCCAGCACACGATCCCCGTCCACCTCCGCGACCCCGAAGCGCTCCGGGTCGTCTACTTCTTTCAGGAGGATGCGTGCGCCCTTCCCCTGGCGCTGGAAGCGCTCGACCTCAGGCGTAATCGGCCTCTGGAAGAGGTTGTCGCCCAGAATCACGCAGATGGAATCGCCCTCCGCGAAGTGCTCCGCGAGTCCCAGCGCCTCGGCGATCCCCCCTTCCCCATCCTGGTACGTGTAATCGAGATGCCGGAGTCCGAACTCGTGTCCGTTTCCGAGGAGACGGAGGAAGTGGCCGGCATGCGGCCCCCCGGTCACGATCAGGATCCGCTCGATCCCCGCCCCCACGAGCTGTCGGAGCGGATAGTGGATCATCGGGCGGTCGTAGACGGGGAGGAGGTGCTTGTTCGTGACCCGCGTCAGGGGATCGAGCCGGGTTCCGAGCCCCCCCGCGAGGATGACGCCTTTCACGAAGTCAATTCCTCTACGTAGAGCGCCAGCGACTCCCTCCAGTGAGGGAGCGGGCGCTTCAGAAGTCCCCGGGTGGCCGAGAGATCGAGGACCGAATAGGCCGGGCGGGGGGCGGCCGCCCCCCACGCCGCGGAGGAGATCGGCTGCACCTCGCCGTCGAGACCGGCGAGGCGAAGCGCTTCCACGGCCAAATCGTGCCAGGTCGCCTCCCCCTCGTCCGTGAGGTGAAGGGTTCCGCGCTCCTCCTCTTCCATCAGCTCGGCGAGCCCAAGGGCGAGCGACCGCGTCCAGGTGGGAGCCCCACGCTGGTCGCTCACAACGCGAAGTGTCTCCCCTCGACGGGCCCTCCGGAGCACGGCGTCCACAAAGCTCCGGCCACCGGCACCATACAGCCACGACGTTCGCACGATGAGGTGTGACCCCCCGGCACCGCGCACCCTCTCCTCCCCCTCGGCCTTGCTCCGGCCGTACACGCCGAGGGGCCGCAGCGCAGCTTCCGGCGGGTACGGGCGATCCGCCCGTCCGTCGAAGACGTAGTCCGTGCTCAGCTGGAGGAAATGGGCCCCGGAGGCAGCCGCAGCAGCCGCCACGACGCCTGCGCCGTCCCGATTCACCCTCATCGCCGCCTCCGTGTCGCGTTCCGCTCCATCCACGTCCGTGTAGCCCGCCAGGTTCACGACGGCGTGCGGAGATGCCTCCCGAACAGCGTCGTGAACGCGAGTCGGGTCCCCGGTCAGGTCCATCTGCCGCCGCGACGGGGCGATCACCTCGTGCCCTCGACTCCTGAGCTCCGGAACCAGCGCCGAGCCCACGAGACCGTCCCCTCCCGTCACGAGCACCCTCAGGCAAGCCATGGCGAAGAAGCTGTCCTCAACGTTACCTGAAGACAAGAATGCACGGGACTGGATATCGCTTTCGGACCGCAGGCGACTGCGTCATGTGCGGGGCCCCCCCCGAGCGTCAGCGGGTCCACGGGCGGCGCCTGGACCGCACTCAGGGAT
>SHZS01000059.1 GCA_009692105.1 Gemmatimonadota bacterium | reverse complement strand
GAAGGGGTGGAGATGGTGATGCCGGGAGACAACGTGCAGATGACCGTGGAGCTGATCAGCCCGATCGCGATGGAGAAGGAGTTGCGCTTCGCGATCCGTGAGGGTGGACGGACCGTGGGCGCTGGCGTGGTCACCGAGATCGTGACGTAGGGGGTCGAGATGCGTGAGAAGATTACTCTCGCTTGTCCTGGGTGTGAGGAGCGGAACTACAACCTGACGAAGAACAAGCGTCTCCACCCCGAGCGGGTGGAGTTCAGGAAGTTTTGCCCACGCTGTCGAAAGCACACCCTTCATAAGGAGACGAAGTAGAGGGTATGGTTTCGCAGCTCAGGAGCACCCGAGAATTCCTGGAGGAGTCGTGGGTTGAGCTCCAGCGCGTCACGTGGCCCGATTGGCCTCAGCTCAAGAACGCGACCCTGGTGGTCATTGGCTTCTGTGTCCTCGTGGCGCTCATCATCTGGATCATGGACATCGCGTCTCGCTTCGTGATCGACCTCGTCATGGGATTCTTCGGAGCGTGATCATGCTGGAGGCGAAGTGGTACGCGGTCCAGAGCTACTCCGGGCACGAGAACAAGGTGCAGAAGCTCATCCAGCGGAAGATCGACGACGAGTTGGGTGAGGCCGACGAGAAGGAAATCCGGGAGGTGCTCGTACCGACCCAGGAGGTTACCGAGATCCGGAACGGTAAGCGCGTCACCGTCACGAAGCGCCTTTATCCCGGCTATGTGCTTGTGCGGATGGTGCTGAACGAGAGAACTCGGCACGCCGTCAACGACATCCAGGGCGTGATCAAGTTCGTGGGCGCGGGGGCCGACCCCCAGCCGCTCCGCCAGGAAGAGGTGAACAAGATCCTGGGGATAGAGGTGGAGGGGGAGGAGGAGCAAGACAAGGCCATCCCGTTTCACCCCGGTCAGGTGGTCGAAGTCACGGCGGGTCCGTTCACCGACTTTTCGGGGACGGTGCAGGAGGTCTTTCCGGACAAGGGCAAAGTGAAGGTACAGGTGTCGCTCTTCGGCCGTCCCACCTCCGTCGAGCTCGATTTCACGCAGCTCCAGGGCTACTGAGCGCATGGCGAAAAAAGTTGTCGGCTTCATCAAACTCCACGTCACGGGCGGGCAAGCGAACCCAGCCCCGCCCGTGGGCCCCGCCCTGGGCCAGCACGGCGTGAACATCATGGAGTTCTGCAAGCAGTTCAACGCGCTGACCCAGCAGCAGACCGGGCTCACCATCCCCGTCGAGATCACGGTCTACGGCGACCGGTCGTTCACCTTCATCACGAAGACCCCCCCGGCCTCGGTTCTGCTTCGAAAGGCCGCGGGGATCGAGAAGGGGTCGGCGGCCTCGAACCGGGACAAAGTGGCCACGTTGACGCGGGGGCAGCTGAAGTCGATCGCGGAAGCAAAAATGAAGGACCTGAACACGACGAACCTAGAATCCGCCATTCGGATGATCGCCGGGACGGCCCGCAGCATGGGCATCTTGGTGAAGGACTGACCTGATGCCGAGACAAGGAAAGAAGTTCAAGGAAGCCAGTTCGAAAGTGCTCCAGGGAGCCCGCTTTTCGCCGGGGGAAGCGGTCGGGCTCGTCAAAGAGCTGGCCTTCGCCAAGTTCGATGAGACGGTCGAGGTGGCCACGCGCCTGAGTGTAGATCCCAGGCAAGCGGACCAGGTCGTGCGCGGAACGGTGGTTCTTCCTCACGGGACCGGGAAGGCGACCCGCGTCCTGGTGATCGCTCATGGAGAGAAGGCCCAGGAGGCCCAGGCGGCCGGCGCGGACTACGTCGGTGTCGAGTACATCGAGAAGATCAAGGAAGGCTGGCTCGACTTCGACGTCGTGGTGACGACCCCCGATCAGATGGGGAAGGTGGGACCTCTGGGACGGGTCCTCGGGCCCCGCGGTCTCATGCCCACGCCCAAGGCGGGAACGGTGACCATGGATGTGGGCCGAGCGGTGTCCGAGATCAAGGCCGGAAAGATCGAGTTCCGGGTGGACAAGACCGGGAACGTTCACGCGCCGATCGGGCGGGTCTCGTTCGACCGGGAGAAGCTCGAGGCGAACCTCACGGCGTTCATGGATTCGATCGTCCGGGCGCGCCCATCGTCCGCCAAGGGCGGATACATCCAAAGCGTCACCGTCTCGAGTACGATGGGGCCAGGGGTCCGGGTGGACGAGAACACCTACCGACGGAGAGCCGGATGAAGCGCACGAACAAAGAGAGCTTCGTCGCGGACTTCCAGGAGCGGATCCGCTCGGCGCCGGTCCTCTATCTCATGGACTTCTCCGGGCTGGACGTGAAGTCCGTCACCCGGCTCCGTCGTCGGCTCGGTGAGTCGGGTGCCGAGTACGTCGTGGTGAAGAACCGACTGGCGAGGCGTGCCCTCGAAGGGCTCGACTCAGGGCTCCCCGATCTCGCCGAGCACCTCAAGGGACCCACGGGGGTTGTGATCGCCGACCGGGGACCGGTCGAGTCGGCAAAGGCGCTCAGCGAATTCGCGAAGGAGCACAACAACCGCCCGGTGTTCAAGGTGGGGGTCGTGGACCGGAAGCTCGTGGAGGCCGGTCAGTTCCAGAAGTTGGCGAAGCTCCCTCCGAGGGATGTACTCCTCGCGCAGCTTGCGGGAGCGCTCGAGGCGCCGCTCTCGGCATTCGTCGCCATGCTGAGCGCCAAGCTCCAGGAGACCGCCGGGCTCCTCGAGGTATTCCGGGAACGGCAGCAAGCGGAAGGCAAATAACACTAAGGAGAGGTCAGGGTCATGGCTACCAACCAGGAGAAGCTCCTCGAGACGATCGGCGGAATGACCGTCCTCGAGTTGTCCGAGTTCGTCGAGGCTTTCAAAGAGAAGTTCAACGTGACGGCTGCGGTAGCAGTTGCTCCCATGGCGGCCGGTTCCGGCGCGGTGGCCGTGGCGGAGGAGAAGGACGAGTTCGAGGTGATTTTGAAGACGGTGGGTGACAAGAAGATCCAGGTCATCAAGGTCATCCGTGAGGTCACGAGCCTCGGACTGAAGGAAGCGAAGGACCTGGTGGATGGCGCCCCTTCGACCGTGAAGGAGGCCGCCACGAAGGTGGAGGCCGCGCAGATCAAGGCCAAGCTTGAAGAACAGGGCGCGACCGTCGAGCTGAAGTAAGGGCCCGAAGACGGGGCGGATCATCGGATGACGGTGGGCACGAGTCCCACCCGAACCCGGTGATCCGCTGTCGTGTCCGAGGGACTTAGATCACTGTCGCTACCGCCATCTCATTCTGCCGGCCGGCGTACCCGGTCAGGCTCGATATCAGGGGGAATCCAGTTGGAGACTCGGAACGCTTCCCGGCCCGTGGTGAATTTCGCCAAGCTGGAATCGGTCCTGCCGATGCCCAACCTGCTGGACGTCCAGCTCCGCTCCTTCGACCAGCTCGTGGAGAGGCAGGACGATCCCGAAAAGCAGTGGGACTTCTGCCTAGACCGCGTGTTTGGGGAAATCTTCCCGGTCACTGATGTGAACGAGAAGTTCACGCTCGAGTATGTCTCAGCCGACCTTGGTGAGCCCAAGTACTCGGTCGAGGAATGCATTGAGCGGGACATGACGTACGCCGCCCCGCTCAAGTCCGTTCTTCGCCTGATTGTGTGGGAAGAAGTGGAAGGCGAGGAGAGGCGCCCGAAGGACATCATCGAGAAAGAGGTCTACCTCGGTGACCTCCCCCTCCTGACCGAGCTTGGCACCTTCATCATCAACGGGGCCGAGCGCGTCGTGGTGAGTCAGCTGCACCGCTCACCAGGCGTCGTCTTCGAGGAGAGCATCCACCCCAACGGGACGCGCCTCCACAGCGCGCGGATCATTCCGTTCAGGGGGTCCTGGGTCGAGTTTACGGTGGACATCAACGATGTCTGCTTCGTGCACATCGACAAGAAGAAGAAGTTCCCCGCCACGGCTCTCCTTCGAGCGTTCGGATGGGGCGAGACGGATGACCTCTACAAACTCTTCTACCAGGTCAAGCACGTCACCCTGAAGAGAGAGCACTTCCAGGCCACGTCCGTGCTCTTGGGCCGGGTACTCGCCGAAGACGTCGTGGACCGGGACACGGGTGAGGTGGCGTTCGAGTTAGGCAGGGAGCTGACCGAGGACGTGTTGGCCCAGCTCAAGCGGCTCGGTCGGAAGCGGCTCGCGGTCTATATGCCCGAGACCGAATCGGATCGCGGGCGGACCCAGATCATCAAGCGCACGATCCAAAAGGATCCGACGCACTCCGAGGAGGAGGCGTTGCACGCGATCTATTCGCTGCTGCGTCCCGGAGACGCGCCGAACGTGGAGACGGCGCGTGAGGCGCTGCACCGCGTCTTCTTCAACCCGAAGCGTTACGACCTCGGGCGCGTCGGGCGCTACAAGATCTGCCAGCGCCTGGGGCTCGATGTTCCCCTCAGCATGACCGTGCTCACTCGGGACGACTTCGTAGCCATCCTCTCGTACCTGATCAACCTGAATGAGGGTACTGGGTACACGGACGACATCGACCACCTGGGGAACCGCCGGGTACGCACCGTTGGAGAGCTCATCGCCAACCAGCTCTCGGTTGGCCTCTCCCGGATGGCCCGCCTCGTGCGCGAGCGGATGTCGATCAACACGGATCCCGAAAAGATCTCGATCGACGACCTGGTCAACGCGCGCACGGTCTCTGCCGTGATTCAGGCCTTTTTCGGCTCGTCGCAGCTCTCGCAGTTCATGGACCAGACCAACCCTCTGGCAGAGCTTACGCACAAGCGCCGAGTGTCGGCACTTGGGCCGGGCGGACTCTCCAGGGAGCGGGCGGGCTTCGAGGTACGGGACGTTCACTACTCGCACTACGGCAGGCTTTGCCCAGTGGAGACCCCCGAGGGTCCGAACATCGGGCTCATCTCGTCCCTCACCACGAACTCGCGGGTGAACGACCTCGGCTTCATCGAGACCCCGTACCGCAAGGTGGTGAAGGGCAAGGTTACGGAGGAGATCGAGTGGCTGTCGGCGAACGAGGAGGAGGAGGCGAAGATCGCCCAGGCGAACGCTCCCCTCCTTCCGGATGGGAAGTTCGCGAACGAGTTCGTCCTCTGCCGCGAGCGGGGTGACTTCCCGCTGCTGGCGCCGTCGGACATCGACTACATGGACGTCTCGACGGACCAGCTCGTGTCTGTGGCGGCAGCACTCATTCCATTCCTCGAGCACGACGACGCGAACCGCGCGCTCATGGGATCGAACATGCAGCGACAGGCGGTGCCGCTCCTGTTCACGGACGCGCCTCTGGTAGGGACCGGGCTCGAAGACAAGGTGGCGAGGGACTCCGGCGCGGTCATCACCGCGATCCGAGGGGGCGAGGTGGTCCATGTCACGGCCGACGAGGTCGTGATCGACACGGGGGCGGTTGGGGCGAAGGAGGCGGACGAGCCCCTGGCCCGGCTGGCCCAATTCGACCGCTACCGGCTCAAGAAGTTCTGGAGGACGAACCAGGACACGGCGATCAATCAGCGCCCCCTCGTTCGGGTTGGCGACCGGATCAAGTCCCGCGACATCATCGCGGACGGCCCCTCGACCGACCATGGCGAACTTGCACTCGGACGAAACCTCACGGTCGCCTTCATGCCGTGGTTTGGATACAACTTCGAGGACGCCATCATCCTCTCGGAGCGCCTGGTCAAGCGGGACGAGTTGACTTCGATCCACATCCAGGAGCTGGAGCTCCACGTCCGGGACACGAAGCGGGGGATGGAAGAGATCACCCGCGAGATCCCGAATGTGTCCGAGGAAGCGTTGGGGGATCTGGACGAGCGCGGGGTCATCCGAATTGGTGCTCGCGTCCGATCCGGCGACATCCTGTGCGGGAAGATCACTCCCAAGGGAGAGACGGAGCTGTCTCCCGAGGAGAAGCTCCTCACGGCGATCTTCGGCGAAAAGGCCAAGGACGTGAAGGACTCGTCGCTGCGGGTCTCGCCGGGAATGGCCGGGGACGTGATCGAGGTGAAGGTATTCTCGCGGCGGATCGACGACCCGCTCCTCGAGAAGGAGCACGGGGCGAAGATCGGTGAGCTGCGACAGTGGGAGCGGGAGGAGACGCGTCGGATCGCCGAGGCGAGGGATCAGGAGCTGGCCGAGCTGCTCCATCTCCAGACGATCTCGCTCATGCTGAAGAAGGGGACGGTCGAGCCCTTGGTGAAGGAAGGGACCAAGCTCACGAAGTCGGACATTGAGGAGCTCGAGCTCCGGAAGGTGGACCTGCAGACGTTGAAGGTGCAGAATCGAGAGGCCTCGGTCCGGATCCGGCGGCTCGTCGACGAAGCGCAGCGGCGAATCGATGCGGTCAAGGCCCGAACGGAGGAGCAGATCGATAAGGTCTTCCAGCCGGACGAGCTTCCGCCGGGAGTCGTCCAGTTGGTGAAGGTCTACCTCGCCGAAAAGCGGAAGATCGCGGTCGGCGACAAGATGGCCGGTCGCCACGGGAACAAGGGGATCATCGCGAAGATCGCTCCCGAAGAGGACATGCCCTTCCTGCCCGACGGTACGCCGGTAGACATCGTCCTGAACCCCCTCGGTGTGCCCTCGCGTATGAACGTGGGGCAGATCCTGGAGACGCATCTCGGATGGGCGTCTCAGATCCTGGGCTTCGAGTCCAAGACACCCGTCTTCCAGGGCGCCTCGGAGAACGAGGTCGGACTCCTGCTCAAGGTGGCCGGACTGGTGTGGGCCCGGAATGCG
>SHZS01000013.1 GCA_009692105.1 Gemmatimonadota bacterium | reverse complement strand
GCCCCAAGCGCTCGGCGTCGATCACCGGGCAGGTCGTCCGCGCCCGGGGGACCGTGAGTGCCGTATTGAGCCTCGCGGGCAAACGTGAGGACGTGGATTTCGCCGCGGGCTTCCCGGCGCCCCGGGTGACACTCCCTGGGTACCGGACGCTGGACCTTTCTGCGGCCTACCGGCTCCCGTTCGCGCACGGAGCGGCTACACAGCTCCGCCTCAAGGTCGAGAACCTTCTAGACACGGACTACGAGGGGATCGCGGGGTTCCCGGCTCCGGGGCGGATCATCCGCATCGGCACCACCGTGCAGTTGGGAGGATGAAGCCATGAGGATCGTGTCCCTCCACGCCGGGCCGGCTTGGGCTCGCACCTGACGGACCGGCAACCGATGGGGACATGGGATTCGAGACCGGACGACGGGCCGATCCCCGAGGAAGAGGAGCGCACGGTCGGGCTCTGTGGGAGTTGCCGCTTCCGCCGGTCGGTCTCTTCCACACGGGGGAGCCGCTTCGTCCTTTGTCTCCGCTCGCAGGAGGACCCGACCTTCCCCCGGTATCCTCTCCTTCCGATCCATCGCTGCGACGGGTTCGAGGCGACCGGTTGAGGCCGCCGGGATCCTCGATTGAAGGGTTTCTGCAATGAAGGGGCCCGGGCCTCTTTTCCTGTACGGCGCGAAGCGTTATCTACGGCTCCCCTAAACAGGGAGGCCCGCGCGGCGGGCTCGGTTTCACCACGGGACGGCCACCTCAATGCTCCTTCTCCTCCAGGTCGTGGTCATCCTGGCCTTCACGACGGCCGCGCGGGGAGGCTGCCGCCGCCTAGGTCAGCCCGCCGTGGTGGGCGAGATCATCGCGGGCCTCCTACTTGGCCCATCGTTCCTGGGGTGGATCTTCCCGGATACCTTCTCGCGCCTGTTCCCTCCCGGGAGCCTCGTCTCGCTGGAGGCGCTGAGCCAGCTCGGGCTGATCCTCTTCATGTTCGTCGTGGGGATCGAACTCCGAGCCACTCCGGCTCAAGTGCGGCGCGCCGCCGCCGCGTGGGTGAGCGGAGCAAGCATCGTCCTTCCGTTCGTTCTGGGAACGGCATTCGGCGTGATGACGCACGCGCGACTCGCCCCGGTCGGCGTCTCGCTCGTTTCATTTTCGCTCTTCATCGGCACGGCCATGAGCTTCACGGCCTTTCCGGTCCTCGCCCGCATCCTCGCCGAGCAGAGGCTGATGGCGACGGAACTGGGAAGCATGGCCCTCGCCTGCGCGGCCGTGAACGACGTGACGGGATGGCTCCTGCTCGGCAGCATCCTCGCATTGGTCGGGGGTGGTGGCGCGGGTTACGTGCTTCTCCGATGCGCGCTCTTCGGAGCCTACCTGGGGATCATGCTTGGCATCGTGCGGCCGTGGTTGCACCGTGTCGGGCCATTTCGTGGAGCCACGCCAGGGATGCCGCCCGCCGGGCTCCCCGCCGCGCTACTCCTGCTCCTTCTCTCCGCTCTCACGACAGAAGCGCTTGGAGTGCACGCCCTCTTCGGAGCCTTCTTCGCGGGGTTCGTGATCCCTCTCGATGACTCTGGGCGACGGGCTCTGGTCGACCGCATCGAGCCCCTGACTCTGACCCTCCTCCTCCCCATGTTCTTCGCGCTGACCGGGCTTCGGACCCGCATCGGACTGATCGAGGGGACTAGGTTGTGGACAGACGCTGCGCTCGCGTTGGCGCTGGCCATTCTGGGAAAGGCGGGTGGGTCAACGCTTGCGGCCCGGGCCGCGGGGATGCGCTGGCGGGATGCGACGGCGCTCGGGATCCTCGTGAACACCCGAGGGCTCATCGAGCTCGTGGCGTTGAACGTGGGTCTGGAGCTCGGGATTCTGTCACCCGTGGTCTTCACAATGCTCGTGATGATGGCGCTCGTCACCACCTTCATGACGTCCCCGCTCCTGACCCGACTCCTCCCGGAGTCGGATCCCTCACGAGATCCAGCCCCCGTCAGTGCATCATCGCGTAGATGAAGTAGTTCACGCCGAGGCGGTACGCGTCGTTCGTGGGATCCAGACCAAATCGACCCCCGGGGAATTCCCAGTACTCGGCGAGATCCGCGTTATGGTTCGCGAGAACCATCATCCGCTTCGTTGGATCGTTGTCCTCGAACATCGCCTGGTAGTCGGGAGTCACCCGGACCAGAGGGTGAGGAACGTAGATGTCCGCGACCCTGAAGACGCTCCGAAAGATTGGGTGCGAATCGTCGATCTCGAACCACTCGTACTCCGGCAGGGCGCGGCGCATCTGCGAGGCCATGTTGTTCCACTGCTCGACCTCGAAGTCGTCGAAAAGGAGGTTCGAGGAACTCCCGGCGGCCGGGATGGAAAAAGGCCTCAATCTGTGCGAACTTCGCCAGACGGACTGAGGGCGGTACGCCTCATCTCTCCTCGAATGGACCCCTGAGTCGATCGACTCGACAGCCGGAGATATCCATGAAAGCTCTCTACTTTTTGTCCCTTTTCGCGGTGCTGGGTTCTGCCCTCGCCACGGCAGCGCCGCTCGGCGCGCAGACCAGCTCCCTGAAAGAGGTCCAGGTGGCGGATCTTCGCACAATGAAGGACAAGTTCGTCGCGCTGGCCGAGGTATTCCCCGAGGACCGCTACGACTGGAGGCCGATGGAGGGGGTCCGATCCGTGAAGGAGGTGCTCATCCTTCTTACCGGCGAAAGCCTCGGCTTCCCCACCCAGTGGGGAGCGCCCGCGCCCGCGGGCGTGCTCCCGGACCGGGCCGCCGAGGGCACCCGCCTCCAGGGGCTGTCCAAGACCGCGCTAGTCGCGGAGCTGGGCCGGGCCTTCGACAACATCATCGGAGTGGTCGCTGGCATGGATGACGCGACCCGCTCCCGGGAGATTCGCTTCTTCGGCCAGCCGGCGCCGATCAGTGGCGCAATCCTCATGGCCACTGGCGACATGCATGAACACCTGGGCCAGCTTATCGCCTACGCACGCATGAACCGCATCGTGCCGCCATGGAACCAGTAAGGGAGCCAAGCGTCGACGCAGCTCGGCCGCTACTCGACCAGAACGTTCAGCATCATCCCCATATCCTCGTGCTCGATGTTGTGGCAGTGGAGGGGGAATATGCCGCGGTGAGCGCTGAAGCGGACGGCGACTCGTACGGTCTCCGTCGGGTAGACGAGGACGGTGTCCTTCATTCCGCCCTCCCAGGGCATGACCTGTCGGCGCCCACCGCTCCGTGAGAGGACTCGGAAGTGGGCACCGTGCAAGTGAACAGGGTGGGCGAACGCCTTGTCGTTCGAGAAGGACCAGATCTCGGTCTCACCAAGGGTCACCCGTTCATCGATGCGGGACATGTCGAAGGACCGGCCGTTGATGGTGTGGTAGGCCATGGACCGTGTGGACGGCTCTATCTGGATGCCGAACTTGAAGCTCCGCTCCCGGATGGAATCCGCGGGGTCGGGAGCCACCGCGCCGAGAGATAGCCGATCGGGGATCGCGGCCCGTTCCCGGACGCGCCGACCGACATGGAGGCGAAGGAGGTCCATCGGTGCTCCTTGCACCTCGACGGTCATGAGTTCGTCGACTCCGCTCGGAATCTGGAAGGCCAGGGAGCGAAGCAGGACCTCGTCGCCAACCTCGGCTCCGCCCTCCCTCGGCGGGAGCGGGGGGAAGCGAGAATGAGGTCTCGCTCCTTCCCAAGGAACGAACATCGTCGCGCTTCTCGCGCACCTCGTGTCCGACGGGAAACTAAAGGTCGATCCTGCAGATGAGATCGTGGGCGCGGTGCTGGTCACCCATGAGGGGCAGGTGCGCCACTCCTAGCAGGTCCTGCCGGCACACCAGGGGAAAACGAAGGAGGTCTAGCGCGGGGGGGCTGGGCGCCTGGAGCTCGGGGGCCCAGCGACCCCGCGCTCCGCCGCGGCGAAGTCATTCAGGAAGGCCCACGTACGCTCGATGTGGTGCTCGCGGGTCCTCAGGTTTCCGATGGAGAGTCGGAGCGCGACCCGGCCCCGGAGCCGAGTGTGCGAGAGGAAAGCCGTCCCTGAGGCGTTCACGCTCTCCAGCAGCTCCAGGTTCAGCGCGTCCTGATCCTCGGGGGCGACCCCCGCAGGGGCAAACCGGAAAGCGACGGTGGAGAAGAGGACCGGGGCCATCACCTGCCAACCCGCCTCGGCCCGCATCCGCTCGGACAGGCCCTGGGCCAGCGCAACGTGGTAGCGGATCCTCTCTCGAATCCCGTCGGCGCCGAAGTACCGGAGAACGAACCAGAGCTTGAGCGCACGGAAGCGGCGTCCCAGGGCGACGCCGTAGTCCATGAGGTTCGTGGCCACGCCCGTTTCCCGAGTGCGCAGGTACTCAGGCGTGAGCGCCACGGACCCTTTCATTTCATCCGGGAAGCGGGTGAGGAGGACCGAGCAGTCCACCGGCGTGAAGAGCCACTTGTGCGGGTTCATGACGATCGATGCCGCGCGCTCCCAACCCCGGAAGGCCGGCCGGAGCTCGGGCACCATCGCCGCCGCGCCTGCGTAGGCCGCATCCACGTGAAGCCAGAGGCCAAGCTCGTCGGCGACGTCGGCGATCTCGCTCACCGGATCGGCGGATGCCGTCGAGGTCGTGCCGACCGTCGCAACTACAGCCACGGGTCGGATCCCCTGCGCCCGGTCGGATAGCACGGCCCTCCGGAGCACCTCCGGGCGCATCCGGAACTCGCTATCGACCTCGATCTTCCGCACCGCATCTCGCCCGAGCCCGAGCACGATTCCGGCCTTCTCGATCGAGGAGTGAGCCTCCTCCGAGGCGTAGATGCAACCCCTGGAAAGGGCGAAGAGCCCCTTCTCGCGAGCCTCGGGATAGGCACGGTGCCGTGCGGCGGCAAGCGCGACGAGCGAGCTCGTCGAAGCCGTGTCCTGAATGGCCCCCACAAAGCCCTCGGGGAGGCCCAGCAGCTGCCTGACCCAATCCAGCACGTGCTCCTCGAGCTCGGTCGCCGCCGGTGAACTCCGCCACACCATCCCATTGACGTTCAATGCGGCCGCGAGCATCTCGCCCAGGATCCCCGGCCCGGAGCCGGTAACCGCGAAGTAGCCGTGGAAGGACGGGTGATTCCAGTGCGTGATCCCGGGGACGATGACCCGCTCGAAGTCGTCGAGGATGTCAGAGAAGGCCTCGCCCGACTCGGGAGGATGGGTCGGGAGGGCGGCCCGAATGTCTCCGGGAGCCACTCGCGACATCACCGGAAGCTCGCCCACCTCTTCGAGGTAGCGGGCGATCCATTCCACCGTCGCCCCTCCCCACTCACGGAACTCTTCGGGCGGCATGTCCCCACGCGGCCCGATGGAGCCGGGGGTTTCTCGCGGGCTCACGTCCGTATGGCCGATGCTGTCGGAGGGTCGCATGGGGTCATGAATCATGGGGGGGCACTCTGGGATTCGACGGCGAGCCTGAAGTTACGAATCCCCAGGGGGCACGCTACCCCCGCGGGGACTCTCTGAGGGATCCGATCCTGAGGCCCCCGCCCAGGAGAGCAGGATGACCCGGATGATCGTCCCACGGCCTCGGCGAGCCGCGCCTGCGCCTCGGCCTCCTGTCGCTCGGATCGCTCTGGCCAAGCCCTTGCGAGCCCGATCAGGTTCCAGTGCGCCGCCAGCACCGCCGCGGTTCCAGCGAGAAGCAGCGCTGCTGCGAGCCGGGTCTTCCTATCCCTCCGCTCCCCCAGGTAGGAGCCCGGCGAGCGCCCCAGCTCCGGCAGCCACAGCCCAGAGGGTCTGGCCCGAGCCCACCCCGGCGGCCAAGGCTATGGCCGCGAGGTGGAGGGCCGCCGGGGACCACCGCTGGCGTCGGCTCACTCGGGTTGCCCTCCCCCCCGTGGAAGCAGAGATTTCCACATCTTCTGGTGCGGCCGTCTGAAGCGCCGGGCGCCCCGGACGTCCAAGTATGGATCCATGGCCGAGGGCCGGACAGGGGAAGCCGACTCCGCTCTCCTATGCCCTCGATCCCCTTCTCGTCCCACCGGGAACGACCATGCGACGCACCCTCCCGTGGCCCTCTATCCCCTGGCCCTCCGTCGTGGGATGCCTGTTCCTCTCGGGCACCGGAGCCGCGGCCCAGACCGGACCCGCGGCACAGGTCGTAACCCTGGACGAGGGCACCTTCCAGATCTCCGTGGACGGTAGACCAGTGGGGACGGAAACGTTCACCATCCGGCAGAGCGGAGTGGGGATCGATGGACAGGTCCTGGCAGCCGCTCAACTCGAGCTCGTCGAAGAGGGAGAGCCGCTCCACCTCCGCGTGGCCTTGGATGCGAGGGTGGGCGATCTCTCCGTCCGACGGTATGAGGTCAAGTCCTCGGGCTCGGTGGAGGAGGATATCCGAGGCGAGCAGAGCGGGCAGCGCTTCGTGTCCAGCACCTCGACTCGAGGGGGGGAGCAGGAGCGGGAGTTCCGCGCTACCCCGCGGACCGTGGTGCTGGATTCCGGCGTTTCCCACCAGTACTTCTTCCTCGTGAGCCGCCTCCCCTCCGGCAGTACGGTGCCCGCCGTCGCGCCCCGCGCAGGGCGCCAGTACGACCTCCGGGTCACCGAGGTGGGTAATGAGACGTTGCTGATCGGCGGTCAGCAGCTTGCGGCCCGGCACCTGAGCGCCGAGGGCGGTGGGGAGACCCGGGACCTGTGGGTGGACCAGGAAGGTCGGGTCCTTCAGGTCCGGGTCGTGCAATCGAGGTACCTGGCCGTCCGCGAGGAAGCCCCCTGAATCGAGCACGAGAAGCGTGAGCCGAAACCTCAAGATCCTTGTCGGGGCGATTCTGGTGGTCGCCGTCGCGGGAGCCACGACGATCCAGATTCTCCGCTCCGACCGTGGGGTCGAGGTCCGCGTCGAGACCGTGGCGGTGCGGGAGGTGGTCTCCACGATCACTGCGATTGGGCAGATCCGCGCCCGGAGTCAGGTCAACATCTCGTCCGAGGTCATGGGTCGGGTCGTCGACCTCGCGGTCGAGGAAGGCGACCGGGTCGAGGAGGGCCAGATCCTCCTCAGGATCGATCCACGACAGGTGGAGGCCTCTGTCTCACGGGCCGGTGCGAGCCTGAGCCAGGCCGAGGCCCAGGTCATACAACAGCAGGCGAACCTCGATCAGTCGGAGCGCGAGCTCAGCCGCCTGCATGAGCTCCGGGCCGGGGGAGTCGTCACCGAGCAGGAGGTGGAGACGGCCGATACCCGGGTCCAAGTCCAGCGGGCCAACCTCTCCTCCTCTCAGCACGGCGCCGAGCAGGCTCGGGCGGCGGTGACAGGGATGCTTTTCGGGCTCTTTCCCGCCGTGAGGGCAGCCCGCATGGACCCGGTCGCAGCCCTCCTCTACGAGTGAGCATGCCCCCTCCCTCCAGCGCCCCGTTTGGTGCGAGCGGGACCTCAGGCCCCCTCGATGTTCTCGCCATCTTTGCCCATCCCGACGACGCGGAGCTCCTTGCGGGAGGGAGTCTAGCCCGCTCGGTGGACCGCGGCGCGCGGGTCGGAATCCTCGACCTGACTCGGGGCGAGAAGGGGACCCATGGGAATGCCGAGACACGGGAACGCGAAGCGAAGGAGGCGGCGAAGGTGCTTGGGATCGCCCTCCGGCGGAACGCGGATTTCCCGGACGCGGGGATCGAGGTCACGGACGCCGCGCGACGGCGGCTGGCTGGGATCATCCGAGAGCTCCGGCCGTCGGTCGTCGTAACCCATTGGCGGGAGGGGAGACATCCCGACCACCCGGCAGCCGCCCGGCTCGTGGTCGAAGCCTCCTTCCTCGCCGGCCTGAAGAAGCTGGACTGCCCTGGGGAGGCGTTCCGGCCGCGGAAGGTCGTCCACGCGACGATCTACCACGAGGATGCCCCACACCCATCGTTCGTGATCGACGTCACCGAGCAGGTGGATCGAAAGCTCCGCGCACTCGAGTGCTACGCAACACAGTTCCAGGGCGCGACGGGAAGGGGGGAAGTTTTCCCGGGCGGAGAGCGGCCGATCGCGGATCAGGTGCGGGCGCACCTCGCCTACTGGGGCTCACGGATCCGGCGGCCGTACGGCGAGCCCTTCTGGACCCGGGAGACCCTCGCCGTGGATGCATTCGCGGCGCTCGACGTTCCGACCTTCTGAGCGCGCTTTCCCAGGCTGAACACCGTTAGGGGCAGGACACCTCAAGGAGGAGCCGGCGCCAGCTGGGCGTTTCGCTCCCGGAGACGCGGATGGCCCGAGCCCGGGCGTGGCCACCCTCGAGGAGCCAGGGAGCGAGCCACTCCCCGATCTCGGGCGGGAGGTGCCCCACCGGCTCGCCCGATTGGAGGAGCACCCACACCTCCGGATCGTCCTGGACGGGGGGATCGGGCATCAGGGTCAGGTCGTCCCCCTCCCGAATCCGCTCAAGCATCGCCGCCCGCTCTCCGAACACCGTCCCGTGGACGGTGGCCCGGAAGCACCGCGGCTGGCCCCTGGGAAACGGAGGGGGGAACGGAGAGGGGGCGTCGGGCGACATGCGAGGGGGTAGGAGATCCTGTGGACTCAGGGACCGAACAAGAAACCAATCCTGATTGCCCACGCCGACTGTGCAATGTACGCCAAGTTCTCCGAGGTATTGGGTCTATATACTATATCCGCAGTCAACCCTGAAGGTTCCTCACGCCCCGAGAACGCCAGACCCGCAGTGAGTCTCAAATCCGTACCGCCGTACCAAATGAACCGTCCGAGAGAATTTCCTGGCCCAATACATTGTATGTTGATTTGTCGCCACTGTACGACAACCCTCCCAGTGCCGACCCGGTCAAACGCACTGCGATCCTACTGCCGAGGCCAAAGGTTGGATACCTCGGGTAATAACGTCCTCCCAAGTCAAAATCTGTAAAGGACAGGCCTTCACTACCATTGAAACCATCAAGATCGATCTTGCGATAGCCTAGTTCCATTTCGGCTTGAAAGTCAGTGTCGTGGGCGCCCTGGATCCGAAGCGAATATCCAACTAGGGGTGCCGCCACTGACGCGCCGTCGCTCTTCCTTTCGACAGCCTGATTGCCGCCAAATGCGTACTGAAGGCCCATGAAGACGTAGGGTGCCTCGTATGGAACTTCGGTTATTTCAACCTGAATCACCTGCGCCTGACAAATGGATGGCCAAAATAGGAGGGTTGTCAGAAAAGCTACGACTGTCTTCATCAGGACTCCTCTCTTGTTACGGGGTCCAGCATTTCCGCGCTAACTTATAGTGATTAGTGCGACACCGGAAACTCCTCATGGCAGGTCGCTAGAGCCCCCGTGGGAACGATCTACCTAGATCACGCGGCGACGACGCCCCTCCGTCCGGAGGTAGCGGCGGCGATGGCCCCCTTCCTCCAGGGCCTCGTCGGGAACCCGTCGTCCGTCCACCGATGGGGACGCGCCGCGCGGAGCGCGCTCGAGGATGCCCGGGAGCGGACCGCAGCGCTCCTCCGCGTTCGCTCAGACGAGATCCGCTTCGTGCGCGGAGGCACGGAGTCGGTGAACGTGGCGGTCTTGGGCCGTGCAGCGTGGCTGAGGGAGCGGGGGGACGGCGAAGTGGTCTTTCTTCGATCTCGGCTCGAGCACTCCGCGGTCCGGGAATCCATGGATGCCGCGGGGGCCCTCGGAGTCCGGAGCGAGACCTTCGAGGTGGACGCCTCGGGACGGGCGGACCTCCCAACGGCACGGGAGCTCTCAGCGCGGGGGGTGGAGTTCGTATCGTGCCAGTGGGTGAACCAGGAGACGGGGATGATCCTTCCCGTCCCTGATCTGGCGCGGGAATGCAACGCAGCGGGCGTTCCCCTCCACGTGGATGCGGTCCAGGCGGCCGGTCGCATTCCGCTCGAGCTCGACGAGCACCCCATCGCCATGGTGAGCCTCTCCGGTCACAAGCTGGGCGGACCGCGGAGCACGGGGATCCTCGTGTTGCGGAAGGGCACGGAGCTCCGCCCGCTCATGTTCGGCGGGGGGCAGGAGCGGGGGCTCCGCCCCGGAACGGAGGACGTGGCTGGCGCGGTCGGGATCGCTCGGGCACTCGATCTCTCCTTGGACACCATGGAAGTGGAGTCCCCGAGGCTCGCCGATCTCCGAGCGTGGCTCGAGGCCGGCCTGGTCGGGGCCATCCCGGGAACCCGGGTCCACGCGGGCGGAGCGAGCCGGGCGCCTCACATCCTTGGGCTCGGCATCCCGGACCTTCCGATGGACGTCCTTCCTGGCGCCCTTGATCTGGAGGGGATCGGGGCATCCGCCGGCTCGGCCTGCATGAGCGGGAGCACGGAAGTGAGCCCGACGCTTCGGGCCCTCTATGGCGACGATGCGTCCGGGTACGCGCCCCTCAGGCTCTCCCTCGGGTGGACCACGAGCGCTGAGGAAGTAAGCGAAGCCCTTCGGAAGATCCCTCCCATCGTGGAGCGGATACGCGTGAGCGCGGGGGTGACATCGTGACACCGGGGGGACGGATGCGGATCCTGGTGGCGATGTCGGGGGGAGTGGATTCGTCCGTCGCCGCGGCCCTCCTCGTCCAGGAGGGGCACGAGGTCGTCGGGGCGACCATGAAGACCTTTTGCTACAAGGAGAGCGCGGGCCCGTCCCGGACGTGCTGCGGCCTCGACGGGATCCTGGATGCCCGGCGGGTCGCGGACCACCTCGGGATCCCCCACTTCGTGTTCGACGTGGAGGAGGAGTTCGCACGGGACGTCGTGGACGACTTCGTGGCGGAGTATGCGCAGGGAAGGACCCCGAACCCCTGCGTGCGGTGCAATGCGAACACGAAGTTCCGGGACCTTCTCCGAAGGGGTCGGGCCCTCGGGTGCGACCGGATCGCCACCGGGCATTACGCACGGATGCGGACCGCGGCGGCCGGAGAGTCCCACCTGCTGCGTGGCGTGGACCGCGAGAAGGACCAGGCCTACTTCCTTTGGGGGCTCCCCACCTCCCTCCTTCCCCTGCTCCACTTCCCCCTCGGAGGGCGGTCGAAGCCCCAGGTCCGTGAGCAGGCCCGGACGCTTGGCCTCGCCACCGCGGATAAGCCGGAGTCGCAGGAAATCTGCTTCGTCCCCGACGGGAACTACCGCGGCTTCCTCGAACGGAAGCTCCCTCAGCTCCACCCAGCCCTCCAGCCAGGGACCGTCGTCCTATCGGACGGGCGGGTGGTGGGCGATCACTCGGGGTACGCCGGCTTCACCGTAGGCCAACGGAAGGGCCTCGGCGGCGGCTTCGACCGGCCCCATTTCGTCCTCGAAATCCGCCCCCAGACCCGGGAGGTCGTCGTCGGGCCGATGGAGGAGCTCTACGCGTCAGAGATGTGGGTGGAGGGAGTAAACTGGCTGACCGGAACGCCCCCGACCCCCGGGGGTGAGGTGGCGGTACAGATCCGGCACCGTGCACCGGGGGTCCGCGCCGCGGTTCTCGAGGTGGACGAGGGAGTCCTCCTCCGGTTCAAGGAGCCCCAGCGGGCGGTAAGCCCAGGTCAGTCCGCGGCAATGTTCGCGGGGGAGCGGCTGCTGGGCGGGGGGCGGATCGCGCGAGCCCTTACCCCCGAGGCGTCCGCACTCTCCACTCCAAGACACGGCGCTGGTCACAGCGGAATGATCGCACGTGATGAGTAGGATCGCCTCAGCAGGTGCGCCCCTCCAGGAACCAGCACGCCGCATGCGGTAAGGACGGCAGCGCTGTCCGCGAGGGATGCCGCGGGGTCCCGGCCCTCAGTAGCGGAGCCCCGAAAGCGCGGCAAACTCCCTGATCCGCTCCTTTCCCTCCTCCGGGATGGTGTCGGGCATCTCTACCTTCACCTCGACGAACTGGTCGCCCCGGCGGCCTTTCGACTCGACCCCCTGTCCGCGGATCCGGAAGCGGGTCCCACTCTGGGTGCCCGGCGGGATCTTCAGCACGACGTGGCGCCCGTCCACGGTGCGGACCCGCACCTTCGACCCCAGGAGAGCCTGTGCCACGTTGATGGGGATCGTGACGTGGATGTCGGCCCCTTCCCGGCGGAAGAAGCGATCGGTCTTCACCTGAAAGGTCAGGATGAGGTCCCCCGGCTCCCCACCCGCCGCTCCGCGCTCGCCCTGCCCCGAGAGCCGGAGCTTGGAGCCGGTCTCCGCCCCTGCCGGGACGGTCACCTGGACCGTCCGGGCCTGCCTCACCGAGCCCGAGCCGGCGCAGGAGGGGCAAGCGGATTCGGGCACCTTCCCCCGCCCCAGGCAGGCAGGACACGGCCGGTTCACGGTAAACCCCCCCTGGCCGAACGAGACGGTGCCCGTTCCCTGACACTCGGAGCAGCTCTCGATCTTCGAGCCCGGACGCGCCCCGGAGCCCGAGCAGGTGGCGCACTCTTCGGTGATCGGAACGCTGATCGAGATCTTTCCACCCTTCACCGCGGTCTCGAAGGAGATCTCCACCTGGTACTCGACGTCCCTTCCCCGCCCGGGCCCCTGGGAGCGTTCCGCGCCCGGGCCCCTGCGGCCACGATCGAAGATGGAGCTGAAGATGTCACCCAGCCCGCCGAGATCGTCGAAGGAGAAGGCGCCCCCGCCGTCGGTCGAGCCAAGGCCGCCCGCCCCGGTCCGCGGGCCGGATCCACCGGGCGTACCACGGAAGCCGAATGCACCGAGCTTCCGCATCTGATCGTATTGCTTCCGCTTCTCCTCGTCCGACAGGACCCCGTACGCTTCCCCGATCTCCTTGAAGCGCTCCGTGGCCTTGGGATCCCCATGGTTCGCGTCGGGGTGGTGCTTCTTCGCCAGCTTCCGGTACGCCTTCTTGATCGCGTCCTGGCCGGCGCTCTCGGGAACCCCGAGGAGCTGATAGAAGTCCTTCGTGCTCGTCGTCATGGAGGGCAGCCGTTCGGCGACCTCAATCGTATTTCCGCACGGTCACACGGGCTGGGCGCACCAGATGCCCGCGGAACCGGAAGCCGGGCTGGAGCACCTGGGCCACCGTGTCGTCCTCAGCCTCCGACTTGGCGGGCGCGCGGGCCAGGGCTTCCATCGTATTGGGGTCGAACGGCTCCCCGGCGGGATCCAGCTCGTCGAGCCCAGCGTCCGTAAGGGCCTGGAGAAGCTTCCGCTCAAGCAGAGTCACGCCCTCCATTACGGACTCGACGGACGCGGACGCGGGATCCAGCATCGTCACTCGCCGAAGGTCGTCCAGGACCTCGACGATCCTCCCGACGACCTCCGCCTGTGCGCGAGCCGCCGAATCGCCGAGCTGGGCCTGAACCCGGCGTCGGTAGTTGTCGAACTCCGCCGCGAGCCGCAGGTGGCGGTCATTCCCATCCAGGAGCTCCCGGCGGAGGTTCGCGACCTCGGCAGCGTCGCCCGAGTCGGACCTAAGCTCCTGCTCCGAGCCCTCCTCGATGTCCACCTTCCCCTTCAGGGACCCCGCCAGGCTATCCCCTTCCGAGACTGAGTCCCGCGAGGCCGACTGCACGTCTCTTCCCCCCTCTTCCGGATATCCCTCCGCAACGTCCGTCATCTACCCGGTCCGAGGGCGCCGGTTCATGCCGGGGGCACCACCGCCCCGGGACCCTCACTCTCCAGGGCATCGAAAACCATTCCCAGCGCGTGCCCGGCCGCCCCCCTCCGGACCGCCTCCCGCCCCCCGCGGAGGGTCACGGTCTGGGACCGAACCGAGCCGGGAAGGGCCAGGCCAAACCAGACCGTCCCGACCGGCTTTCCCGGACTACCGCCCTCCGGTCCCGCGATCCCGGTCACAGCAAGCCCAACGTCCGCTCCGAGCACCCGTCTCACTCCCTCCGCCATGGCCCGCGCGACTTCCTCCGACACCGCCCCCTTCGACTCGATCAGCGCGGGAGGAACGTCCAGGAGGACCGTCTTGGCACGGTCCGCGTACGCGACCGCACCCCCGAGCAGGTACCGCGAAGCGCCGGGCACGTCCGAGATCACCTTGGTCACCCAGCCGCCGGTGCAGCTCTCCGCGACCGCGAGCGTCCATCCGCGCCGCACGAAGATCTCCCCCAGCGCGGCCCCGAGCTCTTCGAGCGACTTCGCTCCTTCAGTCTCGAACCGGGCCGACCGTGAGTCCTCGACAGACTCGCCCTCCGCCCCTCCGCTCACTTGCGCGCCTGGGACCCGCCGTGGAGGAGGCTCCGACTCTCCCAGTAGTAGCCGGCCATGGAGTAGACCGTGAGGAAGAGCGCCACGGCGAGGGTCAGCCCAGTGATCGCCCGGTGGAACCCGCTCCAGAGCCGCCACACCTCACTCCCGGCCCACCTCCGCTCCGCGGCGAGCCGGACCAGGGCGTACCAGAGGATCAGGCTACCCGCGAAGACGTTTTGCGTAAACGCTTTGATCTTGCCCGACGGACCGGCCGAAAGGACGCGGCCCCGGCGCGCTGCCCAGCTCCGGAAGAGGGTGACGGCCAGCTCCCTCCCGAAGATCACGATGACCACCCAGAGTGGAAGGGAACCCCACCATGGAATGGCCACGGCCGGGTCCGGACGCTGGGAGACGAGGTAGAAGGGGACGAACGTCGCGACGAGAAGGAGCTTGTCCGCGATCGGGTCCAGGAGCTTCCCCGTGTCGGTGATCCACCCGTGCCTCCGGGCCAGATATCCATCCCAGAGATCGGTGAGGGCCGCCGCGAGGAATAGGCCGAAGGCCAGAAGAAGAATGGAGATCCGGGGCGAGAGGACGAGGACGAAGAGCACCGGACATGCAAGAATGCGGGCAACGGTGATGATGTTGGGAAGGTTCAGCCGACTCAGCGCCATATGGAAATCAGCTCAACGTCTTCACAACCTGCTTGCTCACCGCTTTTAGAGTTTCGAAGACTCCCCTGCCCTCCGTCGCGACCGCCTCGAAGTCCGGGACCTCGCTGGGATTCAGCTGGGCCCTGAGCTCCGGAACCGTCATGACCTCCGCCATATCCCGCTTGTTGTACTGCATTACGAACGGAATGGATGAGAGATCGTAGCCGTAGGACTCCAGGTTTTCGTACAGGTTGTGCATCGCCTCGATGTTGGCCTCGGATCGGTGCTTCTGGGAGTCGGCCACGAAGATGATCCCGTTCACGCCCTTCAGGATGAGCTTCCGGCTCGCATTGTAGTACACCTGCCCCGGGACCGTGTAGAGGTGGAACCGCGTCTTGAAGCCGCGGATCGTCCCCAGATCGATAGGAAGGAAGTCGAAGAAGAGCGTGCGTCCGTCTCCGTGACCAGCGAGATCATCTTCCCGCGGGTCTCCGGGTTCACCTTCGAGTACACGTGCTCGAGGTTCGTCGTCTTCCCCCCGAGCCCCGTCCCGTAATAGACGATATTGCAGTTGATCTCACGGGACGCGTAGTTGATCATCGACATCAGTCGCTACATCCCCTCTTCTCGGAAGATCGAGACCACCGCGAATGCGCGATCGTTCTTGTCCATGACACACGTTCCCCCTCCCCGCTGCACAAGGGACATAAACTCGACGTCCCCTAACACGGAAGCAAGTCGCCGGGCGTCACGCCGCGGGTCCCCCGAGCGATCCATCCCGATCCAGAGCCGCGCCCTCCATGCGCTCGATGATCGCGCGGGCTTTGTTCCTGAGGAGCCGCCTTGGCTCCCAGGCGAGGTAGTCCCGAAGGAGGTTCACGTGGTCCACCGAGGGCTGCTCACGCGAGATGTGCTCGAGGGCCGCGATCCGCTTCAGGGCCAGGGAGCTGAACAGATTCCTTCGCTGCAGGCCGATCTGCTCGCGCACGAAGAGCGTCGCCAGCGTGCCCAGGACGGCCACCACGGCCGCGATGATCGCAGTCGCCCACAGGAACTGCTTGGTTCGTTCCTTCATCCTCACACTCTCCATGCGCAGGGGAGGATCTCCCCCGCCCGTCACATCTCACGCCGCCCCGAGAGTGCCTCGGCAAGCGTCGACCCGTCCACGTACTCCAGATCGCTCCCGACAGGCAGTCCGCGCGCCAGGCGCGTGACCTTCGGCCCGAGCGGGCGGATCATCCCCTCCAGGTAGCCGGCCGTGGCCTCCCCTTCGACCGACGGGGTCGTCGCCAGGATAACCTCAACCACGGCCGCTCCAGGGGCTCGAATCCGACCCAGAAGCGGCGTTATCCTTAACTCCTCCGGCCCTACCCCGTCCAGCGGCGACAGCCGTCCGCCGAGCACGTGGTAGCGCCCCCGAAACCGTCCCGTCCGCTCGATCGAGCGGGCGTCGAACGCGCCCTCCACCACGCAGATGATGGAGCGGTCCCGCCCCGGATCGGTGCAGATCAGACAGCGGTCGGCCTCCGAGAAGTCTCCGCACTCCTGGCACGGGCGCACTTTATCGGAGAGGGCCAGGATCGCCTCCGCCAGGCGCCGGGCCTCGGCACGCGTCCCTTTCAGTAGGTAGTAGACGAGACGGGTGGCCGTCCGCGGGCCGATCCCCGGGAGGCGGCCGAACTCTCGAGTCACCTCGTCGATGACCGACATCCGCTCGCCTCGGCAGGTCGTTGGAGAGGGTTAGAACAGCCCGGGGAGCTTCATCGGAAACGGGAGCCCACCCGAGACCTTTTTTATCTCCTCCTCGTAGAGCACCTTCGCGTTCTTCTGTGCCTCGGAGAACGCCGCCAGCACAAGATCTTCGAGCATTTCCACGTCGTTCGGATCCACCACGGCCCGATCGATCACGACCTTCCGGATGCCCCCGTTTCCATCGACAGTCACGGACACCATCCCTCCCCCGGCAGAGCCCGTGATCTCCCTCCGACCGAGCGTCTCCTGAATCTCCGACAGGCGGGTCTGCACCTGCTGGCCCATCTGAAGGAGCTTCTGCAGGTTCATTTCCACGGCTCTTCCTTTGAGCGAGGCGAGGCGATCCGGAGACCGTTCGGTCCCGGAACACGGTAAGCTCGGATCCCGCGAAGGGACCCGGGCGGAGACACGGCGGAACCGCGATGGGGTCGAGGCGAGTAGCGCTTCAGTCCAGGAGCTCCAGGTCGAGTTCTTGTACCGCTGGTACCAGGCCGGGTTCCCGCTCCAGGAGGTCGCGGAGACGCCCTTCCCGAGCGGCTTCTACGGTCACGCGCTCGTCCTCCGGCAGTCCCCCCGCCAGGCCCCCAGCCCTCCATGGAGCGACGACCTCCCCTGGGGCTCCGCCCTCCTGGGAAGCCGGAGGAACACTCGGCCCCGACTCCAGCGGAGGCCGCGCGAGCGAGCTCTTCTTTTTCGGCGCTCCCACCGGAGCTCCGGGCCCATCCGCTCCGGGCTTGGGCGATCCGGTCTTGGGTCCTCCCGGCCTAGGAGGCTCCGCGTAGCTCCACGGTCGGGGCTCTCCCCCAAGGGTGTTCAGGAGCTCCTTCAGCTCGACCGTTCCGTCGAGGTAGGAGAACCGGAGGAGGAGCAGCTCGATGAGAATCCGGGGCTGAGTGCTTCGACGGAGGCTTCCGCCAGCCTCGAGCTCGACCGCCATCCCGAGCATCCGGACGAGGTCGGCGGGCTCGAAGCGCCACGCCCGCCCTTCCCATGCCTCTCTCCGCTCCGCGGACAGGTCGCCCCCCTCTCCCCCCACGCGGAACCGGAGGAGCGCCCGGAGCCCATCCAAGATGCCGCCGTAAAACTCGACCAGGTCGTACCCCTGATCGAGGAGCTCTTCGATCAGCTGGAAGAGCCCGCTCCGGTCCCTCTCGGCAATGAGGTCGAAGAGCCGGAGGTAGTGATCCTCGTCCACCACCCCCAGAACCCTCCGCACGCCTTCCGCGGTCACCTCACCCTGCGAGAGCGCGAGGACCTGGTCCAGGATGGACAGGGCGTCCCGCATCCCCCCATCCGCCTTCCGCGCGATGATCCTCACCGCTTCCTGGGTGGCCGTCGGGCCCTCACGGGCCAGGATCTCGTCGATTCGCTCGACGATCTCCGCCACACCGACGCGGCGGAAGTCGAAGCGCTGGCACCGCGAGAGGATCGGAGCCGCGGTCTGCTCGATCTTCTGCGGCTCCGTAGTCGCGAAGATGAAAATGACCCGCGAGGGCGGCTCTTCGAGGATCTTCAGGAGCGCGTTCCACGCCTCCCGGGTGAGCATGTGGGCCTCATCCACGATGTACACCTTGTAGCGCCCCTCCTCGGATGGGGCGTACATGGCCCGCTCCCGCAGGTCACGGGCGTCATCGACGCCGCGGTTCGAGGCGGCATCGATCTCCACCACGTCCAGGCAAGTCGTCCCGCTCCAGATCCTTCGACAGTTGTCGCAAGCTCCACACGGCTCGCCGTCCTCCGATCGCTGCGGGCAGTTCAGCGCCATCGCGAGGACCCTGGCCAGCGTCGTCTTTCCTACGCCCCGGGGGCCGCAGAAGAGGTACGCGTGGCCGACACGTCCGGTAGCGACCGCCCGCCGGAGCGTCTCCGAGACGTGCTCCTGAGTGGAGACCTCGGCGAAGCAGCGGGGGCGATACTTCCGGGCTAGCGCTGTGTGTGACACTACGCTGTGTGCGACACTACGAGGGGGAGAGAGTGGAAAAAGAATGCCCCAGGTCTACCGCAACATCGACCGCCACACTTACCGCTGCTACCGGCGAGGTCCTGACGGATTTCGTGGGCTTTCGATCTGCGAACCTGGGGCACGATTGGAACGTACCCTGGCCCCCCAATCGCGTCAACCGGAGTCCCCGGCACACCACGCATCGGGTCCGTGCCGAAGGTCGGACGGAGCGTTGGGAGCAAGGATCACGGCCACGGCATCGAACCGGAATGTGCACCGATCCTGGAGCTCCTCCCCGCGAATCCGGAGCCACGCGCGGGCCACCCGCTCCACCTCGCGCCTCTTCCGGGGGGTGATCGACTCCAGCGGATCGCCGCACCCCTCCCCGGTGCGGGTCTTCACCTCGACGAAGGCCACCACCCGGCCACGCCGTACGCCGAGGTCCAACTCTGCGTGCCCGGCCCGCCAGTTCCGGTCCAGGACCGTCCACCCTTGGTCCTCGAAAAGGGCAGCGGCGAGGGCCTCCCCCCTTCGTTCCAGCTCCTGACCGGCTCTCATGAACCTTCCCCTCGACCACCCTGCGTATCTCGAGAATTCCTTCGGGAAGCTCCGAGTCATCGCGGGGCGAGGGGAGGGCTGCGTGGGGCCGGACCTTGTCGCGGCCGGGCCTTGTCGCGGCTAGGCGCTCCCGGTAGCGTGCGCCGGTGACCCCAAAGCAAACGGTTCGATCCAGCCCGGCCGGTGCCGTCCCACGACGGCCCCGGCGTGCGGCTCTCGCGGCAGCTTGCCTCGGGTTGGCTGGGCTCTCGGCCTGCACCAGCCTGCTGTCGAGCGCCGACAGCCGAGGGCGCGACATCCCGGTACCTGGGACGGCAGCGGCGGAGCGCATCCCTTCGCTCCCGCCGATCCCTCTCGTGGACGGCGAGTTGAGCGTCGCACTCGAATATCCACCCGAGGGCGGCACCCTCACCGTCCACGGCCGGAATTTCGTGTTCGGCTCTACGGGATCGGGGCGGACCCGCCTGACGATCAACGGGGCGCCCGTGGAGGTCGCTCCGAACGGCGGGTTCCTCGCCTTCCTCCCGGTCCCAATGGACGGCGTGTACCGGCTCTCGGCCGAGCTGGACGGAGCGACCGTCACCCTCGAGCGGACGGTTCGACTCCCCCCTTCCCCGGCCCCGCTGCGAGACGGGCTCGTGATCCTGGCGGGGTCCGACTCCCCCTCCGGCGCCGTCGCGGCCGCTCCCGAGGAGCCGATCGAGGTGGGTTTCCGCGGCACTCGGGGAGCCGAGGCGTGGCTGGTCCTCTCGGGGGGCAACCGGCTCCGACTGGTCGAAGCGGGAGCGTTGGAGACCCCTGCGGACTCCGACGGAGCCTTCGGCACCGAGCGCTCCGATGCCACCCCTCCCTCCTCCGGGACAACGGTTCGCTACGGGGGCGTGCTCCCGGCGCGGGCCATCGCGGCATTCGATTCCGGAGTCCCCCGACCCATCGTGGGCACGCTTCCGGCCGAGGCGGAGACGGGCCGCTTCGAGCTGATCTTGGGAGCCGACACCGTCCGCCTTCCGCTACGGCTGAACGTGGCCACCCTTCCCTCCGGGCGACCGCGTGTCGCCGTGGCGTCTCCACCTCCGGAAGCGGAAGCGAATTGGCGGGCACGCGGTCGAAACGACATCGTGGGCCCCTACCACTTCTTCTGGCCCGAGGGAACCGCTCTCCGGATCACGGGAGAGCGTAGCGGAATGTTGAGAGTAGTGCTCGCGGAGAGCCGCTCGGCGTGGGTGCCCGCCGCTGAGGTGCGTCTCCTCGAGGAGGGCGCCCCTCCGCCATCCGGATTCGTCGGAGACGTCCGCTTCTATCCCGAGCCCACGCATATCGATGTTCGGCTCCCCCTCTCCGAGCGCCTCCCCTTCCAGGTCGTCGTCGAGGAGCGCGCGATCCATCTGGAAGTCTTCGGAGCGACGAGCCGCACGAACTTCTTCCAATACGGCGCGCTGGACCCGTTGATCGAGCGGGCGGAGTGGAGTCAACCCGCCGATCAGGTCTACCGCGTGAGCGTTTGGCTGGATGCCCCGATCTGGGGCTATGACTCGTTCTTCGACGCGACGGGAGCGGTCGTCCTCCGAATCCGGCGTCCGCCCTCCGTCGATCCCTCCGCACCGCTCCGAGGTCTCCGAGTCGTCGTGGACGCCGGACACGGCGGAATCGACCAAGGTGCGCTCGGCCCGACGGGGCTCACTGAAGCGAACTCGAACCTCGCGGTCGCCATCGCCCTACGGCAGTACCTGGAGGAGAAGGGCGCCGCCGTAACCATGATGAGGACGGCGGACGAAACCGTCCCCCTCGCGGATCGACCCCGCCTCGCCGTCGAGGCGGACGGGGATCTCCTGGTGTCCGTACACAACAACGCGTTCCCTGACGGAATCGATCCCAGGGCAAACCAGGGGACGAGCGTCTACTACTTCAACCCTCCCTCAGCGGAGCTCGCCCGCCTGGTCCAGCACGAGCTTCTGGACGAGCTCGGGACCCGGGACCTGGGGATCGGGCGGGCGGACCTGGCGCTTGTGCGCCCTACCTGGATGCCCGCTGTTCTCTCGGAAACCCTCTTCATGATGATCCCGGAACAGGAGGCCGCTCTCCGGGATCCCGCCGTTCAGCGCCGGATCGCGCTCGCGCACGTGCGGGCCCTCGAGGCGTTCGTCCTTCGCCGAACGGTCCCTAAGGACCGCTGACGCACGGCCCCTCGCCCACGGGTGGCCCCCCCGACCGGCGGGCCCCTAGGTCAGGCGCCTGCGGTCAGGCGCCCGCCACCTCGAGAGCCTCGTCCAAGCGGACACCGACGATCGTGCTCACCCCGGGCTCTTCCATCGTGACCCCGTAGATCCAATCGGCCGCTTCGATCGTGCGCGGATTGTGCGTGATGACCACGAACTGCGTGTTCCCCTTGAAGTCCTCGAGCAGGCGGATGAAGCGCCCGATGTTGGCCTCGTCGAGTGGTGCGTCCACCTCGTCCATGACACAGAAGGGCGACGGCTTGACCAGGTAGATGCCAAACAAGAGGGAGAGGGCTGTAAGCGCCCGCTCGCCGCCGGAGAGGAGGTCGATGCGCTGCGTCCGCTTTCCGCGGGGGGCCGCATGGATCTCCACGTCGGATTCGAGTGGGTCGTCGGGGTCCGCAAGCCAGAGGTCACACTCCCCACCCTCGAAGAGATGGACGAAGGTCTCCTTGAAGCGGGCGCGGATCGCCTCGAACGCCTCCGAGAAGAGCCGCGTCGCGGTCTGGTTGATCTCGCGGATGGCCTCCCGAAGGTCGTTTCGGGCGCGGACGAGATCATCCCTCTGTTCCGTGAGGAAGGCGAGTCGAGCGCTCTCCTCCTCGTGCTCCTCGAGGGCGAGGAGGTTCACGGGCCCCAGTCGCGAGAGCGCCTCGCCAACCTCACGGAGCTCCTCGCGGAGCTCGTCCTCGCTCCCCTCGACAGCTCCTGCCTCCTCCAGCAGCTGAGCGAAAGGGCGTCCCCACTCCGCTTCGAGCCGGTCGCGGAGGCGCTCGTGCCTCCCCGCGAGTTCCTGCGCCTCGAGCTCGAGGAGGTGCCGCTTCTCTGAGGCCTCCCGTTCCATCGCCCGCGATTCTTTCACTTCCTTCTCCGCCTCCTGCACCCGCTCGCGAAGGGCGCCGAGGACTTCCTCCGAAGCGCCGAGCGCACGCTCGGCCTCCGCCAGCCGTCCAAAGAGCTTCTCCGTCTCCTCCCTTCCCTCCTCCCGGAGCAGCGCGACCCGAGCCGCCTCATCCTCGAGCTGAACCCGCTCTCGGTCGAGCTCCTCGATCTTCGCGCCGGCCTCCGCCCGCGAGCGCTCGAGCTCGCCGGCCCGCTCCAGGAGACGCGCGTCCTCGCCCTCGAGTCGGGTGCGCTCGACCGTCAACACGGCCTCCCGTGCCCTGGCTTCTTCCAAGCGCTCCTGGACCCGATCCAGGGCCTCCCTCGCCTCTCCGCGTCGCTCCCTGAGCGACTCCTCTTCGCCGAGGAGCGACGCGCGCGCTCCCTCCCCTTCAGCCACGCGCTGTGCGCTCTGCTCGCGCGCGGCGCGGGCATAGGAAAGCTGGCCTCCGATCTCCACGATCATCTGCTCGATCCGGCTCCTCTGCTCCGAGCGGGCCGTGACCTCGGCACGGGCCGCCCGATGCGCGTCCTCCACCTCGCGGAGCCCCGCTCTGGCCCGCTCCGCATCCGCGTCGAGCCCGTCGACCGAAGTGGAGAGCCTCTCGCGCTCTTCCCTCGCCCCGGCCAACTCTGCCTCCGCGTGTCGGACCTCCTCCGCGAGCACTCGAAGACGCTCTCTCCGGTCGAGGATCCCGAACGAGCCCTCTGGGTTTCCGAGCCAGAAGGCCCCACGCCGATCCACCCACGCTCCATCGCGGGACACTCGGTCCCCCGTGGATCGGGATGCCGGTAGGAGGTCCGCCCGATCCGCGAGCTCGACGCCATCCAGGAGCGCGCGCACCCATGGCACCCCGGGCCCCTTCGGAGAAACGCGAGCGAGGACGGTTCCCCTGCCATCCGACTGCGGAGCCCGATCCAGGGGAAGGAGGATCAGTCCGCCTCCCCCCTCCCATCCCTCGCGGAACCAGGTCGCCACTCGCGACGCAACCGTCGAGTCGCGCACGACGACCGCCTTCAGAAGGACCCCGAGGGACGCCTCGACGGTAGCCGCCATATCAGGGTCCGCCGAGAGGAAGTCTGCCAGGATCCCCAGCACACCGTCTTCACCCCGGGAGAGGACGGCCCGCACCGCCGGGTCCATGCCCTGACGGTCCCGCTCCATCTGATCCAGGGCCCCCCACTCGGCCGCGAGGCGCCCGTGCCGGTCCTGGCTCGCCATCTCGCGCTCCCTCGCCCGCTGGAGCCCGAGGCGCGCCTCGCTGACCGCTTCCAGCGCCCCCCCGACTCGGACACGCGCGCCCTCGATCTCGCTCGCCAGGGTCGCGGTCCGATCCGCGAACAGGTCCCCCTGCGACTCGGCTTCGGACAGCGCTTCCCGAGCCTCGGAGAGCTCCTGCTCCAGTTGCCCGATCCGTCCCGCAAGCTCCTCACCCCGAGCCTCCGCGGCCTCCGCGTCTGCGTAGAGCTGTGCGAGACGCCGGACGACCTCTCGCTCCCGGCTCTCCACCTCGACGACCGCCTCGCGAGTCCTGGAGAGCGCTCCCCGGATCTCGAGCGTGTGGGCCCCGTAGCGCTCGAGCTCGTGACGAGCTTGAGCGAGCTCCGCCCTCCGGCGCTCCGTCTCCTCTGTGACGGCAGCCAGGCGAGCCTCCGCCTGCCCCATCCTTCCTCGCGCCTCTTCCCGCTCGGACCCGATACGCTCGAGTCGCCTCCCCGCGTGCTCGGACCGCTCTCCCGCAACCGCCAGCTCGCGCTCCCAGCGGATCAGGTCAGTCCGAATCGCCTCCGCTCCCAACGCGGCCTGACCACGTGCGCTCTCTGCCGACAGCTGCTCCACACGGAGGGACTCGAGGCGGCTCTCCTGCGCCGCCACTCGCCCATGCAGCCCCTCCTCATTAGCCACGTCGCCCGAGAAGACAGCCTGCACCCTGCGCAGGCTCGCGTCGAGTTCCCCGAGCTGCGCGCGAGCCAGGGTCATCTCCACGTCCAGTCGGCGGCCTCGCAGCTCCCGGAACCGCTCGGCCTTCCCCTTTTGGCGAGCGAGCGACCGGACCTTGCTCTGGACCTCCACGATCAGATCCTCCAACCGCTGAAGATCGATCTCGGCGCGCTCGAGCCGACGGGACGCGGCTCGCCTGCGATCCTTGTACTTCCCGATCCCCGCCGCTTCCTCGAAGAGCCCCCTCCGCTCCTCCGCCCGGTCCGAGAGGATCACATCGATCATCCGGTTCTCGATCACGGCATAGGCGTTCGTCCCGAGGCCGGTGTCCCGGAAGAGCTCGTGGATGTCCTTGAGCCGGCATGCGGATCGGTTGAGGGAATAGTCGCTCCCGCCGTCGCGGTAGATGGTCCGCGCGAATTCCACCTCCTGAAAGGCGACCGCGAGGGCCCGGTCCTCGTTGGAGACCTCCATGGAGACCGAGCCCCGGCTCACCGGGCGGCGGTTCACGGTGCCCTGGAAGATCACCTCCTCCATCTTGGCGCCGCGGATCGCCGTGGGCCGCTGCTCGCCCAAGACCCACCGAATCGCGTCCGAGATGTTCGACTTCCCGCAGCCGTTCGGCCCCACGATGGCGGTGATGCCGTCGTGGAAGACGATCTCGGTACGGTCTGCAAAGGACTTGAAGCCGTGGAGACGGAGGGCGCGAAGCTTCATCCCCAGCCGTCGGAATCAAACAGTGGGAAGGTGAGGATCGATCCCACGACGCCGGTCGTGGACCCGATGCCCGGGATCGGGAAGTACCCGAGCCACGCGCCGATCAGGACTCCGGCGAGGACCAGGAGGAGGAGGGCAATGAGGAGCGGGCTCACCCGGCGGCCGGCGGCCCCGCTTTCCCGATCCGGGGAGGCGGCCACTGTCCCCCGCTCGGGGCTCGATGCCCGGGGAGCCTCCTCACCGTCGTCCTCGCCGTCATCCTTCCAGTCCGACTCGTCTTCGACCCGTGCCGCATCGGCCCCTGCCGCACCTTCATGCGCCGCGACCTCTGGGCTCGCCTCTTTCCGATCCGGCAGGACCCATAGAGGAAGGCGAACCTCGTCGGGGATCTCTTTCGCGTCGGGAGGTGGCGAGGCCTCGACCTCGGCGGACGCCTCGTTCGCCCCCCACATGATTTCCTCGGTGAAACCGACACTCTCCTCGACCCGCCCGACACTCTCCTCGATGAAACCGATATCGTCCTCGACGAGACCGACACCCTCCTCTGCAAGACCGATGACTCCGGGCTCCGGCTCCAAGTCGGGACGGTGGGCGGTGAGCCGGTATACGCGATCTCCCTCCGCCATCAGCGCTCGCACGTCCTCGTCGTCGCCGGGCGCGTAGAGGAGGAGCACGCAGCCGGACTCACGGAACGCGCCGAGGAGGCGAGGCCACCTGGGATGTGCATACAAGCGCGACGAATCCGAGACTAACGTCCCCGCGGAGACGAAGAGGAAACTCGAGCCCGGAGGTCTCCAGGAGACTCGACGTGGGGAGGCTCCGTAGAGCACCATGTCGGAGACCCCTTCGCCGTTCACGGCGCCCACCCGTTCGTGGAGGCCTGCACCTGCGGGGTCCGCGTCGGCCAGGACCACACGGCGACCGGAAGCACTCCACTCGCACGCAATCGCGACAGCCGCCTGCGCGGGCCACCCGTCCTCGTGAGCCTCCCGATCCGCCAGGAGGACGACCACCTCGCCGAGATCGAGGGCCGGAGCCGCCAAACCCTCCGGGATCCTGGGATCGGCGGGGTCGATCGAGAGGACAGTGGCTGGGTGGCGGGTCATGGATCCCTACGATCTGGCCGGTCGCCTGGGAGGCCTGGGCAATCGCCCCGGAGCGAGCCGCAAGTCTCAGGAGGTGGCATACTACGGACCCGCACCACCCTCCGCAATTTCAGACCCATCTGCGCGCCCCCTTTCCGGAAACCGGTCTACGGCTATAGGAATTCCCGTCTCGGGGCGTCTCCCCAAAGCGCCTCGAGCTGATAGAAGGCGCGGGCCTCGGGATGAAAGACGTGCACGATCACGTCGATGTAGTCCACGAGCACCCACCTTCCGCCTTCGAGCCCCTCTACGTGGCTCGGAGGCATCCCCTCTGTCCGGAGCTCTCGGATCATGTGCTCGGCGATCGAGCGAACCTGAACGTCCGAAGTCCCGGTAGCGATAACGAAGAAGTCCGTGGCCGAAGAGATCCCTCGCAGATCGAGCCAGAGAACGTCCCGTCCCTTCCTGTCGAGCGCCAACTGCACCGCCCGATCGAGCAGCGACACCGAGCCGGAGCCACCCCCGGTCACTCCAGAGTAGGGTACCCGTCGTGGTCGGTGGGTCACCCCCCGATCAGGCCTCTTCCCGGTCCACTCGGACTTCCACCTCGACCTCTACTTCCGGGGCGAGGCGGATGGGGATCCGGTACACGCCGATCTCCTTGATCGGCTCCTCCAGGTGGAGGTGCTTTCGCTCGACTTCGAAGTCGAACCCACGACCGTTAAGCTCCGTCAGCACATCGCCCGCCGAGATGGACCCGAAGAGCCGGCCCTCCTCGGAGGCACGGGCCTTGAACGAGAGCGAAAGGCCTTCGAGCTGGGATGCACGCCTCCGCCCTTCCAGGTAATCCTTCCGGCCCCGCTCCTTCTCCACCTTCTGCTCCTCTTCCAGACGCCGAACGTTGGCCTCGGACGCCTCGTAGGCGAGCCCCTGCGGGACCAGGTAGTTCCTCGCGTAGCCGGCCTTCACGGACACGACCTTTCCGGCCTCGCCGAGGTTCTGGACGGTCTTCTTCAAGATCAGCTTCATACCGCTCTCCAGTAGTTATGGACGGCCCAGCCGCGGGCGGCCGTTCTCACTCGCCCTTCCCGGCGCTCTTCATTGGTATCCGCGAACGCAGGTCGAGCCACGAATCTCCCATCCCGATCACAAGGGCACCGCCCAGGAACAGGGGGCCCGTCATCAATAGCGCCAGCAGGAACAAGACTCCGCCCGCGACCGACACTCCTCCCAGGAAGAACACGAGGACGCCGAGCCCACGGAGGACATAGAGTGCCCCCATGAAAGCCATCAGGTTCGTGCCCGCTCGACCCCATCCCACGCTCCATTCGGCCACGAGCACGAGCGCGATTCCGGCGATGAATAGCCAAATCAGCGGCTCCGGGAAGCGGAACTCACGGAAAGGGCGGAGCCCCCGGTCCGAGCGTGCCGCGACGCGGATGTGAAGCCACCATGCCACCCCCAGGGACGCGAGCGTGCTCAGCGCGACCAGCGCGGGAAAGAGCACGCCCTGCACCTGTGCGGTGCGGGCTACGGCCTCGGCGAGCGATGCCCGGGCGCCTCCCTCGGTCAGCGGGGCCACGAGCTCCAGGGTCGCCGCTACGCTCGACTCGATCCGGCTCACCATCATGGTCTCGACCGAACTCCAACCATTCAGTACCAGGAGGATCGCTGCTCCGGCACCCGCTCCGATCGCAAGCGACCCGAGCGCTCGTGGAAAGAAGGGACGGTCCGGCCACGCCATCGTGGAAGCCGCAAACGCGCCCCCGACCAGGAGGGCCCACCCCCGCTCCAGGTACCACATTCCCCCGTCGGGCTCCCCGGCGAAGACCACCGCGAGGGCAACGACGGCGAAGGCGAAGCCCGTCCATTTCCCGCCGGGGGTGCACAGGGTCAGGAGGGAGAACGTCACGGCCACGATCACCGTCGGCGGACCCACCGCGAGACCGAGCGCCACCACGAACAGACCCAGAGGCCGTAGCCAGCGCCGCTTCCGGGGCTCGTCCCCCGTCATGGCCCGATCGGTCAACGGCCGCTGTGGTTCTGCACGTACGGGAGGAGGACCAGGTAGCGGGCACGCTTAACGGCCTGGCCGAGCTGCCGCTGGAACCGTGCCGTGACCTTCGTGGTCCGCCGTGGAAGGATTTTCCCCTGCTCCGTCACGAAGCGCGAGAGCGTCCCGACGTCCTTGAAGTTCAGGAGCTCGATCCTTGGGCCCTCGATCCGGCGGCGCCGCCCCCGCCCACCCGAGAACTCCGGAGGAGACGCTTCTCCGTGGGGGGAGAACTCCTCGTCGTCGTCCTCGTCCTCCTCGTCCTCGTCATCGTCCTTTGCAGCACGAGGCGGCACTTCGGCCAGGACAGACATCCCCGAGGTCGGCTCGCCTTCACTGAGGACGATCAGGTACCGGAGCAGCTCTTCGTCCAGCTTGAGCACCCGCTCCATCGCTCCGATGCCAGCCGGATCAGCGGCAAACTGGGCGACGACGTAGTAGCCCTGGCGCTGCCCCTTCACCTCGTAGGCGAGCTGCCGCATCCCCCAGTGGTCCACCGCGGTGACCTCGGCACCCTCGGGACCGGTCACGAGCGCGTGGAATCTCGCCAGCTTCTCGTTCACCACCTCCTCCGTAAGGGAGGGGTGGAAGATGTACACAACCTCGTAGGCTCGCATCGATTCGATTCCCCTGGTCCGCGTGATCACGGGCCCCACGGCGTCGGTGGGGCGGGTTGAGCCGATAAAGATACCGGGATCATGGGGGTGATTCAATAACGGCGCCGCTACCAAGTGCCCAATCGCGCCGTTAGAATCTTCGAGTGTTAGTCCCCAAGATCGTCACTTCCCTGCGCGGATACACGCGCCCGCAGTTCGTCTCCGACGTAACGTCCGGCGTCGTGGTCGGGATCGTGGCCCTTCCGCTCGCGATCGCATTCGCCATCGCCAGTGGAGTGACGACCGACCGAGCACCTTTGAATACCAGTCTTTGGCGGCGGCAAGGTCTGGAACCGGATAGATGGCGGTGCGTAGGCCGAGGATCAACGGCGGACACCGCGCTGGCCGGACCGCCGTCCCCGACCACCTGAGCCCCCGGCGCCGAAGCCATCCCGGAACCCCTGCCGATAGCCCCGGATACCCGGTGCAAAACCCCGCCCCCGACCTCCCATGCCCGGCCTTGGACGCAGCCGCTGGAGCTGCTCCGGAGGGACGATCGCCTCCAGGCGACCCCGCTCCGACTCACGTGACTCCCGAACCCTATCCTGCAAAGCTCGCATCCGCTCCTGGATGGCCTCTCGGTCCCCTGAGGCCTCTTCGCGCAGCGCCTCCATGTCGCCCTGCAGCGCCTGATTACCGGCCGCCACGTCCCCCCGCAGTGCCTCGAGGGATGCAACCTGCTCGTCCGTGAGGGCGAGTGACTCCCGCTGCTCCAGGGCCAACCCGATCACCTGTTCCAGAGGGCCGGCCATTTCCATCCCCGGCGGCATGCCCGGTCCACCGGGGCCCATTCCCGGTCCCACTCCCATTCCCGGTCCCATTCCCGGCGGCATATCCTGTCCACCACGCCCCTGACCCGGTCCCATTCCCGGCGGCGTACCCTGTCTACCCCGCCCCTGACCCGGTCCCATCCCCGGCGGCGTACCCTGTCTACCCCGCCCCTGACCCGGTCCCATCCCCGGCGGCGTACCCTGTCCACCGCGACCCTGACCCGGTCCCTGCGCAGCAACAGGCCCCGCAAGTGCCAACACCGCGAGCATCGTCAACGCCATGATCTTCATTTTTCAACCTTCCAAGTCATGACCCGCGGTGCCATGCACCGAGATCCGTCCATATCCACGCACTATGGCCGCCTCCCATTCAGAATCGCCACGCGCTCGAAGAGATGGACGCCGCCGATGCTCAGCGCGTTAGGTGGATCAAAGGAGGGCGCCCCTGCCGGGCGCCGGACCGACACCCGATCAGCGGACCGGTCTGTCGAAGTACACGAGGATCGCGGAATCCACGAAACGCCCGGCGGTCTGCAGAATGACTTTAAGCCGTGACATAAGACCTCTGATGCGGTGAGGCGCGTGATGCGCGCGTGTCCAAACGTCGAGAGGATTGGAGATGCGCGCCAGACAGCCCAGTCCAATGGAAGAGACCTCCAATTCGCTGCTTCCCAGCCTGCGCGCTTTCATCTTCTCGCACTCCCATCCGCCGGATCGTTCGTCGGAGTGGGCACCTGCTCCAGGCCGATGTGAATGTACGCCGTTGCCAGGAAGATCTCTCGCAGAAAGGTCGTGAGTCCCCAGAAGAAGGCGAGCATTGCCGCGATGAAGAGGAGGGCCACCAGGGTGGAGGTATCCACGCCCAGGAAGGCACCCACAAAGAGGACCACGATCACCGCGCAGATCAGGAGTGCGGTCGTGGTACAGAGAGTGATCGAACGACCGATCAATCTGGCTCGACGAGAGAGCGCGGATAGCTCGGATACCAGAGCGGGATCCGTGGCGCTACGCAGCTCTGCCTTTACCGCGCGGCCGCGGTCGACGATTCGGGCCAGCCGGTTGGTCATCACGGCAAGGATGGCTCCAATTCCGGATAGGAGGAACACGGGAGCCACGGCGAGCTGGATGACGTGGGCAACCGCTGTGACGCTAGTGTCTTCTTGCATCGCGGCCTTCTACACGTTGAAGCGAAAGAGGATAATGTCCCCGTCCTTCACCACGTACTCCTTCCCTTCCGAGCGGATCAGCCCCTTCTCACGGACCGCCTTGATGGAGCCTACCACCTCCAGGTCATCGTAGGCGAAGGTCTCCGCTCGGATGAAGCCCCGCTCGAAGTCCGAGTGGATCTCGCCCGCGGCCCCTGGAGCGCGGGTGTCCCGCCGCACCGTCCACGCGCGGCTCTCCTTCTCGCCGGCGGTAAAGAAGGTGATGAGCCCGAGGAGCTCGTAAGTGGCACGGATCAAGCGATGGAGCCCCGGCTCCTCGAGCCCGATGTCGTGCAGGAACTCCGTTCGCTCGGCGGGTTCCAAGGCGACGAGCTCGGCCTCGATCCTGGCACTGAGGCCAATGACCATGGCCTCCGCCTCGTCTACCCGGACCGCCTCCCTGAGGCGTTTCGTCCACTTGTTCTCGCCCGAGGGAAGGTCGCTCTCCCCGACGTTCGCGACATAGAGCACGGGCCTGGCGGAAAGCAGCTGGAAGGAGCGGAGGAGGGGGACCTCTTCCGAAGCAATCTCCATTCCTCGCGCCGGGAGGCCCCTCCCCAGGTGCTCCTTCAGGCGCTCGAGGAGCCCCTGCTCCCGAAGTGCCTCATTCCCCCCCGACTTGGCCTTCTTCGCAGTACGATCGAGCCTCTTCTCCACGACGTCCAGATCAGCCAGCTGGAGCTCCGTGTTCACGATGCCCCGGTCCCGAATAGGGTCCACCCCGCCCAGCACGTGCGTGACGTCCGGATCGTCGAAGCACCGGACCACATGCACGATCGCGTCCACCTCACGGATGTTCGCGAGAAACTTGTTTCCGAGACCCTCTCCGAGAGACGCGCCCTCTACGAGGCCGGCGATGTCCACGAACTGAACCACGGTTGGGATCCTGGAGCGAGATTCATGGATCTCGGCGATCCGGTGCAACCGCGCGTCGGGGACTTCCACCATCCCCACATTCGGTTCGACCGTGCAAAACGGGTAGTTCTCGGCCGGCGCGGACTGCGACGTAAGCGCGTTGAACAGGCTAGACTTCCCCACGTTGGGAAGCCCGACGATACCGGCTTTCAGCACGAACTCAGCCTTTTTCGGGACCTTGCGTCGGATCGGCCTCGGGTCGACCTTTTTCGGGCAGGAAAAGAGCCGGGCACTCGAAATCCCTTCCCCGCGGCTCGAGGTCGTTCGTTCGTCACGAACCCGCGATCCGAGGTTCTCAACTCGCGATCCGCAGTGCTTACTGAAATCACATGGACTTTTCTTTCGCTGGACGCACCGAGGTCGCGGAGCTCAGTTGGTTCACCAATGGGCTTCGCGAGGTGATGATCCGGCGCGGCCACACCTACGTCGACGATGCGGACACGGCCTCTCTGGTTGTGAACTGCTTCCGTCGGGACGACCCTCGGTCGTTCCGGCGCCGGGGTCAGGCGGTGTTCGTCGTGTCCCTCACCGAGTTGGCCCCGGGGGGGGAACGCACCGTTCGAGAGGCAATCCCCGAGGGGTACCCCCTGCTCGTCCGCTCGCTCTCGAACCTCCTGATCGGGATCACGGGATCGGAGGATTCGCATCCGGACGCGCATTTCATCACGCCGGAGCAAGGCCACTACCGCGTACAGGGGAACTCCGACCGGACCGACTTCTTCGAGAAGGTCTACCTGCGGATCGAGCCTCTCGCGACCTCTCGCCTCGTCATCGACAACGTCTTCGAGACGGACCTTCCCCGGGAGCTGTGGGGAGGGGACGAGCTCACCCGCTCGATCGCTCGGGCCGGTAAGCGCCTCGACGCCCTGGATGTGCTCCCCACTCCCTTTCCAATCGAAGAGATCCTGTCCGAGCGGGACCGCCGCCAACTGAAGCGGCTCTACGGCCTGGGGGGGCTCTCCTACGGAAACATCTCGGCCCGGTACGACGAGACTCAGTTCTGGATGAGCGCATCCGGAGTGGACAAGGCGAAGCTGAGCGAGGTCGGGCTGGACATCCTGATGGTCAAGGATTACGACGCCAAGAAGGGTGCGATGATCCTCTCCGTTCCCCCGGAGGTCGAGCCTCGGCGGGTCTCGGTGGATGCGATCGAGCACTGGATGATTTACCGGGAGCACCCCGCGGTCGGCGCCATCCTCCACGTCCACGCATGGATGGAGGGTGTACGGTCCACCGAGTTCAACTACCCGTGCGGGACCTACGAGCTGGGAGGCGCCGTGGCCAAGATCGTGCGGAGTCACTCCGACCCCGCGAGGGCCGTGGTCGGGCTGAAGAACCACGGGCTCACCATCACGGGCCTCTCCCTGGACGAGATATTCGACAGGATCGAGGGCCGGCTCCTCAAGGTCGTCCCGATGTCCTGAGCCGCCCACGCGGCCCGGCGCACCCCATCGGCGCATCGCATTAGCGGTTGTACCGGTTCATCACAGGCGCGATCCCATCCGACACCCAGAGGCCCACGGCCTCGCACAGTTCGGGGAGGAGCCCCGCGATCCGTTCCTCATCTTCCGACGGCATTTCAGAGAGTACCCAGTCGGCCATGCCCTGGTCGGGGGGAGGACATCCAACCCCGATCCTCAGCCTGGGGAACTCGTCCGAACCCACGACGGACGCCACCGACCGGAGGCCGTTGTGGCCACCGTCGCTCCCGCCAGGACGAAAACGGACCCGTCCCACGTCGAGAGCGGCATCGTCTACGATCACGAGGAGGTCGGCGGAGGGGTTCAGCTCCTCCCCCGAAAGCAGAGGACGCAGCGCCGGCCCGCTCCGGTTCATGTAAGCGGTCGGCTTCGCCAGAATTACGGCCGTCCCTTCCCGCTGGCCCTCGGCCATGAGGAGGGCGCTCTCACGACGGAACGGCCCGAAGCCCCAGTCCCGACACACCCGGTCGAGCACCCACCAGCCCGCGTTGTGCCGCGTCGCGTCGTACTCGGGGCCTGGGTTTCCCAGCCCCGCCACGATCTTCACAAAAAGGCTCGACGTTGGAGACGGCGATAGGTCGTCAGTCGCGCTATTTCTTGCCGCCCTCTTTCTTCCCCTCTTTCTTGCCCTCGCCCTCTTCCTTCTCGGCTCCCTCGGCGCCCTCCTTGGCCTCGCCGCCCACAAGCCCCGGCTCGGCCGTCTCGGCAACCACGGGCTCGACAACCGCCAGGATGCTGGGCGGCTGCACCGAGCACACGATCCGGCTCCCGTCGAGCATCGCCGTGACCCCTTCGGGAAGGGTGAGCTCCGACACGTGGATCGCGTCCGAGATCCCCAGCGCGGTCACGTCCACCAGGATCTCCTCCGGAATCCGGTCGGGAACGCACCGGATCGGGAGGTTGTGGAGGGGATGGTCGAGAACCCCGCCGTCGTCCTTCACGCCCTTGGGTATTCCGACCACGTGCACGGGTACCTCCAGCTCGACCTCGACCCCGCTCTGGATCCGGAGGAAATCGACGTGGAGGATCTGAGGTCGGTACGGATGGGTCTGGATCTCCCGGACCAGCGTCGGAAGGGGTGTCTTATCCCCTTCGACCTCGAGGTTCACGATCGTGTTCTCAACCGAGATCGAGTGGAAGAGCAGCCCCGCCTCGTGGGCACTGAGGACCAGCGACATGGGATCCATCTGAGCCCCGTACACGATGGCGGGCACCTGTCCCTGAGCGCGGAGCTTACGGGCCCCACCCTTCCCGCTTCCCTCGCGAAGGCCAGCCTTCAGCGTCACCTGTGTAGCCATCTTCCTAACCTCGGTTGAAAGTCATGCCTGCGGTTTGTCCAGCTCGAAGAGCTGGCTGACCGATTCGTTCGAATGGATATACTCGATCGCCCGCGCGAGCAGCCCGGCCACGGAGAGGACGACGAGCCCGTCGAACTTTCGTTCGTCGGGGATCGGCACGGTGTTCGTGACGACGAGCTCCTGGAGCGGAGAGTCCTCGAGCTTCTGCCGCGCATTCCCCGAGAGGAGGGCATGGGTCGCGCACGCGTACACCGCCGTGGCCCCCCGATCGTGGAGCGCATGAACGGCGGAGACCATCGTGCCCGCCGTGTCGATCATGTCATCCGTAATGAGACAGGTCCGCCCCTCGACCTCTCCGACGACGGCCAGGATCTCCGCCTGGTTCGGCGCAGGGCGCCGCTTGTCGATGATCGCGAACGTCGCACCGAGCCGCCTCGCGAACCCGCGGGCCATCTTGGCCGAACCCACGTCCGGCGCCACGACCACCAGGTCCTCGAAGGTCCGTTTCTTGAAGTACTCGATCAGCACCGGAGCTGAGTAGAGATGATCCACCGGAATGTCGAAGAACCCCTGGATCTGGTGCTGGTGGAAGTCCATCCCGACCACCCGGTCCGCTCCGGCCGTGACCAACATGTTCGCCACGAGCTTGGCCCCGATCGCCACACGCGGCTGGTCCTTCCGATCCTGGCGGCCGTACCCGAAGTACGGGATCACCGCGGTCACCCGGGCCGCAGAAGCCCGCTTGGCCGCATCGATCAGGAGGAGCAGCTCCATGATCATGTCGGAGGGGGAGATCGTGGGCTGAACGATGAACACATCCCTCCCGCGAGCGTTCTTGTCGATCCGAACGAAGATCTCCCCGTCCGCGAAGTCCCGGATCTCGGCCCCGTCCACGGACCGGCCCATGATATCGCCGATCTCCTGGGCGAGAGACTTGTGCGCTCGTCCCGACAGAAGGAGCATGGGACCACGTCCGAACGTCTCGTCCATGCGTGTCTTCGCGGGTGGCCGATGGGGCGGATGTG
>SHZS01000058.1 GCA_009692105.1 Gemmatimonadota bacterium | reverse complement strand
CGGCAGACGGTTCGGTGAAGGGGAAGAAGGAGGGGCGGAACCTCACCCGAGTTCCTGGACCCCAGAACCGGCGCGCGAACTCGGCCAACGTGGCCTTCAGGTCCACGAAGCTGATTCCCTCGTCCACGACGAGACCTTCGAGCTGCGCGAATGCCGGCGTATGGCTGGCGTCGACTGCATCCCGTCGATATACCATGCCTGGCGCGAGGATCCGAATGGGAGGCGCGTGCTTTTGCATGACCCGGACCTGGACGGGGGAGGTGTGACTCCGGAGGAGGTGCCCACCCCTGAGATAGAGCGTGTCCTGCTCGTCTGCGGCTGGGTGATCGAGCGGCGTGTTCAGGGCTACGAAGTTGTACCACTCGGTCTCCGCCTCTGGACCTCGAGCGAGCGAGAAGCCGAGGCTACGGAAGATCCCGACGAGCTCATCGATCACCTGGGTCACCGGATGCCGCCCGCCGACTAGGCGTCCTCGGCCCGGCAAGCTCAGGTCCCCCTCGACCTCGACCCCACCTGTCCCCGGTGAGAGCTCCCGCTCGCGCGCCTCGAGGGCTGCCTGGAGCCGATCCTTCACGCGGTTGGCCTCCGCCCCGACCTCGGGCCTTCGGTCCGCCGGCAGCCTTCCAAGACCCTTCAGGATCGTGGAGATTCGGCCGTCCTTCCGCCCCAGATACTCCACCCGCACGCGTTCGACCGACGCGCGACCGTCAGCCGAGGCGACAGCCGCAAGGGCCTCCGCCTCCAGCCGCCTCAGGTCATCGATCAGGTTTGTTTCAGCGGCCATTCGAGCTCGCGGGTGGCGTGGATCTGCAACGGAGGCTCCGGAGGTGGCATCTCCCCCGGAGCCTCATGAACGCCCACCTGTCTTCCGTACGGACCGAGGTCAGGCCAGCCCCAGCTTCTCCTTCGCCTGCGACGCGAGAGCGCCGAAGGCGACGGGGTCCTTCACCGCCAGGTCTGCGAGCGCCCGGCGGTCGATCTCCACGCCTAATTCCTTGAGCCCGTTCATGAAGCGAGAATACGAGAGCGCATGCTGACGCGCGGCCGCGTTGATCCTCGCGATCCAGAGCCGTCGAAAATTCCGCTTCTTCTTCCTGCGGTCCCGATAGGCGTGCTCCCACCCCTTCTCCACGGCATCCTTCGCCGTCCGATGAAGGTTCTTTCGCCCCCCGAAGTAGCCCTTGGCCTCCTTCAGGAGCTTCCGCCTTCTGTCCTTGCGCGCGGGCACGCTTCTGGCGCGTGTCATCTATGGCCTCCTTCCTCGGGTCGAAAGCTCGCGGGCCGTTACCACCCGGGGAGAAGTCGTTTAATACGCACCACGTCCGCACCCGAGACAAGCGTGCTCTTCCGGAGGTGCCGCTTCCTCTTCGTCGACTTCTTGGTGAGGATGTGGCTCTTGAACGCCTTACGGCGCTTGACCTTACCAGTTCCGGTCTTCTTGAACCGCTTCGCGGCCGACCGGTTCGACTTCATCTTCGGCATCTTCCTGCTCCCGCCCCTCTATTTCGTGTTCAGCGGAGCCAAGACCATGGTCATGGTCCTTCCCTCACGTGTCGGCTGGCTCTCGATCTTCCCGACGTCTTCCACGTCTGCGAGGACCCGCTCCAGAACCTCGAGACCAAGCTCGGGGTGGGAGAGCTGGCGCCCCCGGAACATCATCGTGACCTTCACCTTATCGCCGTCCTGAAGGAAGCTACGCACGTGCCGCGTCTTGAAATCGTAGTCGTGCGCCTCGATCCCCGGACGGTACTTGACCTCCTTCACCTGCATCGTGTGCTGCTTCTTCTTCGCCTCGCGCGCCCGCCTGGCTTCCTCGTACCGGAACTTTCCGTAGTCCAACAGGCGACATACGGGAGGTCGCGCGTCCGGCGCCACCTCGACGAGGTCCATGCCCGCCTCGCTCGCCCGATTCCTGGCATCATCGAGCGAGACGATCCCAACCTGCTCGCCTTTTGCATCGATAAGCCGGATCGGGCTGATCCGGATCTGATCGTTGACGCGGACTCTCTGCTCCCTTATGGCGGTCTCCTCCGTTCCGTCCGCGGCGCCCCAAACCTCGCGATGAAGAGGCGCCAGAAATAAGAGCGGCCCGGGGACATACCGGGCCGAGACGGCCGGGGCGAGGCTAAAGCCTCCTCACCCGCGACATTCTGACCCAGCGGCCTCACCGCACTCCCATTTCACAGAGGCGGGCCGAAAGGTGGAAGGGATCCCCCTTCACTTCCTAGTTGTTACGACTCCCAAAGATACCTACGGCGAGGGAGTCGTCAAGCAGACCGCCCTACGCTTCGAGGCCGAGGCTCCGCGTGCGGATTCCTTCGAGCACCCGATCGAGGAACGCTCCTCGCTCCATGACCTGCTGCTTCTTCCCAGCGCCCCGCGTGCGGACGGCCACCGTTCCGTCCGCGGCCTCCCGCTCCCCGATCACCCCCATGTAGGGCACTTTCCGCAGCTCGGCTTCCCGGATCCGGTAGGAGAGGCTGTCCCGCTCCACGAGGAAGGCGCGAACGCCCCGGCCTCGGAGGAGGTCGGCGCACGCTGAAGCCTCGGCAATCCACTCCTCGGAGATCGGGAGGATCCGGACCTGCTCGGGGGCCAGCCAGAGCGGAAACGCGCCCGCGTAGTGCTCGATGAGGCCGCCCACGAACCGCTCCATGGAGCCCACCAGCACACGGTGCAGCATGACGGGACGGTGGCGCCCGTTGTCGTCTCCGACGTACTCGATCTGAAAGCGCTCGGGAAGGTTGAAATCCAACTGGACAGTGGGTCCCTGCCAGCTCCGCCCGATCGCGTCGATGAGCTTGAAATCCAACTTGGGTCCGTAGAACGCCCCTCCCCCCTCCTCCACCCTGTAATCGAGGCCACGGGCCTCGAGCACGGAGCGGAGGGCGTCCTCGGCCCCCTTCCATTGCTGGACCGTGCCGAGCGCCTTCTCGGGGCGGGTCGAGAGCTCGATCGAGTACGGATACCCGAAGGTCCGCAGCATTTCGTCCACGAGATCGAGGAGGGCACCGATTTCACTGGGTACCTGCTCCTCCGTGCAGAAGATATGGGCGTCGTCCTGGGTGAACCCGCGGACCCGCAGCATCCCGTGGAGCACCCCGCTCCGCTCGTTCCGGTAAACGGTCCCGAACTCGGCATAGCGGATCGGCAGATCCCGGTACGAGCGCTGCGCTGCCTGATAGAGGCAGATATGCCCGGGGCAGTTCATCGGCTTCGGCCTGAACCTGGTTCCCTCGATCTCGACCGGGCCGAACATGTTCTCCGCGAAGTTCTCGAGGTGCCCGGAGACCTCGAAGATCCTCTCGTTCATGAGGTGTGGAGTGTAGACGATCTCATATCCGTGGCGTCGGATCAGCTCCTTCTCGTAGTCCTCGATCTCGCTCCGGATGATCGCCCCGTGGGGCCGCCAGAGGATGAGCCCAGACCCCACCCGCTGATCCACGAGGAAGAGGTCGAGCTCCTTTCCAAGCACCCGGTGATCACGCTTTCGGGCTTCTTCCAGGCGCTCGAGGTGCTGATCGAGTTCCTCGGCTTTGAAGAAGGCGGTTCCGTAGATGCGCTGGAGCATGGGGCGGCGCTCGTCGCCCCTCCAGTACGCGCCGGCCGCCGACAGCAGCTTGAAGTGCTTGAGCCGCCCGGTGGACGGCACGTGAGGCCCGCGACAGAGGTCCAGGAAGGGCCCGTCCCTGTAGACGGTGATCACCTCGTCGTCCCCCAGCTCCTCCAGCCGCTCGAGCTTCAGGGGATCGTCCTGGAAGAGCCCGCGCGCCTCCTCCTTGGTCACTCGATGCCGCTCGAAGGAGTGGTTCGCCTGAACCACCCGCTCCATCTCCATCTCGAAGGCCTCGAGATCATCCGGAGTGAAGGGAGCCTCGACCCCGAAGTCGTAGTAGAACCCCTCGTCGATCGCGGGACCAAAGCCAATCTGTGCGCCAGGTCGGAGCTGGCGCACCGCGGTGGCCAGAACGTGCGCCGCCGAATGCCGCAGGAGGGATAACGCAGCGGGATCCCGCTCGGTAATGATGCGAAGGCCGGTGTCCCGCTCGAGAGGCCGGCCCAGGTCCACCACCTCGCCATCCAACTCGGCCGCGAGCGCGGCCTTCGCGAGCCCCGGCCCAATCGCCGCGGCAACGTCCGCCACGGTCGCGCCCCGTTTGAACTCAAGCACCTTCCCGTCCGGGAGGGTGATCCGGATCAGATGGGAGGACATCGGATCGGCTTCGGAAGTTAGGGGATGCTCTGCCGCCCCAAGGACCGGTCGGGGCGCGGGCTCTCACGCTCGCCAGGGCTTGGAGGGTCGGACTCTAACCCGCGCGAATGGAAGGGTCAACCATACCGCCGATGGCCATTCCCCACGGTCCTCCGTTCTTCGTTACGAGCTGGAGATGACCAGTACGAAAGCTCCCGCGGCCGTGATGACGGCCCCCGCGAGCCGCGGTACAAGTGAGCGCTCCCGCAAGGCGAAGTGGCCCAGGACGACCGCGACGATCGACCCCGTCCGCTTGATGCTGAGCACATAAGAAGCCTGGGCGCGTTGGATCGCCTCCATCTGGAGGATCATCATGCTGGTGAACAGGGCTCCGTGCACCAGAAGCTCCCACGGGGCGAGCCGGGACAGCCCCTCGCGGAGGCTCATCCGATCAGAGGTCTCGGCGCCACGGGGCGCGGTGCCCTCAGTCCCAGCCGAGGGCCGGGAAGCCAGCGGGGCCCGACCCCCACGCGCCCCGATCGTCAGTACCAACAGGAAGAGCCCGGAGAGGCCGGCGGCAAACATCAACGAGTAGAAGGCGGGGGAGGATGCCAGGACGGCTATGCGGTCCAGCGTTCCCCCCACCGACCAGAGGACTGCCACCACCAGCATGCGCTTCGCCCCCGGATCCCCGAGCAGCCCCTTGAATGGCGCCATGAGCCCCCGGCCCAGGCTCTCGAAGTTCAGGAGATAGACGCCGAGCGTGATCAGGAGGATTCCGACGAGGGCGAGTCTCCCGGGCACGGCACCCAGAACGACCCATTCGACTGGTACCACGAACAGGGGCGTGAGCGCAAGGACGGGATACGCGATCCCGAGCTCTCCCGCCTGAAGCCCCGAGAAGAAGAGGTAGTGCGCAGCCAGGTTCAGGATGCAGTTCGCGCCCCACACGGGCCAGAAGAGAGCATCGATCTCCGGCATCCCCCGGATGGCCAGGTTCGCCAGGAAGAGCGGGAGCGCGAAGGTGAAGAGGGACCAACCCGCGAACACGGGGCCTCCGCGTCGGGAGACCCGCACGGACCATGCGCCGTGGAGCGCGTAAAAAAACGCGCACCCACCTGCAAGAACAGCCCAGTTCAGGGTATTACGAGGTCGACTTCGGGGGCTGCGGCTGGGTTGCGGCGTCGACGCCCAGGCGGAGAGCCTCGTCCAGGAGGAAGAGGTCCGTCAGGAGCGCCCGAACGTGGACGGAGGCATTCAAGTTGTCCACGAGCTGAGATGTTGGAAACTCCTGTGCCCTAACAACTTCGACAGCCGCCCCAGCTCGAACCGCGTCCCCCTCGACTACCTTCTGGAAGGCATCAAGCTGGACCCTGGATGCGGGGTTCTCTTCCTCGAGAAGACGCCCGAGGAGAACTCCGATCTGAGGGATCGCACGGCTCATCCGGCCGATCTGCTCGCCGAACTGCCTCACGACCTGAGAGCCATCGAGCGGCTGGGTTAGCCCCTGCGCAGCGTACGCGAGGAAGAACTCGTACGCCCCCTCAATGGCATCGGCTTGTTCTTGGAGTTGTTTGCGAGCAGAAACCGCCATCAGCGATACATCAGTCCCTGGCCCGATCCATCCGTGACGACCCCGAGGCTCCCGCCCCTGCCGTCCGAGCGCCACCCATCTGACCCTGACCCTGCGCTTCGGATCCGACGGGCCACCGCTCGGGGTTGCAGTGCTCGAGGTACTCTTCCTTGGTGATCCACCCCCGGAACATGGACTTCGTGATCCAGAACTTATCCGGGCGCACCGCAAAGTAGAGGTGGGCCATGATGAGACCGATGAAGGAAACCGACGCCACGCCGTGGATCACGAAAATCAATCCCCAATTCGCGTCGGTAATCGCCCAACGATAGGGATCCGCTGACCAGAACCAGGTATCCACCCGGCTCATCATCAGGATTCCCGTGGCGACCACGGCCACCCCGGCCACGGCCGTCAAGTGGTGGAAGACCACGTTCTCCATCCCCCACTTGCCGGGCCGTCTGGAAGAGTCCTCCGTCCGGGCGAAGAAATTCTTGGTGCGGACGATCGAATCACCGATGCTGACCCACATCGACCCCCAGCTCATTCGCGCGATCGTGTCGATCGTGTGGTACACGACGTACGCCGCGAGAACGATCCCCGCGATCCAGTGGATCGTTATCCAGGGGAACTGGAGCCCAAGCATCGGCACGAAGGCCGTGATGAGGAGCGCGAAGGTGGCTGCGGCCAGGACCCAATGCGAGTACCTGGCGCTCTTCCCGTGCCGAGTAACCTGAGCAGGGATGGCCGCAACGACGGACGGGGGGTACTTCGGTTCCTCACGCGCCCCCTTCTTCTTTGCGAGGGCCGCGTGTCCAACGATAAAGAGCGCACCGAGCACCACGACCAGCCACGCGACATCCCAGGCTAGCCCGATAAGGACTTGGTCTCCCCAGGGGTTCGAGGCAATGCGGATCCATTCCATGCTATGCGCTCGCCTCTCGGATCGCCCGCTTCACGAGATTCCGGGTGAGGGCCAGCTTGTAGCCGTTGTATGTGAGCGGGTGGGCCCCCTGCGTCGCGAGCCTCGCCGCTT
>SHZS01000057.1 GCA_009692105.1 Gemmatimonadota bacterium | reverse complement strand
GTACCGCGCATGGGGTGTCGGTCAACGATCCTGTGGTCGTGGCGGACGGCCTGATCGGCCTGATCCGTGAAGTGTTCGATCGGTCCGCTGTCGTGATGGACTGGACCCACCCCGAGTTCGGGGTCAGCGTCATGACCGAAGATGGGGAGGCCTTCGGCTTCGTCGAGCCGGTGCAGGGCGCGTTCCGCGAAGAGGATCGAATGATTTTGAACGGGGTCCCGTTCTACACGCCCATCGAGGAGGGGACCCTGCTCGTGACGAGCGGTCGGGGGAGCGTATACCCACGAGGGATCCCCGTGGGAAGGGTGGGGAGCCTGGCCGAGGCCGAGGCCGGGTGGCGGAAGAGCTTCTGGGTCGAGCCCGCTGCCCGACCGGGAACCGCCACCCACGTCCTGGTGCTGATTTCTGCGTCCCCGGGCGTCGGAGAGTCGATCGAGCCGCTCTGGTTCCCTGAGCCGATGCTTCCGGACTCGGGCTCTGCCCCAGCGCGTCCCGGCCCAAGTCCCAATCCGTCGGCTCCGGGATCCGGCTACGGGCCGGCGGCGACCCCGCCCGCGGGGCCTCCGGCGGGGCTGCCTTGAGGCGTCCCCGGATATTCTGGGCGGTTGCGCTCCTCCTCCCGATCCTCCATTTCCTTCTACGTGTGGGGTTCGGAATGGGAGCGTGGGCCCCGGACTTGCTGACGGTCGGCGTCCTTCTTGTGGGCCGTGAGGTCCGACCCGGTCCGGCCGCAGCGCTCGGGCTGGCGCTCGGCTTACTGGAAGACGCCTTCTCCGTCCTCTCCTTTGGAGCCAATGCAATGGCGCTCTGCATAGTGGGAATCCTGGGAGCCCGGTCGCGGGACTTATTCCTGGGAGACTCGCTCCTCTTCCTGGTCTCCTACATCGCGCTGGGAAGCTGGGTGAAGGTCGTCCTCCACTGGCTCTTCGCGGGCGATGGGGGCCGGGGTGATCTCTGGACGACCCTCGCCGTCCAGGCTCCGGTGTCGGCGGTGTACGCGGCGGCAGTCGGGACGTTCGTGCTCCTGGTCACCGGCGCCTGGTCTCGGGAGATCATTCTATGAAGGCCGCTCACCCCGAGGTGCGACGCCAGAGGGCCAGAGCCGCTGTCGCCGGCCTTGCCGTGGTCATGGGGATCCTCGCCCTCGCCTTCTTCCGGATCCAAGTGGTCAAAGGGTCCGCCTGGGCCCTCCAGTCCGAGTCGAACCGGCTCCGCGTCGTGCAGGTTCCGGCCCCGAGGGGCACCATCTTCGATCGCTACGGCCGCGTGATCGCCGAGAACGTCCCCTCGTTCACGGTCTCGCTCTTCCCGGCGGCGCTCGATTCCATGCAGAGCAGTCTCGAGCGGCTGGGCCCGATCCTGGGATTGGACTCTTCGCGCGTACAAGAGCTCATGGAGCAAGCCCGGGCGGATCGGCGGCAGCCGCTGGTGGTGCTGAGGAACGCGGAATACGAAGCGGTGGCGGCCCTGGAGGAGCTTCGGGCGAACTTCCCGGGGGTCTCCGTCGAGATGCTGCCCAAGCGGCGGTACGTAGGGGATGCGGCGGTCGGACATATCATGGGATACGTCGGAGAGGTCTCTGGCGCGGAGCTCGAGACCCCCAGATTCGAGGGCTACGAGGCCGGGATGGTGGTGGGTAAGGACGGCCTCGAGCGCCAATACGAGCCGCAGCTCCAAGGTGTCCAGGGGGTGCGGTACGTGGAGGTCGACGCGGTGGGTAGGATGGTGGGCTCGTTCGATCGGGAGCCAGCGGCGGCGGCGGTCCCGGGGACGGATCTTCACCTGACCGTGGACCTTGAGTTGATGGAGTTCATCCACCGGATCTTTCCGTCCAACTATGACGGGGCGGTCGTCCTCCTGAACGTGGCGGACGGGGGAATCCTGGCGCTCTACTCGTCTCCTTCGTACGACCCGAACGCGTTCGTGGGTGGCATCGACAGTGCCCTGTGGGAGGAGTTGAATCGGGACCCCAGGCGTCCGCTCTTCAACCGGGCCGTCCTCGGGCGGTATCCTCCGGCGTCCACCTTCAAGCTGGCCACGGCGGCGATTGCCCTCCAGCTCGGCGTCGTTGACCCCCAAGAGGTGATGCCCGTCCCGTGCACGGGTACGTTTCGGTATGGGAACGTTGTGAAGCATTGCTGGTGGGCGCCCGGACACGGATACCTCGACCTGGCCGGCGCGATCGCCAACTCCTGCAACGTCTACTTCTACCAGCTTGGGCTGCGCATCGGCCTGGAGCGTCTGGTGGAGGAAGCCAGCGGGCTTGGGTTCGGCGAGCGATGTGGGGTAGACCTCCCTTTCGAGGCGCGGGGAGTATTCCCGGCCAGCCTCGCCTACTGGCCGGAGCAGTTCGGGTATATGCCGTTCGAGAACGAGGTCCTGTTCATGGCCATCGGCCAGGGTCCAAACGACCAGACTCCCCTGAAGATGGCCCAGTTTTACATGGCCATCGCCCGGGACGGGAGTGCTCCCGCGCCTCACCTCGCGAGCCTCGAGGACGGTCAGGAAGTTGCTGAAGCGTGGAGCCTGGATCTGAGCGAGGAGAGCCTGGCCGCCCTTCGGGAGGGGCTGCGACAGGTCACCCAGACCGGAGGCACCGCGTACCGATCCACGCTCGAGTACTGGGACATCATAGGAAAGACCGGGACCGCGCAGAGGGGGCCCCAGCAGCCGATCTCCCACGCATGGTTCATCGGGCTCGTGGGGCCCTGGGACGCCCCTCCCGAGGTCGCGGTCGCCGTGATGGTCGAGGAGGGCGCCTCCGGGTCTGCGATGGCGGCGCCCATCGCTGCCAAGGCCGCCGACTTCTACCTCCGGCGCAAATACGGGATCGCGGTGGACACGATCCAGACACTCCGGGAGCACCAGGAGGCCGGCGTCCCGTGGAGGGGCCGCGTCCGGGTACCGTAACGGACAAGGCCATGTGTACTTCCTCGGCCAGCTGGTAGGCGCTTTCCCATGGCTTGGTATCGCCGGTGGGCGCGGGATCCAGCGCTCGTTACCCTCGCCTTCGCCCTTTCCTTTTTCGGGATCGCGATGATCTTCTCGGCCGGCGTCCTCAACGCCCCGAGCCCGGTGACAGAGGATGCGTGGCAACGACAGTTCCTGTGGCTCATTCTCGCGCTGGCCGCGTTCACGGTCGTGACCCGGGTCCGTTCGGACTGGATCGAATGGCTCTCGGTTCCCGCGTACCTGATCGCGGTGGTCCTCCTCGCCGCCACGCTCGCGATCGGCACGGGAGCGGGGACTGCCGAGGGGGTGGGCCGCTGGATCCAGGTGGGCGCGTTTCGCTTCCAGCCGTCCGAGTTTGCAAAGGTGGCCGCCGTCCTGGGGCTCGCGAGGCTCCTCTCAGCCAGAGAGGATTCGCCGCGGAACCTCCGAGATCTTCTCGCTCCGTGCGCGCTGATCGCGGTCCCCCTCGCTCTGGTTGTTCTGCAACCTGACCTTGGGACGGCCCTCGCGTTTCTTGGAATCCTCTTCGCAGCGCTTTTCTGGGTGGGCACCCCGGCGCTCTTCCTGTTCCTTCTCGCGAGTCCGGGGCTCGCGCTCATCCTCTCCTTTGACGTGCGAGTCTGGTCCGTCTACTTCGTGGGGCTCGTCGGGATGGTCTACGCCCTTCGGTACCGCCTCTACCTGGCGGAGTCCATCTCGGTGGTGTTCGCGAACCTCGCTGCGGGGACCGTGGCGCTGCCACTCTGGAACTCGCTCGAACAGTACCAGAAGAATCGCCTACTCGTCTTCCTCAAGCCCGCCCTGGACCCGAGGGGAGCGGGCTGGAACCTGATCCAGTCGAAGGTCGCGATCGGGAGCGGTGGGCTCTTCGGGAAGGGGTTCACGGAGGGAACTCAGAAGCGGCTCGACTTCCTCCCTGAGCAGCACACCGACTTCATCTTCGGGGTGGTAGGCGAGGAGCTCGGGTTCGTCGGGGTTCTCGCCGCGATCGCTCTTTTCTCCGTCTTTCTTCTTCGCCTGGTCCGGCTGGCCGAGCGGAGCCCGGATCCCTTTGCTGGCCTCGTGCTCATCGGTATCTTCGGGACCTGGCTGGTGCACATTTTCGTGAACCTTGGGATGACGATCGGCATCGTCCCGATCACGGGAATCCCTCTCCCATTCGTGAGCTACGGGGGAACTTTCCTCCTCACCTGCTGGGTCATGACTGGGCTGTCCGCCCGCTTGGCCGGCGAGGATTAGTAGCGACCTGCTAGAGGACGTCCGGGAGCAACCGATGGCGTGGTTCAGAAAGGAAAAGACCCCGCTCCGAGCGGACGACCGAAGGGACCTCCCTTCGGACGTCTTCGACAAGTGCGAGGGGTGCGGGGAGATCCTCTACCGGGATAAGCTGGCCCAGAACCTCCGGGTGTGCCCGAAGTGTGGGTACCATTTCCGGGTTCCGGTGGCGGTCTATCTCGAGATCTTCTCGGATCCGGGGACCTTCCAGGAGCTCGACCGGGAGGTCCGGAGCGCGGATCCCCTGAACTTCGTGGACCTGAAGCCGTACCGGGCGCGGCTGAACGCAGCGCAGAAGAAGACGGGTCGGGGAGATGCGGTCGTGACGGGCGTCGCGACTCTCGAGGGGATCCCGATCTCGCTCGGGGTCATGGACTTCGCGTTCATCGGGGGCTCGATGGGGTCGGTGGTCGGCGAAAAGATCGCCCGGCTCGGACGTCGATCGGCAGACGATAACCGCCCTCTGATCCTTGTATCTGCTTCCGGCGGAGCCCGCATGATGGAGGGCATATACTCCCTCATGCAGATGGCCAAGACCGCCACTATGCTGGCCCGCCTGCACGAAGCCGGCATCCCGTTCATCAGTGTTCTGACGGACCCCACCACCGGCGGCGTTACGGCCTCGTTCGCCATGCTGGGCGATGTGAACCTGGCGGAGCCCGGGGCGCTCGTAGGGTTCGCAGGACCGCGGGTGATCGAGGAGACGATCAAGCAGGAGCTCCCCGAGGGTTTCCAGCGGTCGGAATTTCTCCTCGAGCACGGCATGGTGGACCTGGTGGTGGATCGGCGCGCGCTGCGTGAGACGACCGTGCGTCTCCTGCGCCTCCTGCTCGCCGCCGCGCCGGGGGACGGGTGACGCCCGACGGGCTCGAGCGAAGTCCGGGCGCGATCCAGTTCGGAGTACCGGCCGACGATCCACTCGCGGTCCGTCTCTTTCCGCCCCTCCCGGGCACCGTGAAGTGGGGGCTCGATCGGACGGAACGGATCCTCGCGGCTCTCGATCATCCGCATCGCGCGTATCCGGTACTCCACGTCGGAGGAACGAACGGAAAGGGATCCGTGGCCCGGATCTGGGCGGGGATCCTGTCCGCTGCGGGCTACCGGACCGGTCTCTATACCTCTCCCCACCTCGTATCATTTCGCGAGCGGATCCAGGTGGACGGGCGCCCGATCCCGGACGAGCTGTTGGAGGAATGGTCGCAGAGTATGCGCCCCCTCCTCATCCGAGAGAACCCGTCCTTCTTCGAGGCCGCGACGGCCCTCGCCCTTTTCGCCTTTGCCCGCTCCGAGGTGGATGTGGCGGTGGTCGAGGTCGGGCTCGGCGGTCGCCTCGACGCCACGAACGTGGTTTCCCCGGTCCTCACTGCGATTACGAATGTGTCGGTCGAGCACGGTGATCTGCTCGGCGGGACCCTCGCGAATATCGCGCGTGAGAAAGCGGGGATCCTGAAACCCGGAGTGCCGGCCTTCACCGCGGCCGACGATCCGGTGGCGCTCGCGGTGCTGAGGGAGGAGGCCGTATCCCGGGGCGTCCTCCTCCGCCGCATCTCTCAGCCGGAGGGAAGGGTCTCGCTCGGAGGGTCGCAGCTGGGCCTTGAGACCGCTCGCTGGGGTCCCCTCGATCTCGCCTCCCCCATGTGCGGACGGCATCAGATCCGGAACATCGCTCTGGCGGTAAGATCGCTCGAGGCGCTGCCGCCCCGCCTTCCGGTCTCGTCGGATGCAGTCCTCGAGGGGGTGCGCCGGACGCGGGTCCCGGGTCGGTTCCAGGTAGAGGCGGAGGGTGAACGCACGTGGGTCCTCGACGTCGCGCACAACCCGGATGGGATCCGCGCGCTCTCCGGAACGCTCGACGAGCTCGCGCTCAGCCGGCCCCGGGTCGGCGTGGTAGGAATTCTTGCGGACAAGCCGTGGCGGGAAATGCTCGGCCAGCTCGATCGCGTTCTCGACGTACTCGTCCTCACGACCCCGCCGTCCGTCCCGCAGGAGCGACGGTGGGATCCGGGTGCGGCCGCGGCATCGCTCGCGCCGGATCGGACCCGGGTGGCCACGGGTTTCGAGGCCGCGCTGAAGCTCGCGAGCTCCCTTGCCGAACCCTCCGGGACGGTTGTGGTGACAGGCTCGCTCCACACCGTCGGAGATGCTCTCACAGGGCTTGGGAAAACGCCTGTCGAAGCCTTGCCCTGTCCGTTGGATCTCGGGTAGATTCGCGCCATGTCAAAAGCCAGGAAGGCGAAACTTCCAGGGTTTCGAGATTTCCTTCCTGAGCAATTGGCCCTCCGAAATCATCTGTTCGATGCATGGCGCCGGGTCTCCCGGCGCTACGGATTTTTGGAGTACGATGGCCCTCCGCTGGAGTCGCTCGACCTCTATACGGAGAAGAGCGGCGACGAGATCGTGGGACAACTGTACGAGTTCGTGGATAAGGGGGATCGTCGCGTGGCGATGCGACCCGAGATGACGCCGTCGCTCGCGAGGATCCTGGCCGAGCACAGTCGATCCATGCCGAAGCCGGTGCGGTGGTTCTCGATTCCTCAGCTGTTCCGCTATGAGCGACAGCAGCGCGGACGGCTTCGCGAGCACTTCCAGTGGAACGTGGACCTCGTGGGGGAGG
>SHZS01000012.1 GCA_009692105.1 Gemmatimonadota bacterium | reverse complement strand
TCCTGATCCTCGACGACGCCCTGAGTGCCGTGGACACGCATACGGAGTCCAGGATCTTGGCCGAGCTGAGTAACTCATTCCGGGGTCGAACCTCTTTCGTGGTCTCGCACCGCGTCACCGCGGTCATGCATGCGGACCGGATCCTCGTCCTGGACGAGGGGAGGCTTGTCGAGGTAGGAACGCACTCGGAACTCCTGGCCCGAGGGGGCGTGTACGCCACCCTCCTGCGACGCCAGCTCCTCGAGCAGGGCCTCGAGTCGGGCCGGGCCGGCCTCGCTCGAGCCGGAGGCCCGGCATGAGGACCCGCCTCAGATTCGAACCAGCAGGAAATCCGGGGTGAACGGCGCCAGCCACGCTGTCAGCACCGTGAAGCTCCCGGTCACGAGGAGGATCCCGAGGAGAACGAGGAGGATCCCCGAGGTGATCTCCACCGCGGGAAGGAAGCGGCGAAAGCGGGCGAAGGCCACGATGAATCGATCTACGGCCACGGCCGCGATGAGGAAGGGGATGGCAAACCCGGCCGAGTACGCGGCGAGCAATGCGACCCCCTCCCAGAGGGATTCCTGGACGCCGGCCAGGGTGAGAATCGCGCCCAACACCGCGCCGTAGCAGGGAGTCCAGCCCGCCCCAAAGGCCATCCCGACGGCCACCGCACCGAGGTATCCGGTCGGCTCCCCGGGAGAGAACGGGCGCCACTGACGGAGTAGCGGGGTGATCCGGAACGCTCCCGCCATGTGGAGCCCTAACACGATGATCACGACCCCGCCGATCCGGGCCACCCACACGTCGTAGTAGCGGATGAACTGCCCCAGGAACGACGCGGACGCCCCAAGCAGAACGAAGATCAGGGTGAGCCCCAAGACGAAAAGGGACGCGTACGTAAGCGTGCGCGCCCGGTCGTGTCCCTCTCTCATCTCCTCCAGGCTCATCCCCGTGACGAAGGTGAGGTAGGAGGGGACGAGGGGAAGGACGCAGGGCGAGAGGAAGGAGAGCACCCCGCCGGTCACCGCCACGACGACGCTCCCGGGCTCGATCACGGCTCTGCCTCCCCCCCCCTCTGCCGGGCCTTCCAGACCTGGACGCCGCTCCTCACTGTAAGCGCGATTCCGATCCATCCGAAGATCACCGCGAGGGCCCACCCCACCGCACGTGGGAAGAACCCCGCGACCGTAGCGAAGGCGAGCAGGAGCACAGACACGGTCGAGAGGACAGCCCTCGCCTCCCGTCCCACGACACGTCGGCCCGCGATCGCGTCGCCTAACGCCGAGCCGCCGCGAACGACGTCGGCCAGGGTGAGGGTCTTTCCCCCACGGCCGACGCGGAACGCCAGCCGGCCCCGCTCCTGGAGCGAGGTCGGTGGATCGAGCGTAGCCGTCCCCCACCCAGTCTCTCCAGGGGTATCCGAAGGGGTCCCGGCGCGACCAGGGAGAACGATCTCCATGGCTGAAGCCAGGTCCGCAAGGAAGAGCCCTTCGACCTGTGCAGCCAGATCGGGATCGAGAATGCCCACATCCAGCTCCCAGTTTCCGAGGAGCGATGCGGAGTTCAGGTTCGTGGAGCCGATCCGGCTGAACCGGCCGTCCACGACCAATGTTTTCGCGTGGATCATCGGTCCCTCCCACTCGAAGATCCGGACCCCCGCCTCGAGGAGTGCCCTGTAGCCTCCCCTCGAGAGGCTCCCGACCCAAGGCCAGTTGTTGTGGGCCGGAACGAGCACGCGTACGTCCACGCCGTCCCGAGCGGCGGCCATCAGAGCCTCGGCGACCGGCCGGGGAGCCAGGAAGTAGGGATCCGTGATCCACACACGATGCGTCGCGACCGATGCCATTAACTGCGTGGCTCGGTAGGCACGCAAGCGCCATGGGACACCCTCGATCAGCCAGACGAGCGAATCCCCCTTCCGTTCCGCCGTCTCGGGATCCGATTGCGCCTCAGGGGAAACAACCCCGCCACAGTCCGCCCAGACCCGCTCGAAGGTGCGCGCCGCGGCCGCAGCCGCTGGCCCACGGATCTCAACCCCCGTGTCGCGCCAGGGCGGGCGATCGTGGGTACCCGCCCATTCTTGCCCGACGCAGAAGCCACCGATGAAGGCGACCGCACCATCCACGACCACGAGCTTCCTGTGATCACGCTGGAGGAGGCTCATCGGATCGGTGAGGGCGGGCGGGTTGAAGGCCCGTACCTCGACGCCCGCCTCGCGCAGCGACCTCCAGAAACGGCGGGGGGTGGCCCAGCACCCCATCCAATCGTAGAGGACGCGAACCTGGACTCCCGCCCGGGCCCGCTCCACGAGTGCGTCTCGGAAGGCATGGCCTTGCGGGTCGTCCCGTATGATGTAGTTCTCGAAGTGGATGAAGCGGCGGGCCCCCGCGATCGCCTCCAACCATGCGTCGAAGGTGGATGGCCCGTCGAATTGGAGCGAGATCCGGTTCCCGTCGATGCGGGTCGAGGCGGTCGCCCGACCCATCGCGCGCTCGGGGAAGGGCACATCCGCACCTGCGTCCATCGCCGTAGGCGACACGGACCTCAGACGGTCTCGATCGGACAGGTCAGTCCTTCACTGGGAAGGTCTGCCCCCACAGCTATGCACGAGGCGCAGAGGCCGTAGATCTCGAGCTTGTGACGGGTAGGCCGGAAGCCGAATCGACCCGCGATGTGCACCTGGATCGCTTGGATTTCCTCGCTCTTGAACTCGGTGACCCCCCCGCACCGCTGGCAGATTAGGTGCTCGTGCTCCGGCTGCCGGGAGAGGCGATGCTCATAGCGCTTGAACCCCTCGTTGAAGTCGCGCTCAGCAACGAGTTTGCTCCGCACGAGGAGGTCGAGCGTCCGGTAGATCGTGGCTTTCCCGATCCGCTCCCCTCCCTCCCTCAGCTTCCGCTCGATGTCGTCCACCGAGAGATGTTCCGTGGAGGAGAATACGACCTCCGCGACGGCCTGGCGCTGCGGAGTCACAGGAAGGCCGTGCTCCCGGAGGTACCGCCCGAAGAGTCGTACGAAGGGGGAGACTGCGGTTGTAGCTGGCGGGATCAACGCTGCGCCTCCTCCGCGCGTGGCCCACGCGCTCCCTCAACGGAAGGCACCCTCTCCCAGGACGAGGGCCAACCCGACACGAGCTCGTCGACCAGAGCCTCGAAGGCGGCCGGATCTCCGCCCAGACCGATCGCTCGCGGCGAGCCGAGACTGTCAAATCGCCGCACGACCCCCTCCATCACCCTGGGCAGCCGATCCTCCGGGGCCTCGCCTTCCTCCTGGAAGAGGGGGTAGAACGAAACCCCGGTCCCGCTCTCCTGCGCCCGGTAGGAGAGGGTGACGAGGAGACGACGGTGGCCTTCGACGAAGCACCCCGCCGCCACGACCCCACTCTCGCTCCTCCCCCGCGCGAGGGGGGGGAAGAGCCAGAGCACATCCAAGCGCGACAGCCCAACTTCCTCGCCCATCCTGCGGACAGCCTCGGCCAGGGCACGGGGTACGCCGATTTCGGATTCGGGCATAGCAGATCTACGCCGATCCACCGTTACGGTTCCACCCGCGGGGGCGCGGGGATAGCCTTCCTGACCAAGACCTCCGTGGCAATTTCCACGGCGCGTCGAACCACTCGAGCGCGGACCTCCTCCACCCCTCCGGGCACGAGGGCCCCAGCTGCCCGCACGTGGCCCCCACCGCCGAACTCCCGCGCCAGCGCGTTCACGTCCACGCGACCGTTCGCTCGGAAGGAGACCTTGACCTGGCCCCCCTCGATCTCCCGGAAGAGGAGGCCGACCTCGACCCCGTCGATCCCCCGCGGGTAGTCCACGAGCCCGTCCAGATCCTCGGAAGTGCACCCCAGCTCGCGGAACGGCTTTGCAGGGACGGTCATCCATGCCACCTCCCCCTCTTCAGATACCTCGATGGAGCCGAGGACCCTCTCGAGGAGCCTGAGCCGGCGGAGTGGCATCTGTCCGTAGATGCGACGGTGCAGCTCGTCCGGGAGGGCTCCTCGCCGCACCAACTCCGCGGCGATCTGATAGGCGCCGGGCGTGGCGTTCGAGAAGCGGAACGCTCCGGTATCCGTCATCACGGCGACATACAGCCCATTCACGACCGCATGAGTCCAGGGACCTCCGTGCGCCCAGATCACGTCAAAGACTAGCTCCCCGGCGGCCGCTGCCGATGTGTCGCGAAGCGAGACACCTTCGATCGAGTCCGCCCCCGGTGGGTGGTGGTCTATGATCACGCTGGCGAGGCCGAGATCATGGGGTTCACCCGCCCGATCCTGGACTTCTCCCCGGTGTCCAGGACGACACAGAGGTCCGCCTCCGCACACCGTCGTGCCGCTTCCTCTCCCTGGGCGTCCAGGACGCGCGACGCATCCGGCACCAAGAACCGATAGAGATCGGGGAACGGGGTGGGGTTCACGATCCACGCCTCCACCCCCGTCTCACCTAGGAGAGAGAGGAGCGCGGCCTCGGAGCCAGCCCCGTCTCCGTCCGCGTTCATGTGGGTTGCGAGGATCACGCGCTTCGCTCCCGCGAGAGCCTCGAGAGCTGCGTCCACCGCGGCCCGGCGGGAATCAGGGATCTGGTACGTCATGGCCGGTAGGCGGAGCCTCGGGCCCGCTTGTAGATCTTGGCGAGGTTTGAACCGACGAAGGCAAGCGGGCTCGCGGCCCGCCCCCCGACCGATCCCTCCCGGAGCGCCTCGAGCAGGGCCTCCGGTCGATTCGGATGACGGGGAAGCTCCACCCATGCGTTCCCGACCTCGCCCACCGTGTGCGCATCGGAGCCCGCGCTCTGCAGGAGGCCGTGCTTTCGCGCGAACTCCAGCCCCAGTCGGTTACGCTCGCGGGAGAGGAGCCTGGCGTTGAACACTTCCACGACATCCAAGAGGGGGACCAGCTCCTCGGCCAGCCGTCCCGATCCCCCCTTCCCCCTCGCGAACGGATGGGGGAGATAGACGATCCCGCCCTGTCGCTTGATCTCGAGGCAGGTCCCCCGCGCCGGGGTCCCCTTCGGGATCGGCCGGGAAAGGTAGAGGCCGATCACGTCGATCCCTTCCCGGGTCCGCACCTCCTCACCAGGGATGACTCGATCCGGCTCCCTCTCCGCCCACTCGAGAGCCACTTCCATGCGGTTGTGGTCCGTGATGGCGATCCGGTCGAGCCCCCGCTCCTTGGCCCGGGCGAGCACCTTCTCCGGGTCGGAGAGAGAGTCCCAAGAGCCCCTCGTGTGGAGGTGGAGGTCGAGCCGGGCACGCCCCGCTCCCCGAGTCGAACCAACCTGCTCGGGAGCTAGGCCGCGAGCGCGCTCTTTCAGTGAGGCCAGTAAATCAAGCGCCTTCGCCTCGAGCTCCTCCGGCGCGCCATCGTTCTCCAGGACGAAGTCCGCGGCGGCCAGCGTTCGGGTTGCATCTCCCTGCGCTGCCATGATCCCCCGGACCTCATCAGGAGAAAGGCGCCGGTCCGCGACGATCCGCCGCATGCGTTCTTCCTCGGCGGCGTGGACGACGACAATCAGGTCGACCGTCCCCTCGAGCCCCGCCTCGAAGAGGAGCGGGATCTCCGAGACGACCAGCGACCGGCCCTCCCGGCGGCGCGCTTCCAGCCACTCTTCTCGGAGGTTTGCGATCCGGGGATGGAGGATCCCCTCCAGGCGACGTCTTGCACCCTCGTCCCCGAAAATCAGCCGGCGCATGCCATCGCGATCCAGCGTTCCGTCGGCACGGATCATCTGGTCGCCGAATGCGTCCCGCACCTGCTCGAGCCCCGTCGATCCCGGCAGCACGGCCTGCCGCGACAGCTCGTCGGCGGACACGACAGGAACCCCTGCCTCTCGCCAGATCCGCGCGACCGTGGACTTCCCGGAGGCAAGGTTCCCCGTAAGCGCAACGTTCAGCACGGGTAGTGGCCGCGCTCTCCTCTAATGTGGAGACGGGTCGCCGCGATCAGGCTCAGCGACGGCGGGCGCGGGCGGTAAGCGCCCGGCCTTCGATCAGATCGTCGGGCGTCTGAGGGACTCCGTCCTGGCCGGGAGAGGACACAAAGAAGGAGTCGCCCTGAATCCGAAACGTGTAGCGGCTCCCCCAGCCGTCGAACCGCGAGGGCTCCCGGCGGTAGCGCTTGTTCATCCAAGGGTCGAACTCTCCGCGACCGTCCGGTAGGGTTCCCCGACTCTCCTGTGCGATGTCCAGATCCTCGGCGAACCTGGCGAGCTCCTGGTTCGATTGCCAACCGAGGATAGGATCCAGGAGGGGCTGGGCGTAGTCCAGGATGATCTCCCGGGACCGGGGGAAGTAGAGCCCAGCCCCCAGGCAAAGGAGCAACAGGATAGTGACTTTGCCCATCATGACCTCCTTGCACCACTCTCTTTCCGCATCCGGCTGGCCCACCGGAGGTACCGGGTGGCCTCGCTCGGCGTCGGGATCACATCGCGCTTCCCGTACGCCGTTTCCATCCTCCACTGCAAGTACGATGCCGGCGGCAGCGGTAGGAAGGGAGGCCGGCGGTACCAAAACCTCCGCCTAGCCGCCCAAGCGAGTCCAAAGATGGAGAGCAGAAGCCACGGCCGGCGGGCAACGAGCCCGACCATCGAGCGGTAGAGACCCATCTCGCGTGTGGTCTTCCTCCTGACCCTCCCCACCGCCGTCCTTCACGCGCCACCTTGGCGCGCTACCCCGGCGGGTCCTCTGGCTACGGCCCTGTGTTGGTCCGTCCCGCTCGGCGCATTTCGGCCCAGCGACTCGCTAATGTAGCCCGATACCCCCGGTTGCCAGAAGGGTCAGGCACCCCCACCTTGGGGCTGGATGCATGACTTCAACGCGTTCTTGAGCCCCGAGTATCCGGTCCTCCATTCGGTGGGAAGGAGCGGAGCTCACGGCAGCGAGTTGCCGGACCGGCAGATGGCCATCTCCTTGGGGCTTCTGGTGAAGGGGATTCCTTCCTTCCTCGCTACCGTCCATGTCGACGAGCACGAGCTGGTCGGGATCCGAGAGTCGCTCGACGGCGGGAGCGTACGGGTGGCGGTCGTTGGGATGTCCGTGAATGGGAGCGACCTCCCGGACGAAGGCCCCTCGGAGTCCGAGCCTTGGCAGCACAGCCTCCCCGGGGCGAAGAGCCTTCCCGCAGCGTTTCTCAGTCTGGTTTGCGCCGACGGCCGGCGCATCGGCATCGCGCGGATCGTGGCGAGGGAGGAGTCCGGGTCGCCCGAGGACGTAGCGCGCTTCGTCCTCCGCCAGATCACGCAGGGGGTTCAGATCCCCGATCTCGCGTCCACCCGCTGAGCGTCGGTCTCCCGCCTTCCCCATGGTGAAGATCCAAGTCCATCCGCAAGGCACCCGTGTGCGTGTCCGGCAGGGGCGTCTTCCACTCGATCCCGCCCTCGAAGGGAGGCCCGGAACCGTCGTCCACCTATTGAAGGGGGGGGGAGATCGCTACGGCGTCCAGCTTGACGGCGAGTCCCGCATTTCCGTGCTGGCCGAGGACGAGCTCGAGGCTCTCGGGCCGGACTCCACCCCGTAGTCCGAAGCGGCCGGGAGGCGGTCGACACCGCGCCCCACTCGTGACCGGCAAGCCGTAATGCCCAACCGACTCGAGGGCGAGCAGAGCCTTTACCTCCGACAGCACGCCGGTAACCCAGTAGACTGGTATCCCTGGGGGCCCGCGGCCCTCGATCGCGCACGGGCGCTGGATCGCCCGATGCTGGTCTCCATCGGCTACTCCGCCTGCCACTGGTGCCACGTGATGGAGCGGGAGTCGTTCGAGGATCCGGAGACCGCCCGGATCATGAACGACGGGTTCGTTTGCGTGAAGGTGGACCGCGAGGAGCGGCCGGACGTGGACGGGATCTACATGAGAGCCGTCCAGGCCCTCACGGGTCACGGGGGGTGGCCGCTCACGGTCTTTCTCACTCCGGACGCGCGGCCTTACTACGGTGGCACGTACTTCCCTCCCGAGCCGCGCCACGGGATGCCCTCGTTCCGCCAGGTCCTATCCGCTACTCGCGCCGCATGGGACGAGCGGCGGAGCGAGGTCACCGAGGCAGCAGAGAGGATCCGGGACCTCCTGCGAAGGTCCACTCTCGGACCCGACGGGGAGCTCGCCCGAGCGTCCGGGCAACCGCTCGACCCCTCTTTCGCGGCAAGTGCCGCGGAGGAGCTCCTCCGACGGTTCGACCCGGTGTTCGGCGGGTTCGGCCGCGCCCCAAAGTTCCCCCAGCCCGTGGTCCTCGAGTTCCTCCTCGAGCACTTCGCGTACACGGGCCGCACCCCGGCCCTCGAGGCGGTCCTGCATACCCTGCGGAAGATGGGGCGTGGCGGGATCCGGGATCACCTGGGGGGCGGGTTCCACCGGTACTCGGTGGACCAGCGCTGGTTGGCGCCCCATTTCGAGAAGATGCTCTACGACAACGCCCTCCTGGCCGGCGCATATCTGCGAGGCTACCAACTCACCGGTGACGAGGAGCTCCTGGGTGTGTGCCGGGAGGTACTGGACGATGTCCTGGACGACTTCCGGTCGCCCGAAGGCGCGTTCTTCGCGGCTCGGGACGCGGACTCGGAGGGGGAGGAGGGGCTCTTCTACCTATGGACCGCGGACCAGGTGGACGAGGAGCTCGGCCACGAGGCGGGGCGGCTCCTCCGGAGGTGCTACGATGTCTCGAAGGAGGGGAATTTCACAGAGGGGAACTCTAAGGGTCGGAATATCCTCCACCTCCCCCACGACTTGGACGCGGTGGCCCGGGATGAAGGAATCACCCGGCCCGAGCTGGAGCGCGCGCTGGCGGCGGGGAGGAAGCGGCTGCGTGAGATCCGGTCGCACCGTGTCGCTCCGGCGCGAGACGAGAAGGTCCTCGCTGCTTGGAATGCGCTCGCTCTCCGCGCCCTCGCCGAAGCGGGAGCCGCTCTCGACGAGCCGCGGTACGTCGCCGCCGCTCGGGAGGGTGCCGCCTGGCTCTTAGAGGCTCTCGCCCCGGATGGGAGATGCCTCCATCAGGTCCCAGCTGTTTCCGGGGGCGTCGTTCCCGGGGAGGCCGCCCCAGGGAGCGCCCCGGGGAGCGCAAAGGGCGCCCGGATCCTCGCCTTCCTCGATGACGTCGCCGGGCTCGGAAATGCACTCCTGAGCTTGCACGAGGCCACGCTCGAGCCCCAATGGCTCCTGAAGGCGGTGGAGCTCGACCTCGAGGTCGATGCCCGCTTCCTGGATCCGGAGACAGGCCTCCTCCACGACACCCCGGCGGATGGCGAGCCACTCGTGGTGAGGCCCCGCGAGGTCATGGACAGCCCCGTTCCTTCCGGCGCGTCCCTCGCGGCCGAGCTCAAGCTCCGGTTGGGTCGACTCCTCGGGGACGGGAAGCGGCTCGAAGACGCCCGGGAGATCGTGGACCGGGAGGTCAACGGGATGCGGCAGATGCCGTCGGGATTCGGGAGGCTCCTCACCGTGGCACAGCGGTTGGCCCACCCGCCGATCGAGGTCGCGATCGTGGGGGACCGAGAAGATCCGAGAACTCAAGCGCTTCTTCACGAGGTCCATCGGGTCTTCCTCCCGGGATCCGTCGTCACCGGAATGGAATCCGGAATGGAGGGAGGGGGGACTCCGCCGGTGGCCACCCCTCTGTTGGAGGGACGCGTCTTGGAGGGACGCGCGACCTCCCGTGGGCGCCCCACGGCCTTTGTCTGCACCGGGTTCGTTTGCCGCGCTCCCTCGACGGATCCGGAGGCGCTGAGGGGTGAACTCGCGGAGCTCGCAAGAGCACAGGCGTAAGACCCGCTGCGTTTGCTTGGCTCTCCCCCCACCCCAGTCTATCTTGGTCTGGCCTATCTTGGTGCGTCCTCCCCAAGAATCAGTGGTGAGCGCGGAGAGTTGATGGCCACGAGGATTCCAGCGGAAAGCGTCGGGGCGCGAGACCTTCACGGGCTCAGGCGCGCCGACCTCCTCGAGATGTATCGGACCATGCTGACCTCGCGCTCGATCGACGACCGCGAGGAAAGCATGAAGCGCCAGAACACGGCGTTCTTCCAACTCTCCGCGGCTGGACACGAGGCCATCCAGGTCGCAACGGCCCGTCATCTCCGCCCCGGGTCGGACTGGGTGTACTTCTACTACCGGGACCGGCCCTTTGCGCTCGCCCTGGGCGTTCCGCCGCTCCAGCACTTCCTGCAATCCGTGGCCGCGGACGCCGACCCCTCCTCTCGGGGCCGGCAGATGCCAAGCCACTTCAGCGATCCGGCCCTCCGAATCGTGAGCGTGTCCTCTCCCACGGGCACCCAGTACCTCCAGGCAGTGGGCACGGCGGAGGGCGCCTATCGAGGGCGCCGCATCCCGGGGGTGCGGGACCTCGTGAGGGACTTCGAAGAGGACGAGGTCGTGGTCGTATGCTCAGGGGACGGGACGACCTCCGAGGGGGAGTTCTGGGAGGCCCTGAATACAGCCTGCAGCCTCAAACTCCCGGTGGTCTTCCTCGTGGAGGACAACGGATACGCCATCTCGGTGCCCGTCGAGGTACAGACACCCGGGGGAAGCATCTCGCGGCTCGTGCGCGGCTTTCCTGACCTCTTCGTGGTCGAATGCGACGGCACGGACCTGATCGACGCGTACGAGAAGAGCGGGGCGGCGATCCGGTATTGCCGTGAGGGCAGAGGGCCCACCCTCGTCCACGCACACACCGTTCGGCTGCGTCCGCACTCCATGTCGGACGACGACCGTGGCTACCGATCCGCGGCCGAGCGCGCAGAAATGTCCCTCCGGGATCCCCTCCTGCGGACGCGGAGCCTTCTCATCGAGGAGGGGATCGCGGACGAAGGGGAGCTGGACGCGATCGAAACGGAGATCGCGGAGACGATCTCCGAGGTGGCGGACCAGGCGCTGGCATACCCGCAGCCGGATCCGGCCACGGCCACCCGATGGCTCTACTCGGAGCGGGTGGATCCCACCTCGGACGAGTTCGACACCGAGGACCGTCCGGAGTACGAGGGGACGCGCGAAGTCACGATGCTGGACCTTCTGAACCGCTGCTTCGCCGACGAAATGGAACGGGATCCCAGGGTCCTCTGCTTCGGGCAGGACGTCGCCGACGCTTCGAGGGAGGAGATCCTGGACGAAGTACCGGGGAAGGGCGGCGTGTTCAAGGTCACCCTTGGCCTTCAGCGCCGCTTCGGAGAACACCGGGTGTTCAACTCGCCGGTGGCGGAGGCCAATATCCTCGGGCGAGCCTATGGGCTGGCCATTCGCGGCTACAAGCCGGTGGTTGAGATCCAGTTCTTCGACTACATCTGGCCGGGCTTCCACCAGATCCGGAACGAGATCGCTACGATCCGATACCGGTCCGGGAACGGGTGGTGCGCTCCGATGGTGATCCGGGCGCCGTATGGAGGCTATCTGAAGGGCGGCTCGATCTACCACTCCCAGACGGGTGCGAGCACCTTCGCGCACATCCCGGGGCTTCGCGTGATCCTCCCCTCCTCCGCGGAGGACGCGGCCGGTCTACTCCGTACCGCCATCCGGTGCGACGACCCCGTGATCTTCCTGGAACACAAGCACCTCTACCGCCAGATACACAACAAGGGGCGCTATCCCGGGAAGGAGTTCATGATCCCGTTCGGGAAGGCGAAGGTCGTCCGCCCCGGTGCCGACCTCACCGTCGTGACCTGCGGAGCGTTGGTGAAGCGGTCCCTCGACGCGGCTCGGATCGCGGCCGAGCATCATGGGATCGACGTAGAAGTGCTCGACATCCGCTCGATCAACCCGCTCGACATGGAGCGGATCGCCGATTCGGTCCGGAAGACCGGCCGCGTCATCGTCGCGCACGAGGACGCGCTCTCCTGGGGAATCGGAGCGGAGATCTCCGCGCGCATCGCGGACGAGCTCTTCCCGTGGCTGGACGGGCCGGTGAAGCGGGTGGCGGCGAAGGACGTCTGGGTGGCCTACTCGCCCCAGCTGGAGGAAGCGATCCTCCCCCAGGTGGGGAACGTGCTGGACGCGATCGTGGAGCTCGCGGCGTACTAGGCAGCGGGACCGCGTCGCGCAGACGCGCCTGGCCTCAGTCCACCAGCAGTGTGGAGATCACGGCCATCAAGACCGTGATCTGGATCCCGACGAGCCAGACGAACTGACGGCCCATTCGTTGGTCCAGGCTATCGAATCGCCGGTCGACAGCCTCGAAGCGAAGATCGACGGCCCCGAACCGGCGGTCCACGGAGTCGAAGCGGTGCTCCAGGGTGTCGAACCCCGCCCGTCGAACCCCCCGACACGGCCCTCCACTCGCGCGACCCGTTCTTCCAACCCTGGATCCGGCACTCTCGCCCCCCCCCCGGTAGGTTGGTCGAACTATACCGGCTCCGCGCCCCGTGGGCCAATGGCTCGATGGGACGGTCGAGGAGGCGTCTTGAGCGCGATCCTGGAACCCGCGGCCTAACTAAGCAAGCTCCTCTGGGCGCGCTCCTCCAGGGCGTGCTTCGCTAGGCGCTCTTCCCGTCACCCGCGGGGGAGCCTGTCCGTTCCTCGCTCGGCTGTTCGGCCCCCTCGTCCGGCGGGGAAGCCCCTGACGGTCGGTCCATGAGCTTCCATTCCTCTCGTCGCCCGTCAAAGTACTCCCAGCCCCAACCGTCCAGCCGATCGTCCACGAACACGACCGGGTTGACCCCAATTCTGAGGTCGCCACTCGGAAACCCTTGCGCGGGGTCGTGGACCCAGACGACCTCGACCGACTTTCCCTCGATCAGATACTGATCCCTCCAATAGCCGTCGAGGACGAGAAACGGGCTCCTGTCGGGAGGCGCCACCATCCCACCCGGAGGCAGCAGGTCCATGACATTTGCCCTGAAGGCGCCGATTTCCAGCTTCGAGAGCGCCGCGGAGCCGGGAAGGTCGGGAGTGCAAGAGGCGACCGAGAGCACGACCAAGGCGAAGGCCAGAGCCACTTTTCGGGAAAGGAGCGTGTCATGCATCATGATCTTCTGTGCGGGGTTTCCACCGAAGGACCCGAATGTAAGCGCGCCCGAATGCAGCGCGTAGGTGCAGCACGAAATATAAGCACCTACCTACCTCCCCTCCAGGCGTCGCATCTAGCGCTCGTCGCCGAACAATGATGCCTCGAAATGCCCGGGGGGGCCCGACCTTTCGGCCGGACCCCCCCGGTTACTGCACTTCGTTCCTGCACTTCCGAAAGCTCGATACTCGAAGCTTACGGCCGGGCGATCGTAACCGTTGAATTCACGGCCGTGACCAGCGCATCACCCGCAGCGTTGATTCCAACCGCGTATATATCTCGCGTACTTGTGCCGGTGTTAGCCACAGCCGTCGCCGATACTGACAACCAAGCCGTGGCGGACATCGGCGATGACACGGCCGGTGTCCAGGTGAGACTATACTTATGCGACCGGCCCAGCGCAGCGCCGGTGTCCGTGGTCACAGCTTGGGTGGAGCTGCCGATCAGCTCCAAAACGGTGCCTACCGAGCCGAAGGTCGACGAGGTGACCACCTTAGTATAGAAGTCCACTCGCGCGAAAGGCGCAGTGAAGCTCGCCGTTGGACCGCTCACGACCGCGTCCAATACCACGCTCGTCGGGTAGCTCGCAACAACCGGGGTACTACCCGTAACCGCATCGCCCGTCGAGACACAGGACGCTGTTCCACAGGCGCTTGAAACGCTTGGAGCAGCGGTGAGCAGGAAGGTGCTCACCAACTGCGGCGCGAGCGACGCCAGATACGAGACACCCGTTGTCACATTCCCTGTAAGCGTCGTCGTGGGAGTCACAACATTTGTGTTCGTCTGGTCACGCAGGTAAGGCGTCACAGTGACCGGGGTAAAGGCCCCCGACACCGTGAGAGGATCGGCGGTGGACGTCACGGGTTGTACTTGCCGGATGAAGTTCGCAACCGTGAACGCAGAGGCCACGCCGGTTTTCACAAAGGTGACCGCCTCTGGTCCCGCCGAGGAAGACGGAAGTGCATGGAGCGTGGTCTTCGGAAAGAGGAACGGGTAAGCGAAACCACCCGTCGTATAAGCGAGAGTATACTTGACGTCACGCAAATCGAGCTCGTCAGCCCCGGTCGCGCTGAACACCACCGATCCTGACGAGAGAGGCGTGTTGTACCCCGACGTCGTTGCCGTCGGCACAGTCGCATCGTGGACAATCATGCGCGTGATTGCCGCCGACTGATTTCCCGCCGCGTCCTGCGCAAAGGCGTTAAAGAAGACGAACCCGGTCGTTGTGCTAGCCGCGAATCCGAGATTGCCGTTCATGACGTTGGTTGCAACATCCGGGAACGCGGGCGCTGCGTTCAGCGAAGCCGCAGCGCAGGTAAGCGGGACGGTTACCGCCCCCGTGACCAGGTCCACGCAGCCTATTGCTAGGCCGGGCCGCGCGATCCTTATCGTCCCCCGAACGGCGGAGCTGCTCAGCATCCCCGAGTTGCCAGCCCCGCCGACGTCTGCGACGGTTACGCGGAATTCGCCGTCAGGAAGACCGTTAGCTATTGAAGCAGTTTTTACGCGCTTGTCCGCGGTGAGGCCCGGGCCACCGGAAGCCGTGCAGTTAGCCGCTACAGCCGCTGTAGTCTGTGTGGCTGATGCAGTCTCTATGCAGAACGCGATCGTCGGCACCGTGGTATCCACTCCGAACTGAATAGAAGTGGCTGCCGTCGCCACCTGCGACAGCAACGGAGTCGCAATCGTCGAGCATGCGGCGAGCGCAGCGGGAAGCGCCGTCTCGTTCCCGAGCAGGTCGGTCGCAGAAGCAATCCCACAGTAGTCCGTGTTGCTCGTCGACGCGGCCGGAAACACTGGGGTCGCCGAGGGCGTCGCGGCCAGCGCAGTGGTTACATCTCCACCGAGAGTCGACGCGCCAACCCGAATGCGAAGGACATATCCACCGATCCCGGCGTCCTTCACGCCTGCGGCGCATCCCGTGCAGTCCGCCCCTTTCACGAGCCACCCGTCGGGGGTGGCAGTGGTGGTGGTCACGTCCGGCGGTGCCTCATTCAGCCCGACCAAGTTCACCGCACCGTTGATCCATCCGTTCTCACGGAGGTTCGGGTTCCCAATGAAGGTCGGTGGCGATGTCGGCGCGACGTTGTCGATCCGCACCGGGAAAACGCTCGTGTTGAGCGGTGCACCCACAGGTCCCGCGTTTCCGTCGATCACCCAGGCGAGGGCGGGCGTGGTGCCGGCGGCCACGTCCGAGAAGGCCCAGCACTTATCGGTCGACACCGCGTTAGCGAAGGTGAACGTGAACGGCGCCGTTGTTACGGTGACGGAGGCGGCGCAGAACGTTGCCGTAACCGAAGAAACGGCCCCCGTACCGTAGACCACTGGGACCGCGGTGAACCGTGTGAAGTTAGTGGCGGAAGCCGGCCCCCCGTACCAGGTGAGCCCGCTGGAAGACAGCGCGCTCACGGTGGGAAGGGTCACCGACGCGAGGTGGAAGCCGCTCACATTGCCGAGGACGAGCATCACCGAGTTGGCCGAAACAAGCGACGTCGCGCCATCGCTGAGCGTCAGCTTCGCGGACACCTTATGGTCTCCGTTCATGTGTCGGACTTTCGCGGTTCCGGCCGTGGCCACCGTGCCGCAAGCCGCCCCTGCAGTTCCGCTCGTATAGCACTTCGAGTCGAACGAGAGCGTGATCTGCTGGATCGCCTGCTGGTCCGGTCCATTCTCCGCCCCAGCTACCGCGGCGGCGAAGGTCTGAGCGGAAACCACAACGGTACCGAGCAGCAATTCCACCTTGTTGAGGACCTGAGTTCCACGTTCGATGTTGAGAACCACGTCCACCTGACCGCCGGTGATCAGGAGGTTCGCGGGAGTGCCGATAGTAGAGCTTCCTGGAGGCCCGCCCGCGCCCTGGTTGATCGCGGAGATCAGTACCGTCGCGGGAGTCGACACGACCGCGTTGATCAGGAGCGCACCGGCTACGTTAAACTTCGACGTTCCCTTCGTGACGGACGCCGTGATCGTAACGGAACCGGCCGAGACGGCCTTCACACGGCACCCGGTCTCGATCACGACCACCGTGGCCGCGGCACCGCTCGAGGTGCAAGTCCAAGCCGCCGTGCCCTCTCCACCCGTGATCCCGACCGCAAAGTCTGCAGTCCCGCCCACATTGATCGTCTGCGATGACGGTGTGAAGGTCGCGCTGAGAGGCGGGGGCGGTATCGGCCCCGCGTCCGTGACGTCGTCACCACACCCTACCGCTCCGAGCGCCAGTACGGCGACGACGAAGGCGGAACGATTAAGCTTCATCATGCAATCCCCCTGAGTTGATGTTGGGACGTCGCCTTCGACGCCCAGTGAAACCTTGCCATACAACTGTCACAACCAATCCAGCCCTCTATATGCAACTCCGGTGCCGTGGGTAGCTATGCCAACCTAACCCTTACCGCACAATCAGTCCACAGTTTTTCCACACAGGAAAACCCGCCCTGTTCCCTCAGGATTCCTATCGCCCTATCAGTTTTCCGAGGATCGGTCCGCCGCCACCCGCTCCTCCGGCCTGCGCAGGACGAGGCTCACCCCCATCTGGCCCCCCAGGTTCAGCGCCTGTACCCTCGGGACCGGGAACGCATTCTTGTCCGCTGGGACGAGGTACCCCGTCCATTCGAACCGACCGGAAAACGCGTCGGAAAAGCGGAAACGGAGCCCGATCAACCCTCCGAGACCACCTCCCATCACCCCTACGTTTCGGGGGCGGTGATAGTGGTCGTACGCATAACCTCCGCCTAGGAGGAGGCCCACCCGTCCAGCCAGCCAGTGCGTGTAGGCGATCCGCGCCTGATAGAGCTCGTGGGAGATGAACCTCCTCCCCTCCCAACCCGGCTGGTCGCTGAGCCTCGGTTCCGCGTACGAGCCTTCGAGCTCCACTTCGAGATCGGGCCCGACGAAGACTCCGAGCCGCCCCCCGATCCCGGCGGCGCTCTCGATCCCGACCTCGGTGTCGTAGATGTTCTGTCGCGCGACGAGCCCGAGTTCGACCGAGCCGGCCGCCTGCGCATGAGCGCGGACAGGGAGGATGGCCAGTGCGAGCCCGCCAATCGCGAGGATCCAGCGCTTCGTCATCGAGCTTCCTCCGACACGGACACTGCCGCTGACCCTGGTTGGAAGGGGACGACAAATATAGCGGGTCCAGCCCCGGGGCGCCGCCCCAAACTGGACTGCTACCGCGCCGCCTGTGCCGCTATTGCGCCGCCTCCTGGACGACACCCGATCCACCCTGGGCGGTGAGGTAGAACCGCCCGGCGCGGTCCATCAGGGCCTGGGCCACCTCCTCGGTGCGCCCGGAGCGAACGGACGCCTCCGCGAGCTGCACGTAAAGGACGTAGAAGTGGATCGGGATGTTCAGGGAGGCACGGTCGGCCCAGATCGCCCGATCCTCGAGGCCCCGGTATCGGAACACCCCCTCCGCAAGCGCGAGCGAGCGGTCGAAGTCGAGCCACTCCCCGTTCGTCGTCTGCGTGACGTGGACGAGCGCCGAGTCCGCCTCGAAATCGTCGAGCCTGAGCTTCGAGGCGATCCCCTGACGCACCGTGAGCGACTGAAGACCGAGCTCCTGGGCCATCCCTCCCGTGCTGGCGAAGTGGATGGGGCGCTCCCCGAGGGAGTCCCGTATGATCGCGAGCGCAATCTGGCTCCCTCGGAGGAGCTGCGTGCCGGCCGGGTATCGGATCACGGCCGAGGCTTCGGGTGCGATCAGCTCCACGCTCTGATCCTGGCCCAGCGTCACGGACTCAACCCGGTCCAGCTCCGCATCCAAAACGACCGTGATCGGCCGGCTGGGCATGGAGGTCGGAGCCTCGTAGAGGCCGATCCCCTCATCGTCCCGGAAGGGACGCTGCCGCTCGGGGGAGGTGTGGTACTTGAGCTGTTTCGGATACCAGTCGGTATAGAGGTATTGCCCGACGATCACGGTCACATCCTGACGGATTCCCTCCACCTCTTGGAGATACCATAGGGGAAAGGTGTCATTGTCACCGTTCGTGAAGAGGACCCCGTACGGCTCCACGCTCTGGAGCATGTTGTACGCCCAGTCATGAGCGGAGTAGTCTCCCCTTCTCGTGGCCCATCCCCAGTTGAACGCCACGGGCACGAACGCGAGCAACAGTACCGGCGAAGCGAGGGCGAGCCCCCGGGGGGCCAGAGATCCACCCGCGGCCCACCGCCACCCCGCGAGAAGCCCCATCCCTGCCAGGAACCCCCAGAGGTGGAAGGATGCGACAAAGAAGTAGTCCCGCTCGCGCACCTCACGCGCGACCCCCTCGGGGCCGAGCGAGAAGCCGTACTTGAAATTCAGATAGACAACGAGCCCCAGGGTGAGGGTCAGCGCGAGGACCCCGAGATAAGCGACGTGACCGGCCCTGGAGCTCCACGCGAGCGCCAATCCCCACACGCCCAGCCCCAGGAACACGAGGGTAAAGGGGAGGCGCGCGTTTCCGGGCAGCTCCGACCGGGCCAGACCACGGGCCCACTGCCAGTCGAAGTATTGGAAGTAGTTGAGGAGCTGGTGGGCGAAGAGGCCGAGTCCGCGAGGTGGCGGCAGGGGGCGGAGTGAAGTCGCCTCGAACGTCGGGTCGCTCAGGAGCGAAGGCTTACCGTACTGATCCCGGGAGAGGCTCGATGCAAGGGCCGGGCACCCGGCGTCGCCAAGCGAATAGATCGCGACCGCAGCCGCGCCGAGCGACGAGCAGACCGGCTCTCCCTCGTTGATCATGGGCTGCTGCGCCGACCGGATCGGCAAGACGAAGTTGAAGGCGAGCCCGATCACCGCGGCGCCGACCCCCCGCACAAGCAGATTCGGGTTTAGGAGGACGCGTGGCTTCTCCACCAGCACCAGAGCGAGGAGCGCGGGACCGGGGAGGAGCGACAGGAGGTGGTTCGTCGACCCCAGCACCATGAGGTAGAACGCCAGAACCAGCAGCCACCAGCTCCCTGGCTCCTCCTTGCGGTCGCACCAGCGGAATCCGAGCCACGAGACGCACGCGATGACGAGCAAACTCACCGTGTAGACCTTCTCGTTCACATTCGACTGGTTCCAGACCGTGAAGGCGGTCGCGCCAAGCACGGCGCCACACCAGGCGCCGACGAGAGCGAGCCTACCCTTGGAGAGCGGCCCCTCCTCGGAGTCCCCCCCAATCCGGCCCAGCCACCCCGAGAGGACCCGGTGCACGACCAGAAACCAGAAGCCTGAGGCGGCCGCGGAGGTAACGGACGCGAGGAGGTTCACCCGGACGGCCACCGAAAGTCCGGTGGGGGCCAGGAGCAGGCTCCACACCTTGGCGAAGACGACGAAGAAGGGGCTCCCCGGCGGGTGCGGGATCCCCAGGATGTACGCGGTCGCGATGTACTCGCTCGTGTCCCAGAACCAGGTCGTCGGCGCCAGCGTGGCGACGTAGACGAGAAGGGCGCAGCCCGCGACGGCGGCGGCATGTGCGTAGGGCGGTCGGTATTCCGTCATGGATCTCCGTGCTCTAGACTCCCACGCATGTGGACGGGACTCCCTTCGGCCCTGCGCTTCCTCCGATCCTGGGCTGCTCCTCCCTCCAACCTGGAAGAGTCAGAAGTCCTGATCCCGGGCGCGGAAGGCGCATCTCCCATCCCGGGTACCGTGGTTTCCCGCGGAGGGTCCCGGGAGCGGCGCGGCTGGGTCGTCCTCCACGGGATCACCCGACCCGGACGCGCCCATCCCGAGCTCGTGCGCCTCATCCGAGCGATGGCCTCGACGGGAGCGCGCGTCCTCGTCCCGGAGGTGCACGACTGGACGGAGCTCCGCTTCGCCCCGGAACGGGCTCAGACGATCTTGCGGAGCGCCGCTTCGTGGCTACACGACCGGGAGGGAACGGCCCCGGGCGGAGTGATCCTCATGGGATTCTCGTTCGGGGCACCGCAGGCGCTCCTCGCCGCGTCGGATCCGGTGTTCTCCCGCAAGGTGCGGGGAGTCGTCGCATGGGGCGGGTACGCCGACGTCGAGCGGGTCTTTCGGTTCTCGCTCACGGGGGAACACGAGTGGGAAGGGACATCCTACCGCGTCCGGCCGGATCCATACCTTCGCTGGATCGTCGGAGCGAACTGCCTCTCCGCCGCCCATGCCACCGCCGACTACGCCAACGTAGCCGAGGCACTGCGCACCCTGGCGAGCGAGGCGGGGGACCGTCGGATCCCGGGAGGAAACCCGATCCTCGACCCGATGAAGGTGGAGCTTCGGCGGAGCCTCCCGGCCGGGGAGCGAGAGCTATTCGACATCTTCGCACCGCCGGCCGATCGCGAGCCCGACCCCGCCGCCGCGAACGCCATCCTGGAGACGCTCACGCCAATCGCTCGAAGGGAAATCCCGCTACTGGAGCCCGTGCCCCACATCCGGGAGATCGGCGTTCCCGTCCGACTCCTTCATGGCCGGGGCGACCTGATCATTCCCTTCACGGAGACGCTTCGGGCGGGACGGTTTCTGGCCCCGGTAACGGCCGATCTCACGACCCGGATCACCGGTCTCTTCGCGCACTCCGAGAGCGAACCGCTGGGGAGCTTTCCGGCCCGCGCGCGGGAGGGTCTCCGTTTCGTGGAAGCGCTGGAGGGCATCTTCGAGCTGACCTAGTTCGAGCCGACCCCGCCTACGCCGACTCGGTCTCGGCTGACCCGGTCTCCGCGAATTGGGTCTCTGACATACTGGCCGGACCGGCCCCTGCTTCCTCACTCGCCGCCTGCCCGTTCTCGGCCTTCCCGCCGCCGCCGGCGAGGGCTTCACGCGCCGCCGCGGCCGCCGGGCGGGCTACCATCGGCCTCTCTTCGAAGAGCGCGCGAAGGCTCGTGCCGAGCCCCGACCGCGGGGGCTGCTCGCTCTCGCTGGCGGCCCCTGGATTGGACGGGTTCATCTCGTATCCGGACATGGGCGAAAGATAGACCCTCACCTCGGGCCCGGCCACCACGTATGGGGCTGGAATCAGGGGGGGAGAGACGCTTCCGGGAGAACCCCATCGGACTGGAAATCCCGACCCCCGCCGCCCTGGTAGTAATACTCGAAGGTGACACACCCGGGCTGGGCTAGAGGACAGTAGTATGACTCGAACCGGAGCTTCGCGTAGCGGCCGTCCGCCGTCCGGATCAGGTACGTTCGCGGACGCGGGGAGAGCAGGTGGCTGAGGAAGGAATAGTCGTACCAGTCACCGAGGGACGCGCTCAAAGAGTCTCCAGAAATGACCTGGCTCCCGACATACCCGTCCTCGGGTGCGAGCGGGAGAGAGTCGAGTGACGCCCCGTCGATCTCCTGCACGCCTCCCATGCCGGGAAACGCCTCACCTCCGTTCACGATGATCTCGAAGCGGCGGAACGCCAGGTCCCAGTCGAAGGGTCGCGGATCCACCACGATCGAGCCCTGGGAAAACGAAAAGAACCTCCAGGCGGCAGTGTCCCGGGCGTCGACCGTGTAGAGAACGGGGCCTACCCGCTGGCCGTTCGCCGGGCGTGGCTCGAGAGGAGAGGGGGGGAACGAGGGGAGTTCCGGACGCCGGAGGGTGAGGCCGACGTACCCGATGGCACCGAGGACGACGACGGCTGCGATCGCACCAATGAGCCACTTCGGTGGGGCATCCCCGGAAGCAGTCACGACTTGCCGTCGCCCTCCCAGGTGCGGATCTCCAGGTCCCTTCGGATCGGCCTAGGCAGAGGGTGATCGGCCCCATGGGATAGCCGGGTCTCCCCATCATCTCTTCGCGCCGGACCCTCCCATCCGCAATCTGGGCACCACCGCCATTCGAAGAAGGGAGGGAGGACTAGCCTCCACGGGACGCGGACCGGGACCGTCGGAAGGAAGCACACGGGGCAAGATCGAACCCGACGGATCACCGCGAAGGCGAACACGACCAACACGACCACGCGGAGGAAGAGCAGGAACGAGAAGACAGCTAGAATCGCGAGCTCGAACCCTCCCACGATCAGTACCTCACCGGAGCTTGCAGTAAGCGAGGTCAGAAACGCCATTCCACGCCTGCCAGTGGGAGGAAGGGGCGCGTGGCGATCGGTCTCATCCCCCCCTCCCGCCAGCGGTCGAAATAGTAGAAGAGGGCGTCGCGGCGGTCCAGAGCGTTCAGGAGCTTTGCGTAGGGACGGAGGTGGAGGGTTCTTCCGTGGATCCTCAAGTCCAACGACCAGCAGGGCGACCACATCCATGCGCAGGAGGCCCGTGGCCAGCACCGCGCATGCCGCCGCAAGGACGGCAACGCCAGAAGCACTTCGAGGGACATGGGGGTTCCCCCGTCAGAACATCTCCGACTCGTCCGGCGGAGCCGGCTCGGCACCCCCCGCGTACCGGTCGGGAATGAAGTCCCCCGTGATCATGCCGTCGTAGGCCTGGCCGGGGCCGACCATCGGATACACACCGGCATCCGGGTCGATGAGGACCTCGAGAAAGGCAGGTCCGTCGAATCCGACGAACTCTCGGCAGAGCCTCTCGACATCCTCCTTCCGCTCCAGCCTACGAGCCCAAGGGAATCCGTCGGCCTCCGCTGCTTTCACGAAGTCCTTCTTGTGGAGAGACTTGTCGCTCGCGGACAGCCGTCCCTTGAAGAAGAGCTTCTGCCACTGCTTCACCATCCCGTCCCCAAAGTTGTTCATGACCAGGACCTTCACGGGAAGGTCGTAGGTGGTGACGGTCTCGAGCTCTCCGATATTCATACGGATGCTCGCGTCACCGTCCACGTCGATGACGGTCCGATCCGGGCGGGCGCACTGTGCACCGACAGCTGCGGGGAGCCCGAACCCCATCGTCCCCATGCTCCCCGACGTGAGCCAGAGGCGGGGTAACCTGAAGTCGAAGTACTGGGCCGCCCACATCTGGTGCTGCCCGACCCCCGTGGTGATGATGGCCTCTCCCCGAGTGATCCGATTGATGGTCTCGATCACGTGCTGCGGTTGGATGAGAGGGCTCGCCCGATCGTAGTTGAAGCCATACGTGGATTTGAGCCCCGACACCTCATCGAGCCATCGGTCGAAGTCGCCCTGGAAGCCACGTTTGCGCCCATACTCGGTGAGGCGCTCGAGGGCCCGAGTGAGATTCCCGATGAAGTGCCAGTCCACCCTCTTGACCTTGTCGATCTCGGACGGGTCCACGTCGAAGTGAGCGATCCGTTGCGCGTTCTTCGCGAACCGCGCGGGGACGCCGGCCACCCGGTCATCGAAGCGCGATCCGGCAGCGATGAGAAAGTCGCAGTCGTCCACAGAGTAGTTTGCGAACGCCGCTCCGTGCATCCCGAGCATCCGGAGCGACAGCGGATCGGTGGTGTCGAAGGAGCCGATCCCCATGAGCGTCGTGACCACGGGAATGCGAAACGAGCGCGCGAACTCGCCGAGCGCGTTCGACGCCCCCGCGTTGATCACCCCGCCGCCCGCGTAGATCAGCGGCCGCCGGCTGTTCTCGAGGAAGTCGAAAAACTCGTCGCACTCCGCGTCCGCGAGAGCCCTCGCTTCCACAGTATTCAGGCGTCGGCGGTATCCCGGGATGGGGAGCACCCCCTCACCCCGGAACACGCCCTCCCAGTTCTGCACGTCCTTCGGAACGTCCACCACCACCGGACCGGGTCGGCCGGTCCTGGCTATCTCGAAAGCGGTGCGGACCGTCTCCTCGAGCCGAGTGGGGTTCGTGACCAGGAAGACGTGTTTGGCCACGCCCGCGCCCATGATCGCCGAGACCGGTGCTTCCTGGAACGCATCCGTTCCCACGGCGGCGGTCGGGACCTGGCCCGTGATCACGACGATGGGGATCGAGTCGGCCAGACAATCGCGGACCGGAGTCACGGTGTTCGTAGCCCCGGGGCCGGACGTCACCATCGCGACCCCGACCTTCCCCGAAGCCCTGGCATACCCTGCGGCCATGAAGCCGGCCCCCTGTTCGTTGGCCGGCACGACGAGGCGGATCCCTCCCCTCCCCCGCTCGTGTTCCGCGTTGTAGCGGAAAACCGCGTCGTACGTGGGGAGAATCGCGCCACCCGAATACCCGAACATCACCTCGACACCCTCGTCGGCGATCACCTGCACGATCATCTCCGCTCCCGTCATGCGGGTGCCGGAGAGAGGGTGGCGCTGCCGAGCGGCCATGGTCGCGGGGCCGGACATTTCCCGATGCCTCGTCTGGGGTCCTCGGGGTCTCAGAATGCTGAACGGATGAAAGTTAACCCGGGTGGGGGGCCTTCGGCGACTCGCCCGACGTTGCGATGGCCCCGCCGTCAGGCGACTATCTCAGACTCCATGCGACACATCCTTTCGATCCTGATCCAGAACGAAAGTGGGGCCCTTTCCCGTGTGGCCTCGATGTTCGCGAGTCGTGGATTCAACATCGAGTCCTTGAGCGTCGCTCCCACGGACGACGAGACGGTCTCACGTCTCACACTCGTGACGATCGGCACGGAGGACATGATCGGCCAGGTGAGCAAGCAGCTCGCGAAGCTGATCGACGTGGTCGCGGTCGCGGACCGGACTTCGACCGACCACATCGCACGCGAGCTGGGACTCCTCAAGTTCGCCGTGCCCCCCAACGCAGCTGGCGCCTTTCGCAGTCTCGTCGAGAATTACGGAGCCGAGGTCCTGGACGACCACCTGTCTCACTTTACCATCGAGGTCACGGGGACCGAGAAACAGGTGGACGCCCTCCTCGGCGCCCTCCCCGAGGGTGTCCGGCTCCTCTCCATCGTGCGGAGCGGTCCGCTCGTGATCTCGCGGGGCCCGCAGGCGCTCGCCTGATCCAGTCGACCGTGACCGGATTCAGGCTCGCCTCCCGGATGGGGCGGCTCGGCACCGAGACCGCGTTCGAGGCACTGGCGCGAGCACGAGCGCTCGTAGCCGAGGGGCGCTCGATCGTCTTCCTTGGGATCGGAGAGCCCGATTTCGACACACCCGAGCACATCGTGGAGAGCGGGAAGGCCGCCCTCGACCAGGGATTCACTCATTACACCCCGGCGGCCGGTCTCGCCGAGGTGCGCGCCTCGATCGCGGCCGACATGGAGCGAAGGCTCGGATATCCGATCCCACCGACCCGCGTCATCGTCACGCCCGGCGCCAAGCCGGTCATGTTTTTCACGATCCTCGCGCTGTGCGAAGAGGGCGACGAGGTCGTCTACCCGGATCCGGGCTTTCCCATCTACGAGTCCATGATCCGCTTCGCGGGGGCCACACCCGTGGCGATGCGTCTCCGAGAGGAGCTGGGGTTCAACCCCGACCCGGACGAGCTCCGGCGGCTCATCACGGCGCGCACCCGGCTCGTCATCCTGAACTCGCCGAACAACCCATGCGGCAGTGTGATCCCGGACGACACGCTCGAGCTGGTCGCCGCGCTTTCAGTCGAGGCTGACGCCGTCGTCCTGAGCGACGAGATCTACAAGGATTTCCACTTCGACGGATCGCACACGTCCATCACCCGTTTCCCCGGAATGCCGGAGCGCACGGTGGTGCTGGACGGGCTCTCGAAGAGCTACGCGATGACCGGGTGGCGGGTCGGGTACGGAGTATTCCCGGCGCCGCTGGTAGATGCGGTGGTCCGCCTCGTGACGAACAGCGTCTCCTGTACCGCGGCGTTCAGCCAGCGCGCAACGATCGCCGCGCTCACAGGCTCGCAGGACTCCGTTCGCGCCATGGTCGCGGAGTTTCGTGCTCGGCGGGATCTCCTCGTTGCGGGGCTGAACGGCCTCCCGGGGATCTCCTGCGTTTCCCCCCGCGGCGCCTTCTATGCCTTCCCCAACATCACCGGGACGGGGCTCACGAGCGAGGAGTTCGAACGACGCGCTCTGCACGAGGCCGGAGTGTCTCTCCTGGCCGGCACCTCGTTCGGGAAGCAAGGGCAGGGATACGCGCGGATTTCGTTCGCGAGCTCGAGAGAGAACCTGGAAGAGGCGATCCATCGCTTGAGCTCGTTCCTGCGGAAGCTATAACTAGCCCGAGATCCGGCCCCTATGAACCTCCGCCTCGTCTTGACCCGGCTTCTGCTCCTTCCACCGGTCTTGCTGGCCCTCACGACCGGCTCCCCCTATGGGAACGGATCCCTCCTGGAGGCCCTTATCAGGTCCGCGGGCCTCGTCCTTATCCTCGCCGCCGCAGGGGGCCGTATTTGGGCCAGCGCCCATGTGGCCGGAAAGAAGAACGACGTGCTCGTGACGGAGGGACCCTACTCCCTCGTCCGGAACCCTCTCTATTTCTTCAGCCTGCTCGGGTTCGTGGGCACGGGGCTGGCCTTCGGATCCGTCGCCCTCGCCGCGCTCTTCAAACTCGTCTTCTTCACGACCCACTGGCCCGCGATCCGGGGGGAGGAGGCCGAGCTGGAGAGGCTGTTCGGAGCGGAGTACGCCCGATACCGGGAGCGCGTCCCGCGTCTCCTGCCGCGGCTGGCGCGACCCCACTCGGGCGGAACCCTTTCGTTCGAGACATGGCGGCTTGACTTCGCTCTCCGGGAGAGCATGGCGATCCCTCTCATCTTCGTCGTGGCCGAGCTCGTCCGATGGGCAAAGCTGAGCGGTCACCTCCCGATGTATTTCCTGCTTCCCTAAACGCAGGTCTTAGGGGCGCGTCTTACGGAAGCCACCGGGTCCGAGCAGACGCCGGCGTTCGGGGCTTCGAAGGGCGGACCTCCGCGGGCTCTCCCACGTGGACCAGCGCCACCACCTTCTCGTCCCCTGCCAAGCCGAGAGCGGCACGGGTGGCCGGGAGATCGGGATCCATCACCGTTTTCACATGGGTGCCGAGTCCGAGGCTCAAGGCTCCCAGCAGGAAACTCTGGATCCCCATGGATACCGTCGCATGGTCCTCTTCCTCGACGTCCGGACGAGCGTCGCGGCGCTGGGTGAAGACTACGATCAGCGGCACTGCCTCGAACTCCGCCACCACCTTGGCAACTATCGCGTCCGCCGCACTCCGGTCTTCCACTGAGGCGGATTTGGCCTTGGCCTCCCCTCGGAGCTGCCCGTATGCCCGGCGCGCCTCCGGTCCCAGGACGACGAACCCCCAAGGCTCCGTCATCCGATGGTTGGGGGCCAGAGTCGCCAGCTCCAGGAGAAACTCGATGGCCTCCCGTGAGACGGGCCGTCCAGTGAAGCTCTTCACCGAGCGGCGGGCTCGAACAGCGTCTTCGACATTCATGGGAATAGAAGATCCTTGGAAATCTCGGGGGGGAGCACCTCGGGTATCGGCGGTGCTTCTGGCACGGGCGCCACGCGATCGAGGATCAGGGTTTGTCGCCGGCGCATCTGCGAAGGGGTCTGCGACGGGTTCGAGGTCAGAGGCTGAGGGAGGGTCCCCGCGAGAGCCGCGGACTGCCCGAGCGTCAGTTCACGCGCGGCCACCCCGAAGTAGGCTTGAGATGCGGCCTCGGCGCCGAAGATTCCCGGCCCCCACTCGGCGACGTTCAAGTACAGCTCGAGGATCCGGTCCTTGGTGAGCTTCCGCTCGAGCCGGCGCGCTACCACAAACTCCAGCCCTTTCCGGAGAAACGAACGATCGATGCCGAAGTAGAGGTTCTTGGCAAGCTGTTGGGTGATCGTGCTTCGCCCGCGGACATCGGCGCGGTTCTGCCATGCGTAGGTGAGCGCGCGCGCCAGTGAAGCGAGATCTCGCCCGCTCAACCAACTGAAGGTCTCCCCTCCGTCCCATCGCACCTCCTCCGCCACCGCCTGCCAATCCACCCCGCTGTGCTCCCGGAAGCGGTGGTCCTCGGCCACGATCACGGCGCGGATCAGATTGGGCGAGATCTGCTCGAGCGGGACCCACTCCTTATGGAGCGTGAGCGGCTCGCCCGCCGCTTCCGCCTCGCTGACTCGCTGCTCCATGATGGAGGTCCACTCCGGGTTCCGAGTGGCGAGCCCAAACGGCCACGGAATCAGGGCGAACCAGACTAGACAGAACCCCGTGGCGAGAGCGGTGGACACGAGCCAGAAGGCCCGGGAGGGCCGCCACCAGGGCCTTCGTCCTCCCGCTTCACGCCGATTCGCCAACGTCCCCCTCCCGGTTCCGAAATGCCATCTATCCGGCCAGCGCCCTGCCCAGAATGGCGCTCCCCCTCGGACCGAGTTCGAGTTCGAGCGCCGCGCTCCGACCCCGCGCGCTCATCTTCGCCCACGTCTTTCGAAGGATGTCCACGACCTTATCGTCGTCGTGCTCCGCGGTGAATTCCTCGAGGTGGTGCTCGAGAAAGACCAGGCAGGCGACATCCTCCAGCGTCTGGGCCTCCGGATCCCGCTTCAGCCCGCGCTTCCTCAGGAGCTGACCCACCCGTTCCACCATCACTTCGCGATACCCGACCTCCTGCAGAATGCGACCCGCGAGCTCGGCGTGGTAGTCCATGAGCCGCGTCCGCCAACTTCGGTAGCCTGCCCTCCCCAGAGGGAAGTCCGAGCGGGGGATATTCCAGCGCGCGATGTGCTGGGCCCGTACGGCCAAGCGAAGCGCATCCGAGGCCCCTGGCTCGAAGCGATCCAAGACCCTCGTCATCCGCCGCGCGTATGCAAGCTCAGTGGGCGCTTCCCGGTCACCGATGAGCGTGGTCCGGGGATCGGCGGCGTTCGTTTGGTCGAAGCGCTCGATGGCGCGCATTAGAAGGATGGCGGGATCGGACATGCCGGTCGGGTCCGCAAAAAAGGAGGGGGCAGGTGCGGCCCTTCACATCTCGCATATACTCCCGGTGTACACAAGGGAGAGGGAACGTCAGCTTCGCACCGCTTCGATCGTTTCAAGGATGGGACCGATGAGCCATTCCCCTACGGGGAGCAGCCCGTTCCCGCCACGGAAACCAGATTCACGCATTCTTCGGATCCGCACATGCGCGTGATCGCTCGGACTCTGCTCACACTCGCGCTCACCGGGTGCGCCGGCGCCTCTCCGGCCGAGTCCGTCATTCTCACCGCGCCCGTCGATTCCCTCGTCACCCTACGACTAGGCCAGATCGTTCAGATCGCCGGAGGGCCACTCCGCATCCGCTTCGAGGGGGTGACCTCCGACTCGCGTTGTCCAACCAACGTAGTCTGCGTTTGGGAGGGGGACGCTACGGTACATCTTCGGGTCGCCGCCGGGGAGGGCGAGGGGAGCGCGGTCGAACTCCACACCTCGCTCGACCCCCGCTCCCACGTGACCGCCGGTTACCGGATCACCCTCGAGGAGTTGGGACCGGCACCCCAAAGTGGCGCGCCAATCTCTCAGGCCGGCTACTCAGCCGGCATCCGGGTCATCAGCGTCCCTTAAGATTCATTCCGGCGGCTTCCCGACACCACAAACTGGTTGACAGATCGAAAGGCGTCGGCGTACCCTCTGTCGGGATCGGACGGGCTGGTCCGTCCGATTGGTGAGAGAGGCGAAGGGAGGCGGCAGGTGGTACATCCTAGGAGTCAATTCCATGGGACTGTCGCGAAACGCATCCTGGAGACCTGCCGTGGGGTTGGGACTGCTCGTCCCCGCCATCGCGGTTTCCGTTTCGTTCGCCCCTGACGCCCGAAACGCCGAACCCGGCCCCGGACTCTCGGCGTCTGCCTGGGATCTCCTACCGCACTCCGCAGGCCCGGCTCCGAGTCCATCGGCAACCGACGCCTCCGCGATACTGGTATCCCCGACCCCGGTAGCGCCGGGGCTCCTTCCCGCTTCCTTCCGCACCGCTCCCGATGACGGGCGAACCGCACCGCTGATTGCCTTGCAGGCCGGCCACTGGCTGTCGTCGGAGGCCCCTGCCGAGCTCCGCAGGCTCCAATACAACGGCACGACGGGCGGAGGGAAGTCCGAGTGGGAGGTAACGCTCGAGATCGCCCAGCGCACCGCCAGGCTCCTCGAGGAGCAGGGGTACGTGGTGGAGATCCTTCCTGCGACGGTCCCCCCGCAGTACACGGCGGACCTCTTCATTGCCATCCACGCAGACGGGAACAACGCCTCGTCCGTATCGGGATTCACGATCGGCGCCCCCCGGCGGGATGTGACCCGGCGCGCCGCCCAGTTCGTAGAGGTCCTAGCGGACTCGTATGCGGAGGCTACGAGCCTTCGGCGCCGGACGAATGTCACGCGACGTATGCAGAACTACTACGCATTCAACTCGCGCCGCTTCGACCACGCGATCGACCCCATGACCGTGGCGGTGATCATCGAGACGGGATTTCTCACGAACCCCGGGGATCGCGCGGTGATCGTGGATAATCAGGATCTATCCGCCCGTGGCATCGCGAACGCGGTGGTGCGCTTCGTCCCCATTCCCCAGGCGGAGCCTTCCCCGATCACGGTAGGTCTCTAGCACGAGCAGGGTGGGTCGTGCGGGTCTACTCTGCGATAATACGACCCTTCATCAGTTCGTGACTTCCGCCGCAGTACTCATCGCAATGGAAGTTGTATACGCCCACGCGGTCGAAGACGTGGGTCGCCTCGCGGTATTCCTCGGGCACCGGGCTCAGCTTCACCCCGGCTCCGTCGATGAGGAAGCCATGGGGAATGTCCGTCGATCGAACCCGGAACGTGATCTCCGCCCCTACCGGCACGTGGATCTCCGACGGCAAGTACGAGCCCTCGGAAACCTGAATGACGACTTCGTACTGGTTCGGACCCACCTGGTGAACACCGGGAGCGTTGGGATTCTCGACGACCGCGGCGGTGGAGTCCGCCCGCCCACCCGAATCGGAAGCGTCACCGCCGCACGCTACCAGCACGCAAGCTAGGCCTACGGCGCAGAGGACGGGCCACGCCCTCATGCTACGACATTTGGCCAGGGGCTGGGGGCTGGTCCAGCACCTAACCTACCCAGTCCACGGGCTCCGGCTCCTCGAGGGCTTTCTCGATCGCGGCTACCAGCGGCGTCCCGGCGAAACGGCTTGGCGAGGGCCACGAGAGCACCGGCGGCCTTCGCTCGCTCGAGCTGCTCGGGTCCCTTACCGGAGACCGCAATGATCCTGACCGACGCATTCATCGCCATTAACTCGGCAATCAAACGCAGCCCGTCCATCTTGGGCATCACGAGGTCGGTGATGACGAGATCGGGACGCATCCGATTGTACGTCACGATGGCGGACTCTCCGTCGGGGGCGAACACGAGCGTGTGACCGCAACTCGTCGCCGAGCGCGGCGTTCAGGAGGACGCGCGCCCCCGAACTCCATGGCGTCCAGCATACATTGCAGCACGATACATTGTACTACTATGTATTTCCAGTGCGGATCGCCAGGGAGGGTAGCGAGGGTCAGGCGACACGTTCCGTGCGCCACGCATGGATGAACTCGGTGAGGTTCAATGTCATATGTGCCGCAAAGGGCGCCAATATCGCATCGCGCCATAAGAACAGGGCGGCAAATGCGCCTCCAGCCACCACACCGGTGAGCAACATGTACCAGATGCCTCCGGGCCAATGCAGGAGACCAAAGAGCAGACAGGTGATACCCACGGCCCACGCAGCACCGGAATGCGTGGTGAGAAGTGGAATCGCATAACCACGGTAGAGCGTCTCCTCCACCAACGGTGCCAGTATGACGTTTGCGATGAAGAAGAGCCCGATGCTACGCGAGACCGTCGGAAGTACGGATCCGGCAGGAACGTAGTCACCGACCGTGCGCTGTAGCCGTTCCAGGGCCGGACCAAGCCACAAGATATAGGACACACCGAGGAGACCTCCCGTCAGCACACCAATCACCACATCCGTCGTGGCTTTCGTCGAGCTGGGCAGGACCCAAATGGCATCGACCGGAAGCGCGACGACGATGAGAAGGCCCAGGCCGAGAAGAACGCCCAGTAGAATCTGCGGCATGAAGAGCGGGACACGCTCGGCAATCTGAGGCGCGTCCACGCCTCTCAGACTCAGGGCGAGGGACGCGCCCACGATCGCGACGAGGAAGAGCGCTGGACCCGCCAGCAGAAGGAGCCAGATCACAGCGGTCGACTGCAACGGCGAGGGGCGCTCACAGCCACCGGCGAACCCTTCCCTTGTATGCCGCGTACTCTGGACCGAAGAGCGCGGACAACGCGCGCTCTTCAGGCTCGATCTGGAACCGGTTGATGTACAGCACCAACACTGGCACAAGGAACAAGGCCAGCTGCGCCAGGCCCAGGTACTCCTGAGCGTTGCGCAACAAGGGAAACAGAGGAGCAGGATACGGGTTGGCCGGCGGCCATACGAGAACCGGTGCCACCATTGCACCTAGACCAAGAGCGGGTGCGATCCACCACGCCGCTTTCCTCATCGCATGAGGTTCCATTCGTCAAGGCTGGTAAGGCATGCAACTCATATCCAGTCCCCTTCGCGGCGGCTATTGAACCACCGCCGTCGAGGCAATAATGTTACGCAAGCCTTTGCACCGAAGCCATTCCCTTTCATGAGGCGTATTTCGATGAGATACCCTGTTCGATTTCCCCTCCTGATCGCCGGGCTAGCGGTAGCCGCACCGGGTGCCTCCGCCCACCTGGCTGCCCCCGACCATTTCAAGCTCTTCGAACCCACCTCGTGGCTCGTCGAAAACGACCGCGGGGACCCGCAGAAAGCAGGCCCCTGCGGTGGTAACAACGTCGATTGGGGCACGCCGAGCTACGTCGTCAACCAAGCCGTGGGCGGCCAGATGCTGCATCTCAGGCTTCAGGAAACCGTCTACCACCCGGGGCACTACCGCGTGGCGTTGGCGGTGAACTCGCCCAACGAGTTGCCGCCCGACCCGGTAGCCGTAACGAGAGACAGCGAAAGGGGACCATGGTCGCTGTCGGCTCCAATTCAGAACCCGCCGCAGATTCCTGTGCTCGCCGATGGCTTGTTCGTGCATGACACAAGGCCAGCCACGCCGCCGGTCTTTGAAGCGGACATACCGCTCCCGAACATCAACTGCGAGAAGTGCACCCTGCAGGTCATACAGTTCATGGCCGAGCACGCTTTCAACAATCCAGGCGGGTATTCGTATCACCACTGCGCGACGCTGCAGATCACTGCGGACGCGTCGAAGCCGCTTTCTACGGGGTGGCCAGCGGAACGCCAGTAGACTGTTGGCTCAGTGAGGCGGCTGGGGATCGAACCCAGGACCTACGGATTAAAAGTCCGTTGCTCTACCAACTGAGCTACCGCCTCGTCCGGTGAAGCGCGCGCCCCAGGACACTCCTCCTGGGGCGCGTTTCTTTCTTCCCACACGTCCGCGATTCCGACAAAATACGCCGCCATGGCGCCCGGGGCCCTATCCCTGAATCGCGAGGCCAAGGTCCAGCTGCTCCCGGAAGGTGACGCGGTGGTGGGGGGAGAGCCCGAACTCGTCCAGGGCCCTCAGGTGTTCCGGCGTACCGTACCCCATGTTCTTATCCCATCCGTAGGCGGGGTAGCGGCGGGCGAGCAGGCACATGAGGCGGTCCCGGAGGACCTTGGCCACGATGGACGCACATGCGATCGAGTGGACGAGGGAGTCCCCTCCAACCACGGCCTCATGGACCCAATCCACGCCTCGGATCGGCAACCCATCCACCACGATGTGCTCCACCACGATGTTCTCCGGGGTCCGCCTGAGTGCTGTCACGGCCCGATCCATCGCACGGGAGGTCGCTCTAAGGATATTGAGGCGATCGATCTCGTGAACGGAGGCAGCCCCGACGCCGACGGCCACCGAGGCGGCAAGGATGGTGTGATAGAGCTGCTCGCGGGTGGCGGCCGGAAGGGTCTTCGAGTCCGCGGCTCCCTCGACCTGGCATCCCGGAGGCAAGACGACGGCGGCCGCGACAACCGGGCCCGCCAATGGACCCCTCCCCACTTCGTCCACTCCGGCCAGCCACGTGACCCCACGGCCCCAGATCTGGCGCTCGTAGGCGAGGAGATCGTAGGTGGGCTCCCCGCGGTCCGATGACAGCTTGCCCACGGTCGACCCGCGGGCTCAGGCGTCTCGCTTTTCCTGGATCCGGGCTTTTCTTCCGCGAAGTCCGCGGAGGTAATAGAGCTTCGCGCGCCGAACGCGGCCTTTGCGGACCACCTCGATCCCCTTCACGAAGGGAGAGTGGAGGGGGAAGACCCGCTCGACGCCGATCCCCGCGGAGACCTTTCGGACGGTGAACGATTCGCCCATTCCACCCCCGCGGCGTCCCAGACAGACACCCTCGAAGGCCTGGATCCGCTCCTTGTCTCCCTCGCGGACCCTATAGAGGACGCGCACGGTGTCACCCGGGGCAAACTCGGGAGTCTCTGCCCTCTGATGTTCCTTCTGGAGTTCCCTTAGAAGGTCGGCCATGTCGCCTCCGTCGTCCTAAGTAGCCGCAACTGCGGTCAGTGAAGACACGAATTATAACCCGGGGGTGGACGGCGGTGAAGGGCGCGGCTCAGTCCTCGCGCTCGCCCTTGGATCGCTCCCAGAGGTCGGGCCGGTTCCGCCGGGTGATCTCCTCCGCGAGCCCCTTCCGGAACTCCGCGATCCGCTGGTGATCTCCACCGCGGAGAATCTCCGGGACCTCATGCCCCCGGTATTCCGGGGGACGGGTCCACGAGGGAGCGCTGAGGAGCGGCTCCTCGTAGAAGGAGTCGGAGGAGGCAGACGCGTGATCACCGAGGACTCCGGGGAGGAGCCGCACGACCGCGTCCGTAACCACGAGCGCGGCGGCCTCTCCTCCGGACAAGACGAAGTCTCCGATCGAGAGCTCCTCGGTCGCGAGGTGCTCCGCCACCCGCTGGTCCACGTCCTTGTAATGTCCGCAGAGGAGGGTCAGATCGGGGGCGATCGAGAACCGCACGGCATCGTCGTGTCGAAACACCCTTCCCCGGGACGAGAGGAGAACGACCGGTCCGCGCGGCTCGATATCCACCACGGCCTCGAAGAAGGGCTCCGGCTTCATCACCATCCCGGCCCCGCCCCCATACGGGACGTCGTCCACCGTGCGGTGCCGATCGTGCGTGAAGTCGCGAAGGTCCAGTACCCGATACTCGACTACCCCCGCGGCGCTCGCGCGCCCGAGGATGCTCGTCGAGAGGGGCTCCCGGAAGTACTCGGGAAAGATCGAGACAATGTGGATTCGCACCTACAGTCGGTCCGGCAGGGGACGACTCAGAGATCGAGTAGCCCGGGAGGAGGATCGATCACCAACCTACGCTTCGTGAGATCCCAGTCGACCACGATCTCCCGGGTGAATGGGATGAGCCGCTCACGGCCCTGGCCCCGGACGTCGATCATGGGAGCGGGACGGAGATCGTACACTTCGTGGATCGTCCCCAGCTCGACTCCGTCCTGGGTCACCACGGACATCCCGAGGAGCTGATGATAGAAGAGCTCATCTTTCTCGGGGGGCTCGGTCTCCTCGAAGGGACGGAGCAGGTAGCGATCCCGAATGGCGTCGACCCCCACGCGGGACTCGACCCCCTCGAAGCACACCAAGAATCCCTTTCGATAGGCTCGGACTTCTCTGATGCGAGCCTGGGGAAATCCAGGGTCGGGAGAGACCCCGTCCGGGTCGGAGAACCAGAGCTGGACGCCCGGGAGGAAGGTGGTCTCCGCGTGGTCCGTGAGAGGCCAGATGTACGCTTCCCCCTTCGTTCCGTGCGGCTTGCTGACATGCCCCACCACGATGAAGGCAGGATCGCCAGCGGGGGAAGGCATCGTCTTGTTAGGAGGCCTCCCCGGACCCCCCCTCCGCATCGGACTCCGTGGCGACATCGGACTTCGCGGCCTTGGCCGCCGCAGGCGCCGCTACCGGCTTCTCGGCGTGCGCCTTCCGCTTCGCGGCCAGGGCTCCCACCTTCTTGGCCTTCTCTTCCTCCACACTCACCTCCCCGAGGGCGACGATGTCGTCCCCGCCCTTCCGGGCCTTATGGATCAGCGAGCTCACGGTGTCGGAGGGAACGGCTCCCTGCCCAATCCAATAGTCCACGCGCTCCAGATCGAGCACGAGACGCGCCGGATTCATGAGGGGCTTGTAGTGGCCCACCGTCTCCACGAACCGCCCCTCCCTCGGCGCGGCCCTATCCGTGACGACAACCCTGTAGTGCGGCAGCTTCTTCCGGCCCATGCGCCGGAGGCGGATTCGAACGGCCATGGCTCCCTTCCCTCAGCTCGTGTAGGTCAGTGGGGCAGGAGCCCCGACATCCCGCGCATTCCCTGAATGCCCTGCATCCCCTTCATCTGCCTCATCATCTTCTTCATCTCCTTGAACTGCTTGAGCAGGCGGTTCACCTCTGCAACCGATCGCCCGCTCCCCTTCGCGATCCGGGCACGCCGGGACCCGTTCAGAATCTCGGGCCGCCGCCTCTCATCGGGAGTCATGGAGAGGATGATCGCCTCGACATGCTTGATCCGCTTCGGGTCCAGCTCCGTCTTCGGCGCGAGACGCGCCACACCCGGGATCATCTTCATGAGATCGCCGAACGGACCCATCTTCCGCACTTGGCTGATCGCGGTCAAGAAGTCCTCGAGTGTGAACCTTCCGCTCCCGAGAACCTTTCCCTCCAGCTTCTTCGTCTCCTCGACGTCGAAGGCACGCTGCGCTCGTTCCACGAGCCCGACCACATCACCCCGCTGGAGGATCCGATCCGCGAGCCGACGCGGGTCCGCAGGGTCCAGGTCGTCCAGCCCTTCTCCCGTCCCAATGAACTTGATCGGCTTCCCGACCACCCCGCGGATGGACAGCGCCGCGCCCCCCCGCGCATCCCCATCCATCTTCGTGAGGATGATCCCGGTCAGGTCGAGAGCCTTGTCGAAGCCCTCGGCGATCCGGACCGCCTCCTGCCCTGTCATCGCGTCCGCCACGAGGAGGATCTCCGACGGCGACAGCTCCGCGCGGATCCTCCGCAGCTCCTCCATCATCGGCTCGTCCACCTGGAGACGCCCGGCCGTGTCCACGACAAGCACTGCCTTCTTCCGGTCCTGCGCAATCCGGTACGCCTCCACGGCGACCTTCACCGGGTCCCCCCCGGGGTCACCCCCGTGGAAGTCCACGCCGACGCGCTCGGCCAGCGTCCGCAGCTGCTCGACCGCGGCAGGTCGATACAGGTCGCACGCAGCGAGCATCGGCTCCCGGCCCTCCCGCTGGAACCGTCGAGCCAACTTTCCCGCCGTCGTCGTCTTCCCCGACCCCTGGAGCCCGACCACGAGGACGACCGTGGGTGGTCTCGACGCCCAGCGGATCGTCGGCGCCTCGTCTCCCAGGAGAGCAGCGAGCTCGTCGTGGACGATCTTCACGACCTGCTGCCCGGGGGAAACCGACTTGAGAACCGCCTCCCCCAGCGCCCTCTCCTGGACGCGGTCGAGGAACGAACGCGTCACCGCGAAGTTCACATCCGCCTCGAGGAGGACGCGCCGCACCTCACGGAGGCCATCCCGGACCATCGCCTCCGTGAGCAGCCCCCGCGCCCGGAACTGAGCCAGGACGAAGTCGAGCTTCCCGCTCAGCTCATCGAACATGGTGCGACCCTGGCATCCCTTCGCGGCGTCCCCTTATCCGGAATACCGGCACGTGGCCGCCGTTTCATGGTGGAAATAGAGCTTTTTAAGCTAACGGGGCACCCTCGAGAAGTGAAGCAGATCAGGCGCTCACGCCACGTGGATGATCTGGCTCCGCTGTGTCCCCACGGACACCATCTCCACGGGGGCGCCCGTGACTTCTTCGATCCGATCGAGGTAGCGGCGGGCATTCGCGGG
>SHZS01000011.1 GCA_009692105.1 Gemmatimonadota bacterium | reverse complement strand
ATTGAACCAGGGCTCCTCGGCCACCCGCCACGCGAACGCCGTCCGGTAGTAATTGTGCCACCGGTTGTCGGGACCGAACACGGAGCTTCCATCTCGTCGCGCGAGAACGCTAGTGATGTACTTCCCCTCGTAGTCCAAGGCCGTGTCCCAGAGGTATCCCACCGCCTTGGTTTCCTCTCGCAAGGATGTGGCGTCACGGATCTGTCCCAGGTCGATACGCGGCACGGACTCCACGAAGAAGTTAGTGGCCGTCGACGTGTGGCGATCGTCTTGAGCCGATTCCCAGAGCGCACGGACCGTCGTCCTGGCGTTCACCGCCCCGCCGAAGAGGTCGAAGTTATGCCGGAGCGACATCTGCACTTCCGAGTTGAACGTGTCCGTTGCAGTGCTCCCCACGCTCATCGAGCCGTCCGACTCGGTGGACGCGGTCAGCGAGTTCGGCGTCCCCTTGGGAATGTAGGCCCTGGTCTTCCCGTCCTGCCGGTCGTAGCTGACGTTCCCCATGAAAGAGAGCCACGAAACGCCAGCGGGCGTCCACTGGAAGTTCGTCCCGGCCAGAGTGCGGATCCGTCGCTCGTTTCCCTCCTGGCTGTCCTGTATCCACAGAGGGTTCTCGTACGGCTGCTCGGGGTCCACGATCCGGATGTACTGACCGTACGTTTCGCTAAGCGGGTCCTCGTCCTTCTGCTTCATGTCTTGGTCCGGCGGAACGCTGAGGATTTGGTTGTAGGTCACAATCACGTTGTCCCGGAGGTCCCGGCTGTGAAACATGCTAGTGCTGAGACTCATGCCGTCCAGGAAGCGATGATCGAGGTTCATTCGGAAGGAGCCCCTCTCGTACCCGTTGTTCCCCTTCAGGGCCCCGCGCTCCGTGTACTGACTGATGCTCAGCTGGAAGTTCGTGCTGGCCGTATTCTGCGCCACCGAGAAGTTATGCGACTGGAAGCCTCCCGGTTGGTAGACTGCGGCCAGGTTGTCATAGAGGGGGCCCGGGTACGCATTGTCCTGGAACTGCCATGGCAGGGAGGTCCGCTGGGCTCGGCTGACCGGGGTGCCAGCCGCGTTTACGTACGTGGTCTGCGCCGCGTCCATCAAGTAATGATGATGGGTGGGCAGGTCGAGCCTCCGGCTGATCTGGCTGATCCCGATCTCGCTCGTCGCCGTGAACTGCGTCTGGCCCAGGCCGAGACCCTGGCCCCGCTTTGTCGTGATCGAGATCACGCCCGCCGCGGCCCTGGATCCGTACATCGATGCGCCCGCAGCCCCGCGCACCACCTCGACGCTCTCGATGTCCATCGACTCGATGTTGACCGTGCTGCCCCCCAGGATCACCCCGTCCACCACGACGAGGGGGCCGGCCGAAGGCGACCCGTCCGCCGAGATTCTCGTCGTGGTCGGCGTCCGGAGCAGGATCGTTACGTCTTCACCGGGCCGGCCGCTGGCCCGCGACATGGAGAGGCCGGCCACCCGGCCCTGCAGGTTCTGCAGCGCGCCTCCCGCCACGACCACCGGCATGTTTTCGCGGCTGATGTGGGCCACCGAGATCGGGGAGCGTACCCCCTGCACCGGGTCCACCAGCCCTGTCGCCACGATCTCCTGCAGCGCCAGAACCGCAGGCCTCATCTGCAGCTGCAGCGTGACCGTGCCTCCAGAGGTCACCACCACATTGTCCTGCCGAAGTATTTGGAACCCGAGCCGCTGCGCCGTGATCGTGTGAGTCCCTGCCGGCACGTTCAGAACGCTAAACGAACCGTCCGTCGCGCCGAGGGACCCAAGCTGCGACCCCAGGACCGAAATCTGGACCGCGCCGATCGGATCTCCGGTATCCAGGCTCCTTACCGTTCCCGCGATCGTTCCTTGCGCCTGTGCAGGCTGCACATGCGCGACGGCTACCGCGACGAACGTGACCCACGACAGCCCGGCTGCCGCCCTGATAGACCGAGGGAAGGACATGATTCACCCCCTCTGAGTTAAACGAGGTCGACCTCCTACACGCTTCATTCTTGAATTGATTAACCTCATAATGATAGCGCAAGTGTCTTTATCTTTAGATCGGTCTGTTCTGTCTGGCAGAAAGCGGGTCCCGGGTCGGTGTTTCGGGGACTTCGGCCCGACCTTCCTTGAGGACGGCGCCAACGGAATCGAGCTTAGGGGGGCGTGAATCTCGCCCCCGCAGCGCGGGGCAGAGAAGCAGAGCAGCTCGTAGATGCGAGCGGAAGCAAGCGATTGCCCGGCTCTTGTCAAGACGCCGCCGGAGCACGAGGGCCCGGACGGCGTTTTGAGTTCCTTGCTTCAGTGAAGGCGGCGGGAGTCACCTCCGGTGGGGCTCCGCCCCATCCTCGGTGGTCTCGCGGGAAGGGAGCCTCTTCTTCTCCAATCACCAAAGTCGTTCCGCTCGGCTCGAACCCGCGTCCGCGAACCGATCCGTCAAAGCGTCTACGTGCGTGTCACCCTGTTGGATTCGGAATCAGACGAGGCCGGGGTGCGGCCTGCCAGGGCTAGCCGCCGGTATGTTATCGTCCCCGACGAAGCGGCAAGGAGGGGCCTTGCCAGGCCGTGGTAGGCCCCTCGGAGCCCGGGAATCCTCATGGGAGTGAAGCTACCTCGGGGGGGGATACCAGGCCACGGGCGTGTCCCCCCCCGGAGTCCCGCCTCCCCTGCCCGAATCCGCTGGGATGTCCGCGTTCCAACCTATTTCGGCGTCGCGCGATAGAGGCGGCCGGGATTGGCGTCCTGGACCATCCAGATCGCGCCGTCCGGCGCCACCGCAGCGTCGCGGACCCTGAAGCCCATGCCCCATCGCTCGACCGGCTCCGCACCGCCCTGGCCATCAAAAACGATGCGTGTGAGGGAGTTGCTGGCCATTCCGGTGGCGAAGGCCGAGCCCTGCCACCGCGGGAACATGCCCCCCTCGTAGAACATCAGGCTTCCAGGGGCGATGACGGGTGTCCAGTAGATCACCGGCTTGGCCAGGTCCGGGCGCGTGTCGGGGCTGGGGATCGCCACGCCGTTGTAATTGGTGGAATAGGAGACCGCTGGCCAGCCATAGTTCCGGCCCGGCTCCACCAGGTTCAGTTCGTCGCCGCCGCGCGGCCCATGTTCTACCTCCCAGAGGCGGCCATCGGGACCGAAGGCCAGGCCATAAGGCGTGCGGTGACCGGAGCTCCAAGTCTCGGACGGCGTCAGATTCGGACCGGCGAAGGTGTAGGTCCGCACCACCGCCTGGGTGGTGGCCGCTTCGGTGTCGCGCGGTGGATCGGTGATCGGAAGGCTCGCGGCGCCGGTCCGGCCGGCATTGGGATTCCCGGGCGCCGGCCTGCCGTCCAAGGTCAGGCGCAGGATCTTGCCCAGGGGCGAGTTGGTATCCTGGGCCGGGGTCATGCGCTGACGATCGCCTACCGCCAGGAAGAGGTACTGATTGTCGGGGGAAAAGGCCACCGCTCCGCCGAACTGGCCGCCAAGCCCGCCCGCCGCGTCGCGCCAGATCACTTGCAGCCCTTCCAGGCCGGCCGTGCCGTTGCCGAGGGCAAGGCGCGCGCGGGCCAGCGCCAGGCTCGATCCGCCCTCATGGGGCTCCGAATAGGTGAGATAGACGCTCTGGTCCGTGGCGTAGTTGGGCGACAAGTAGATACCGAGCATGCCGCCCTGACCGCCATAGACGACCTCCGGAACGTTGGCGACCGAGGTCTTCTGGCCCTGCGGCGTGACCAGCCAAATCGGTCCGACCTTCTCGGTGACCAGCATGCGTCCGTCGGCCAGGAAAGCGATGCGCCAGGGCAGACTGAAGGTCGCCACCTCCGTCACGTTGAAGGGCAGGCCTCCCTGGGCCACCTGGCTGCCTGCATTGATCTGCGCGTTTGCAGGGGCCGTCACGACGAGCAACAACGTTGCCGCATTCGCAAGATTCTGAAGACGCATTCTAGTTCTCCCGCGGGGTATCGATGTGAAGGTCCTGCTCAAACCGCCGCCCGGGGAGGCCCCGGACGGCGGTTCGAATTCCCTGCTTCAGTGGAGGCGGCGGGAGTCGAACCCGCGTCCGCGAACCGATCCGTCAAAGCGTCTACGTGCGTATCACCCTGTTGGATTCGCGATCAGACGAGGCCGGGGTGCGGCCTGCCTGGGCTAGCCGCCGGTATGTTCTCGTCCCCGACGAAGCGGCGCCATCGAGGGACCAGCCCGAATTTGCGACGTCGTTTGGAGGCGCTTCGGGCGAGCTACTCCAGCGACGGGCTACAAGTAAGGCAGAACCTTACGCAGCCATTGCCAGGTTGTTGTTGGCAGTTATGAATTCCCCGAGAGGTTTACGAGGCCCCGGGACCTCGGCACGCGACTTTGACCTCACTGAACACGTCGAAACCGTGACGCCCCCAGTACAACCCTGGCACCATACCCTGAACTCAACATAGTACGGCCTGCGCGGCCAGGGGTTCCCACACCTCCGATTCCGCAGCTGCCTCCCGCTCCAGATACTGGCCGAGCAGCTCCCGCATCTGTGCGATCGACGTCACCTCGAAAAGCTTCTGCCGCAACCCCTTCCCCCCACGGAGTCCCTTCGTGTACCAGCCCAAGTGCTTACGGAACTCTCGCGCGGCCTTCTCCGGATCTCCGCCGAAGGCAACCGCATTCTCTGCGTGCTCGAGGCAGATGCGGAAGCGCTCCTCGACGCCCGGATCCGGAGGTACCTCCTTCCCGTCGAGAGCGGCCCTCGCCTGAGTGAAGATCCACGGATCCCCGTGGGACCCTCGCGCGACCATGATCCCGTCGCACCCTGTCGCTTCCCTCATTCGAGCAGCGTCTTCTCCCTTCCGGATATCGCCGTTTCCGATGACTGGAATCCGGACTGCCTGCTTCAGGGCACGGATCTCGTCCCACCGCGCCACTCCCGAATACATGTCCGCACGAGTCCGGGGGTGTAGTGTGATGGCTCTCGCCCCCGCATCCTCGCACACCTGCCCGATGCGCGCCGGATCCCGGCTCGATTCGTCGAACCCGCTCCGGATCTTGACGGTCGTTGGCATCGTCGTGGCGTCAGCGACGCTCCGGATGATCCGCGCCACGAGGTCCAGATCCTTCAAGCATCCGGAGCCGCCGTTGCGCTTAACCACCTTCTTCACAGGACATCCAAAGTTGATGTCGATGAAATCGGGTCCGAAGGCCTCGTGGACGTAGGCGGCGGCATCGGCCATCATCGCGGGGTCCGACCCGAAGATCTGAACGCCGATGGGACGCTCTTCCTCCGCGAACCGGAGATACCCGAGCGACCGCTCGTTCCCCCGGCAGATGCCGTCCGCGCTCACAAACTCGCTCACTACCACGTCCGCGCCGAACCGACGACAGAGGCGCCGGAACGGGGACTCGCTCACCCCTGCCTGCGGGGCGAGATAGAGGGGGGTGTACCCTCCGCCGAGGAGCACGAGCACATCGCTTGTCATGTGAAGAAGCTACCTCGCGTGGGAGAGCTGGAGAAGCCAGTCGGGTTGGGCGCGCCCCTTCCCCGATATGGCTTTGACACGGATCGGGCGTTCCAGTAGGGTTCGAGGCCGTTCTTCCCTGCCACCGAAGGCGCAGGTCCTGCAAGGGCATCGCCTTGGAAGCGATCGGATGAAACTCAGGGACTTCTTCGCCCTCTCGTCGGTCAAGCTCACGCTCGCCTCGTCCTCCAAGGACGAGGTCCTGGGGGAGTTGATCAGGCTCCTCGGGCTGGACGAGAAGTCCGCAGCCAACCTCTACAAGACCCTAAAGCGGCGCGAGAACCTCGGGTCGACCGGCATCGGACATGGCATCGCCATCCCCCATTGTCGCTCGCTCGTGGTGAATACGCTGCGCCTGGCGTACGGAAGAAAGAGGGACGGCATGGCCTTCGACTCCGTCGATGGTGAGCCCGTCCATCACTTCTTCCTGATCGTGGCCCCCCCTCCCGAGGTCTCGAACCAATACCTTCCGGTTCTCGGAAAGATCGCCCAGTTCGCGAAGGATCCCGCCATTCCTAAACGCCTCTCCCATCTCACCGAGCCCGCCGAGTTCCTCAAGCTTCTGGAAGAGAGGGCGTCCTAGGGACGTGGTGAGTCGTAGATGGCGAAGCATCGTGGCGCGGGGAGGGAAGGAGCCGAATCGGCGTGTGCCGAGATCAGCCTCCCGCGAAGATGCGGCGGTTCTGGGATCGCCCGTTCACGGTAAGCTCGAGGATATAAACGCCAAAACGGACGAATAGGCCCGAGCGATTCCGCCCGTCCCAATACGCCTCGTACCGACCTGGAGCCGTGTACTCCAGCTCGATCACCGGTGTCCCGTCTCCCGCCGGGTGGCTCAGGGCCGTGGGTGAAGCCACATACTGCCGGAGAATGTCGTAGATCCGGATGGTGACATTCACCGGACGCCCTTCCACGAAAGCGCTCTCGGAGAGGTCGAACGGGATCCGCGTGTCGGGATTGAACGGATTGGGGTAGTTGCTCCCGAGCTGGAACCCCAGGTCCGAGGCCTCTGGCGCCCCGGCAACCGCACCCGCCTGCTGGGCGGTGAGCCCCTCAGGAAGGAACGGGGCAGAGATCAGGACGAGCACGACGACCAACACGTGCACCATCCAACCATCCGCACATTCCTCTTTTCCGTAGCGAAAAAGGAATCGCGCTCCTTGTTGACTGGATCCATACCGCGACCACAAGGGGACAGTTGGCTATTTAGGGACTTTCCACAGGGCGGCCAAGACGCATCTACTCGGTATCCTCGGACCAGCCCACGGCCCCCAATAGGGGAAGGAGCATCCCGAAGGACCGGAAGGGGCGCCGAGGAGCCAGGTGATGCGTGCAAAAGGCTTCGAGGAAGCGAAGGTGCCCTCGAAGCCCCCGCAGCGGGGCGGGAACGTCGCCTCCGAGGAGGCGGAGAAGGTCCAGGTGAGCCCGCGGGCCGATCTTGGGGAGCCCGCTCCCACTCGAGCAGTCCGGGCACCGAATCCCCCCGGCAACGGCGTCCAGCCGGTAGAAGACGGTCGCGTTGGTCCCGTCTACGGCGCCCCAGTCCAAATCGCGGCCACAACCGATGCAGCGGGCTAGGTCCGGAGAGAAGCCCAGGTGCCCGAGGGCCCGCCACGCCCCAGCGAGGATCCACCCCGGCACCTCGGCCGTGGAGGCGGCCCCGAGGCGTTCCAAGACCACGCGGATCCAGTCGTAAAGAGGCGGATCCCCTTCCTCCAGGGCGTGGGCCAGGAGGAGCTCGGCAAGGAGGGAAGCGCCCAGGAACCGGGGGAGCTCGGTCCCGAGCGCGAGCGAGCCACTCGTTCGCTCGAAGTCCCTCAGGGTATGGAGGTCCCGGTCCGAGCGGTGCGAGAAGGTGAGCACCCCTTCCGCAAAGGTCTCCAGCGCCGCCTCTCCCTTCGAGGTCCGGGTCCGGACCCCCTTTCCCACGAGTGACACGATCCCCCGCTCGCGGGTGAAGAACCGAAGGATCCTCGAGGAATCCGAGTATGGGTGGGACCGCAGGAGGATCGCGGAGGAAGTGACGAGGCTCATCGGGTGGGCAATCGCGGGCAAGAGCCCTCTGCTCGTGGGCGAGCCGGCGGCACCCGTTCGGCGAAGGCCACGCCCCTCAGGCGCTTCCCAGACCCGCAAGCTCATCCAAGAGCTCAGCCCTCCGGCGCAGGTGGCGAGATCGAGCCTCACTGTCCGGCTCCCCGGCCTGGGCGTAATCCTCGTCCAGGCGGGCGACCTCGACGAGGATGTCCTTTCGGAGGCGCCGCTCCGGTTCCGCCCACCTCCTCAACCCTCCTGCGAGGGCGGGCACCGGTCCGCCGCGGGAGGGCATCCGGCTACTCGTCACGCCCCACACACCCGCGCCTACCAGGAGCATAGCCAGCACGATCGAGAGCCAAGCTACGGCCCGAGATCCAGGCTCCTCCCCCACACGAACGCGTACAACCTGGTCCTGAATTCCCTCGGCGACCCACCGGAGGTAGGAGTCTCCCTCGGGCCCCTCCGGGGCGATTGGGCTCATCCCCTCCACCCGGATGGCTGGCCCGCTCTCTTGCAAGAACAAGAGCGCGAGCGCCACCTCGCCAGGCATCTGTAGGTCGAGATCGAGCGATTCCACATCATATTGGACCAGATAGAAATTGGGGCCCGGCCAGATAGGATTCGCCGCAACGATCCTTCCACCCTCGAATCTCACCGGTCCGGCCCCCGGCAACACTTCCCCCTGCACGATCCGGGCGCCAAGGGCACCCTGTGGAAGCGGATACTGCCACACGGCGGCCGTGTCCCCGGCAGGGACGTAGGTGACCTTGGCGTTGTTCGTCAGGATGAACGCGTCCGTGACCAGCCATCCCCGCGGCCCCTCCTCCAGTGTGACCTGGCGAAGGGAAATCGGAAACGATATGCCCGCTTCCGGCGCGGGCTCCGTCGGGAACGCCTCGAGCACTTGCAAGGAGTCGAGCTGAGCGGGGGCCCCGATCGGGGCTCGGTAGTAGAGGATCCCGTCGTACCGGGTGGTGATGAAGTAGGCGTCGGTGCCCGGGACCGGAAGGCTGGGAAGCCGAAAGGAGAATAGGCCGTCCCGCGTGACAGAGGTGGAGTCGATCTCGCGCTGCTCCTCGGCACCCACGCGATGCAGCACGACGGTGCCCGAATCAGCGGGCACCCCGGACACGAGGAGCTGGCCGGACATGACCGCCCGGATCTCTTCTTGTCCTTGCGCCACTGAGGGCACGAGGAAGGCACATGCCAGGGCAAGTCGGATGGACAAGGCCGAGGAGGAGGGCCTCTGCACGGGCATGATGCGGAGCTTCCCTACGGAGAGAAGCGGCCGAAGTCCTCCGGATTCAGCCGGCGGAGGTACTCCTCCAGCTCCTCCGCATCGGCGAACGCGGTCCCTGGATGCCCGCCGCCCTCCTGCGCGAGATGGACTTCGTCATCGGCGACCTCGATGGATGCGAGCTCGAGCAGCTCATCGTCCGCGAAAATCCGAGCATCCGTCCGAAGGGCTAAAGCGATCGAGTCGGAGGGTCTCGCATCCACTCTGATCGTGTCGCTCGTCCTGTGGATCACCAGCTCGGCGAAGTACGTCGATTCAGCAACCTTCGTGATCACGACCCGATTCAGGTTTCCTCCCATCCCGGACACAACGGAGACAATGAGATCGTGGGTGAGCGGGCGGGAGAACTTCATCTGGGCTAGTTGCATGGCGATCGCGACGGCTTCGCCGGGACCGATCCAAATGGGAAGAATCCGGTCACCGCGAAGCTCGCGCAGGATGAGGACCGGCGTGTTCGATGCCCTGTCGAGTCCCAGGCTCTGTACCTTGACCTCAACCAGCACGCTTCTTCCTCATCCAGCCCCCGCTCCGTCGAAGCACATGCCCACCGGGAGGGGGCGACCGGCGCGATCCAACGGCCACCGTACCGCGCGCTCACTTCGAACCCCTTCCTCCAGAGCGGGTTCCCGACTCAACCGGCCCCCTCCACAGCGGCGAGTAGGTCCGATACCCGGTCTGTGCGCTCCCATGGAAAGAGGTGGATCTCCCGTCCTTCCCACCTCGCCGCTTCGGGAACTCTCCCAAAGTGGCCGTACACCGCGGTGGGACCGAAGATCGGGTTCCGTAGCCCCAGGTCCAGGATGATGGTGGCTGGACGGAAGTCGAAGACGGACCCGAGGGCACGGGAGAGGTGGTCGTCCGGGACGGTTCCCGTCCCGAAGGTGTCCACCCAGACCGAGACCGGCTCCGCGACCCCGATGGCGTACGCGAGCTGGATCTCGCAACGGCGGGCGAGGCCCGCAGCCACTACGTGCTTTGCCGCCCAGCGCGCAGCGTAGGCCGCGGAGCGGTCCACCTTCGTCGGGTCTTTCCCGGAGAACGCACCGCCTCCGTGGCGCCCCATCCCGCCGTATGTGTCCACGATTATCTTCCGCCCCGTGAGCCCGACGTCGCCCTGGGGTCCCCCGGTCACGAAGCGCCCCGTGGGGTTCACATGTATCGCGGCACTGGACGGGTCGAAAAGCTCTGGAGGAAGAGCGGGGACGATGACCTCCTCGAGAAGCGTCTCCCGGATCTCTTCGATCAACACGTCTGGATCGTGCTGCGCACTCAGCACAACAGCCGTCACCTGCGCCGGGCGGTCGCCATCGTAGGCGACAGTAACCTGCGACTTCCCGTCGGGCCGGAGCCACGCGATCGCCCCACTCCGGCGCGCTGCCGCGAGCGCGCGTGTCAGCCGATGGGCGAAGACAATAGGCGCGGGCAGGAGCTCTTCGGTCTCGTCCGTGGCGAAGCCGAACATCATGCCCTGGTCTCCCGCCCCGCCCGTATCCACCCCCTGCGAGATGTCGAGTGACTGCCGGTCGATCGCGACCAGCACCGCGCAGCTTCTGCCGTCGATCCCATACGCGACGCTGTCGTATCCGATCCCCACGATCGTATCGCGCACGATCTCGGGAATATTGAGCGACGCGGTCGTAGTGATCTCACCAGCAACGAGGGCGAGCCCCGTTGTCACCAAGGTCTCGCAGGCAACCCGTCCATCGGGGTCCGTGGCCATGATCCGATCAAGCACGGCATCCGAGATCTGGTCAGCGACCTTGTCCGGATGCCCCTCGCACACCGACTCGGAGGAGAACAGGCGAAGTTTCTCCGAGTCTCCATTCGAGATGGCGGACTGAGGGTCGTGCAGACGCGAGGTTCCGGTTGGCATGGGCATCGTGGGGTTCATGTTAGGGACTGGCTCCAGCGACCCGAGAAGCCGGAGAGATCTACAGCCTCACCGATGCCATTGGCTAGGGCACGTATCACGTCGCGTGGCGTCGGAGCTGCCAGGGCCTTTCGGGCCGCCGCTCGGGCGTCCTCTATCCGCACGCTCCGGATCACCTTCTTCACCTCCGGAAGGGACGGCCAGGAGACCGAGAGCGCGGTGATGCCCAGCCCCAGGAGGAGAAAGGTGCCCAGGGGGTCCGACGCCATCTCCCCACAGGCGCTCACCTCTATCCCTGCCGCGCGCCCAACGCGGGACACCAGGTGTAGCTGCCGGATGACGGCCGGGTGGAACGCGTTGTAGAGGTGTGCCAGCCGAGCATTCGTGCGATCCACTGCCAGGGTATACTGAACCAGGTCGTTCGTTCCGAGCGAGAAGAAATCACAGTGTCGGGCGAGCTCGACCGCGTGCAGCGCCGCCGCCGGCGTCTCGACCAGGCAGCCGAGCTTGTACCCGGGAGAGAAGGGCTGTCCCTCGCGTCTCAGGTGCTCCTCCTCTTCGGCGAGGAGCTCCCGGACCCTCACGACCTCCTCGACGTCGTTCACGAGGGGGAGGAGGATCCGGACGTCACCGTGGGCCGTGGCCCTGAGCACGGCTCGCAGCTGAGGTCGGAAGAGATCGAGGTTGTCCAGGCAAACGCGGATCGCTCTCCATCCCAGGAACGGATTCTCCTCCGCCGGCATGTGTAGAAACATCGGGAATTTGTCGCCCCCGAGGTCGTAGGTCCGGATGAACACCGGTTGCCGCGGGAACACCGCCAGGACCTGCCGATAGCTCTCGTACTGCTCCTCCTCCTCGGGCATGGAGCTCCGCCCCACGACGAGGAATTCAGTGCGGAAGAGCCCAACGCCCTCCGCGCCGTGGTCCCTGGCCCTCACGGCCTCGCCCGGGAGGTCGAGGTTCGCCCGCAAAGCAATCGGTTGGCCGTCTAGTGTGACCGGGTCCAGACGAGCTAATTCCGGGAGCCCGTCCTCCCAGGCGCGGATCCTGACCTTCCGCTCGACAAAGACAGCTCGCTCCCTCTCACTCGGATCGAGGATCACCCGTCCGACTCGTCCGTCCACGATCGCATCCTCGTTCCCGACGATGCGACGGGAGATGTCCACCAGCCCTCCCACGGCCGGGATGTCCATCGATCGGGCGAGGATCGCCCAGTGCGACGTGCGCGTCCCGAGGTCGGTCGCGATCCCGAGAACCCGCGAGTGATCCATCTGGACGGTTAGGGAGGGGGTGAGGTTCCTCGCAACCACGATGGCTCCCGCTCCGTCTCCCGTCAGATCTCCGGGCTCGGGGAGATCGAGGAGCCGGTGCAGGACCCGGACGAGCAGGTCCTCGAGGTCGTTCAGGCGGTCCAGTACCATGGGGTTCGAGGTGCGCATCCAGCGCGCCTGGAGCTCGAGCATCCTCCATTCAAACGCCCGGGGAGCCGTCAGATGGTTCTCCCGGATGTACCGGACCGTTCCCTCGACGACCTCCACGTCATCCAGCATGAGGAGCTGGGGATCGAAGATCCGCGCTTCCATTGCGCCGAGGCGCTTGGCCGTCCGATCTCGAACCCCCTCGAGGCGCTCCGCGGCCCAGGCCCTGGCGGCGTGGAAACGCTCTACTTCCTCGTCCACTCTCGACTCGGGAACGGTCTCGTGCGGGACCTCGGGGACCCCCCACCGAACCTGGAGAACCGGTCCGATGGCGATCCCCTCCGAAATGGGGAGCCCCTCGCAGATCCGGCCCACCGTCAGCTCTCCTTGAATCCCCGGTCCACGAGCGCCACCAGGGCATTCGCGGCCTCGGTCGCATCCACTCCGACCGCCTGGATCACGAGCTGGCTTCCCTGCTCGGCGGCCAGCATGAGGACTCCCATGATGCTCTTCCCGTTCACGGTAAGACCGTCCTTCGACAACGTGATCTCGCTCTGAAAGGTCGTCGCGATCTTCACGAGCGCGGCAGCGGGACGGGCGTGGAGGCCGAGCCGGTTCCTGATCTGCGCGGTCCGCTCCTCTACGATGGGCTCACCCATGCCTACGCCCCCATCGGCGTCCGCGCCCCCATCCGCCGCCTGGAACGGCATCGCGGCTCACTCCGGGGCCACAAGCCAAGGTCCGGCCCCGGCGGCAAATGCAGTCAACACGATGCCGAGCAGGAGGATCGGTCCCCACCGCTGAAGCGACTCTCCTCCGAGAAATCCTATCACGAAGGACGCCGACGCAGCCCCGAGGAAGAGAATCCTCGGCGGGGAGAACCCCAAACCGAGCCCAAGTGCGACTCCCGAGGCGACCCCGAGGATCAGGACCCCCATCTTTGCGGTGCGTTCCGCCCACCCCGGCAGGTCCATGCGACGGATCCCCTCGGCAACCGTGAAGCCCATCTCGAGCCCGAGCCCGACTCCCCACCCGCGGATGGCGAGGTGCGCGACGTTGTACACCACAATGAAGCCGATCACCACGGCCGAGGGCGGAGCCCCCAACACACCCGCCAGAAGCGCCGTGAGGATGCATAGCGGCCTCCACGATCCCCAGACGAAACCATCGCCGAGACTTCCGAGCGGGCCGCGCAGCGCGTCCCGAAACCGTTGGACCCGCTCCGGCTCCGCGCCCCCCGTCTCCGCTCTGGCCAGCGCGCCTAAGGCGAGCGGCGTGAGGTAAGGATGGGCATTGAAATGAGCCGTCTGGCGGGCGATCCACGCCGACGGCGGCTCGGCTCCCCTCCGCTTTCGCAGCACGGGGAGGAGCGCCCAGCCGACCCCCGCTCCGAGCAGCGTCCGGTAGTTCCACGACCCTTGAATGAGGAGGGACCGGAGGACGAGCTGCCACTTCAGGCTGCGGTCGCTCATCCCATCGCCGACGTGAGGAGCCACCCCGCGAAGAGCCCACCAGCGAAAAGAGCTGCCCCGCGGCGCGTCCCTCGAAACACCGTCGACCAACGCCGGAGGAGCGCGCCCCCCGCGAACGCTCCGGGCAAGGCGAGGATCCCGGGAGTCGACCGTCCGTCGAAGCCCCAGCTCTGCTCGAGCGAGGCCGGAAGCATCACTGCAACGACGATGCCCGTGGCTACGAGCAAAGTTCCTCGGAGCGCATCTAGGGCTACGCACGCCAAGTGACGACGCGACAGGGAGCGTTCACTCCCCCCAAGCTCTTCTAGAGGGCCGAGGACAACGCCGTTCAGGCGCCGCTGCCAGACCATCGAGGCTCCACCCAGGACGCTCCAGAGTGCCCCTTGAGCGACCCCAGCGGCGACCCCAACCGCTCCGCCCAGGCTGATCGCGGCCACCACGGCCGGGATCGCAGCGGGACCGGGCTCGGCAATCCGGGCTCCGCCCGCGGGAACCGCACCCAGATGAGCCGCCTCCAGGAGACCACCCACGAGAAGCCCGAGCCCAGCGTCGCCGAGGATCCATCCCGCCAACGTCCCTGACACGAGCGGACGTGAGACCATGACCTGCGCGAAGCTCGTTCCGTCGAGGGCCACCCACGCGCCCAGGAGGAGGAGCGCGCCGACAACGACGGGCTCAAGCATCGGGGAACTCAGGCATCGACAAGCGCCGGTCCCCGCACTTCCGGTGCCCCGGGAAGGTCCTGCGCCCAGACGGCGACACCCTCGCGCTGGAGCTCACGGACGCGATCCCGATCCTCGCCGTCGAGGAAGAGGTACGGAAGCACCTCGGCTCGCCCGGGCCGGTGATGGATGCCCCCCAGGTTCACGGCCTTCCCGGCGAGGAGCCCGCCCCGCGCGAGCCGCAGCATGTGATCGAGGTCGCGGGTCAAGACGACGTACCGCGACGGCGAGGCCAGCCAACCGGGGAGCCGTTCCCGCCCGTCCCCTACCGTGAAGAAGTCGGACTGGGCATCCGCGGGCACGCCCAGACGGTAGAGGTCTCCCTCCCAATCGGTTCTGGCCAGGTCGTCATCCACGACCCAGTAGGCTGCCGGTCGAAGCTGGCTTCCCCACCCCAGGGTCACCTGCCCGTGGACCAGCCGCTCATCCACCCGAAACAGGACGATTCCCAACCCGCTCCTCCCCAGACTCGAACGCGCGGACCGCCGCCCTGCCCAGATTGACGACCCTCTCCACCAACTCGTCCAGTGGGAGGTGCCGATGGAAAACGAAATCAAGGAGCATGGCGAGGTTGGTGCCGAAGACGACCCTTCTGCCCTCCGGATCCCGACATGCAAGGCGCGCGGCGAGCGCACAACTTCCGGTGTGGAGGTCCGTGAAGATGACGCTCGGTCCCTCGCCCGTCAGCTCGGACACCAAATGGAGCAGCTCCTCAGGCCCCTTCCCTTCGTTCGAGATCGGGATCAGGGCGTCCGCGGGTGGTCCTGCGATGCTCCGAACGGCGTCCACCATGCCGAAGCACATCGATCCGTGGGTGACCACAATCCCCCGGACGTTCCGGGGCACCTCATTCATAGTCCTCCTCGAGGTATTCCTCCACCTGGGCCATCTCCGTTCGCAGCCGACGATCAAACTCGGCAGCCGAGTCCACCCCCGCATACTTGAGGAGGTGGTTCATCGCGATCACCTCGGACAGCACGGTGACGTTCTTCCCCGGATTCAAAGGAATTGAGACGATCGTGGTCGCGACTCCGAGGATCTCCATCTCTCCCACATCCAGCCCGGTACGATCGTAGGCTCGCTTGTCATCCCATTCCTCCAGCTGGACGACGACCTCGATGCGCTTTTGCTGGCGGATCGCTCGGATGCCAAACAGCGCCCGAACGTCGATGATCCCGATCCCCCGGATCTCCATGTGATGCCGCTGGAGATCGTGCCCACGCCCAATCAACACGTCGTTCCCGCGCCGCGACACCATGACCACGTCGTCCGCCACGAGCCGGTGTCCTCGCTCGATCAGGTCCAGGACGCACTCGCTCTTTCCGATCCCGCTCTTCCCCATGAACAGGAGCCCGACTCCATACACGTCCGCGAGCGATCCGTGGACGGTGGTTGAGGGCGCAAGCACAACCTCCAGGTAGGGCTTGAGGCGGCGGAAGAAGTCCTTGGTAGAGAGCGCGGAGCGGAAGAGGGGAACCCCTTGGGAGCTCGCGGTCTCAATCAGGACGGGTGGGACATCGAGCCCCTTCGTCACGAAAGCCGCAGGAATATCTCGGGAGAAAAAGCCGATCAGGCGCTCGGCTTGGACGTCGGGAGGGAGGGTGGAGAGGTATTGCATCTCCGTTTCCCCAAACACTTGCATGCGCCCGGCGGGGAAGCGGTCTACGAAACCGGCCAAGGCGAGGCCGGAGTTCGCGACGTCCGAGTCGGAGAAATCTCGTTTGAGGGAGACCTCCGGCGTGAGGAGCTCGAGGGAAAGGGATTCCCCCCGCGCCTCAATGAGGTCCTGAATGCTCAGGGATGCCGCCACGTCCTGGTCACTCCATGTCTCACGGCGTCCACGGGCTTGGGAGACTGGAAAGGTACTCCCCAGGTCAGCCCGAAGCCACTGCCGTTTCGAGCGCGAGAGCGAGCCGCTCCGCGCTCCTCTCCCAGGTGAACCCCCCCGCGAACTCACGTGCCGCCCGGCCCATCCTCACCCGGAGGTTCACGTCCCGGAGGAGGAGCTTGAGGCGGCCGGCCAAGGCGGCCACGTCGCCGTGGGGGACAAGGAATCCCGTCCGGTCGTGCAAGACAGAGTCCCGGAGGCCCGGAGAATCGCTCGCTACGCTCGGTGTGCCGCAGGCTCCGGCCTCCAGAATCGAGATTCCCCATCCCTCCTTGGGAGAGGTGAGTACGTGCACCCAGGCGCGGCCTAGAAGCTCGGCCTTCTCCGATTCCGACACCCGTCCGAGGAACCGCACCTCCTCCCCCCCCAGGCCTAAGCTCCGCGCGTGGCTCTCGAGCCAATTCCGATGATCCCCCTCCCCGGCAACGAGGAGCCTAGCAGCCTCCCCCTCCCGCCGTAGTCCGGCGACAGCGTCGATGATCAGATCCACACGCTTGTATCGCTTGAGCCGACCCAGGTACAGGATCGTGGGTTCGTCGAACCAACCTCCGTCGGGAGGGGGCGAGAAGCTGGCCAGATCCACACCGTTCTCGATCACCGTGATCCGCTCCCGGCGGAGCCCACGGCGCACGAGATCTGCCTTGGTGCTCTCCGAGACCGCGACGACATCAACATCCCGATAGACTCGCGGGATCGGCCGTTCGAGGAGCCATGTCGAGAGCGCGAGGGGCAGAGCTGCCTCGCGGAACGCAGTCGTGCCGAAAAGGTGGTGGACCAGGAGCACGCCGGGCCACGGGGACCAGGTCGGGAAGAAGACAGGGACCTTGTTCAGATCCTCGACCAGAAGATCGAAGCCCCCCAGCCCCCACTCCCTACGGACGTATCGGGCGGCCAACGCCCCATAGCTGTACCGACCCCCGACTCGATGCACGTCGAGTCCGTCCAGATGGGCGCGCTGCGGGGCCCCGGGCCATCCGGACACGACAACCGTGATCTCCCACCCTCGACGGGCGAGGCGCCCGAAGCTCTCGTGGAGGTGGATCTCGGCCCCGCCCGAACTCGGGTTCTCCCGGTCCAACCAGTTCAGGACAACGAGCTTCATCGGCTGATGGGGGCCCCGTCGGGGCAGGAGATGGGCCAGGGGTTTCTCCACGCGGCACGTCGTGCAACGACAGTCAGGACGGAGCTCCGAGGGTGCGGAGGACAGCGTCGAGGACGCCGTTCACGAAACGGGATGAATCATGCCCGCCGTACTGCCCCGCGAGACGAATGCCTTCCTGGATCCCGACCTTGGGAGGGACGTCGTCCATGAAGAGGAGTTCCGCGACCGACAAACGTAGCACCGCCCGATCCACCCGGGGGAGTCGATCGAGCCGCCAGTTCTCCATCGCCCCAGCGATCGCTCGATCCACCTCCACCATATGTCGCGCCAGCGCCTCAACGTGCCGGCGGATGAACGGAACTCGACCGTGGGCGACCCTGCGCCGTTGAAGGGTGTCCTCCATGACCTGCTCGAGAGAACGCCGGGAATCCGTGCTTTCCCATTGGTAGAGGATATGGAGGACCCAGGAGCGCGCGCGCATCCGCTCGATCCGCTCTTGCCGTGTCAGGGCGGGAGCGCGCTCGCTAGAGCTCACGGTAGAGGGTCGCCATCTCGAGGGCCACGAGCGCAGCTTCCCATCCCTTGTTGTTGCGCTCCGTCCCCGCGCGCGTCATCGCCTGCTCCAGCGTCTCCGTCGTGAGCACCCCGAACACGACCGGAATGGACGCCGATCGAGCTACGGCCCCGAGCCCTCGGGAGGCCTCCCCGGCCACGTACTCGAAATGGGGCGTCTCCCCTCGGATCACGCATCCCAAGGCGACGATCCCATCCACGCCGCCGCGCTCCACCACTCGCTGGCATGTGGCTGGGAGCTCCCACGCGCCGGGCACGCGGATGATCTCGATATCGCCGGAGGCGACCCCATGGCGGGTGAGCGCGTCCACGGCCCCGGCGACCAGCTCGTCGGTCACGACGTGGTTGAATCGGGAAGCCACGAGGGCGAAGCGTCGGCCCGTGCCGTCTGGAGTGCCCGAGACCTCCCTCATCGCCGCGTCATCACGGGAGGTGCCCCAGCTTCCGCCGCTTCGTTTCGAGGTACTGCTCGTTGTGGCGTCCGGGTTGCACGCGAAGCGGCTCCCTGCCTGTGACCTCGAGCCCATATCCCTCGAGCCCCACGATCTTCTTCGGGTTGTTCGTCAGGAGGCGGATCTTCCTCAGCCCCAGATCGATCAGGATCTGCGCTCCGATTCCATAATCCCGCAGGTCGGGCTTGAACCCCAGAGTCAGGTTGGCCTCCACCGTGTCCTGCCCCTCGTCCTGGAGCTCGTACGCCCGGAGCTTATTGCCGAGCCCCATCCCGCGACCCTCCTGGCGCAAATACACGATCGCTCCGCGCTCCTCCGCCTGGATCCGCTCCATCGCGGCGTCGAGCTGCTCCCCACAGTCGCATCGGAGCGAACCGAAGACGTCTCCTGTGAGACACTCGGAATGCATGCGCACAAGGACGTCGTCCTCGCCCTCGATCTCTCCTTTCACGAGGGCCACGTGCTCGCGGTCGTCGATCACGCTTTCGTAGCCGATCAGCCGAAAATCCCCCCGATGCGTTGGAAAGCTCACGCTCGCGATCCTGCGCACGAGGCGTTCCTTCGCCAGACGGTACGCCACGAGCTGGGCCACGGTGATAAAGCGGAGCCCGTGCTCGCTGGCAAACGCCTCCAGCTGCGGGCGCCGGGCCATCGTCCCGTCAGCGTTGAGGATCTCGCAGATCACCCCTACGGGCGGGAGCCCCGCGGTTCGCGCCAGATCCACGGAGGCCTCCGTCTGACCCACGCGGCGAAGGACTCCCCCGGGCTGCGCCCGGAGCGGGAAGATGTGACCGGGGCGCCGGAGGTCCCGCGGACCGGACTTGTCGTCCGATAGGACGTGAATCGTCGTCGCGCGGTCCTGCGAGCTGATCCCCGTGCTGACCCCGAACCGCTGGTGGGCGTCCACGGATACCGTGAACGCGGTCTTGTAAGGGTCCGTCCCCCGTTCGATCATGAGCGGCAGGTCCAACTCGTCGGCCCTCTCTCGGGTGAGGGCCACGCAGATCAGGCCCCGCCCAAACTTCGTCATGAAGTTCACATGCTCGGCCGTCACCATGGAGGCCGCGCACACGAGGTCCCCCTCATTCTCACGGTCCTCGTCGTCCGCCACGATGATCATCCGACCGTTTCGGATGTCCTCGACAGCGTCCTCGACCTTGTCGAAGGGCGTGGCGCCCACGTCTTGCGTCATAGCTCCTCGCTCCCTTCTCGCGGTCCCGCCCTTCCCAGTTCCGTGCGCAACAGCGTACCCACGTACTTTCCGATCAGGTCCCCCTCCACGTTCACGACGTCCCCCACCTCCAGCTTCCCGAGGTTCGTAATGGACCCCGTATGGGGAATGATCCCAACCTCCACGCCACCGTCCGCCAGGAGCCGGTTCACGGTGAGGCTCACTCCGTTCAGGGAGATGGAGCCGTGCGTCAGCGTCAGGCGGTGGACCTCGAGCGGGACCACCACCTCGATCAGGTGCAAGCTCCCATCCCTCTTAACCTTCGTGACATTACCGATGCCATCTATATGTCCCTGAACGAGATGCCCGTCAATCCGTTCTCCCAATTTTACCGACTTCTCCAGGTTCACCCGCGTCCCCGTCCGATAGGTCGGGGCGATCGTCCGGGAGAGGGTCGTCCCGATCACCTCCGCCACGAACTCAGTGGGTGCCACCTCGACTGCGGTTAGACAGGCCCCGTCCACCGAGATGGACGCCCCGAGAGCGACCCCCTCCAGGAAGCTTCCTGGAACCCGGACGCGGATCCGCCGTAAGGCGTCCGCCTCCTCGACCTCCGTCACCTCCCCAGTGGTCTCCACGATCCCCGTGAACATCACGCCTCCGGCTCGAGGGCTACCCAGAGGTCCGATCCAAGGAGCCGCGGCGCCTCCCCGGGGCGCCATCGGTCCCAGGGCACGCCCCTGGGCGCTTCTTTCCCCGCGGCCCCCGCGGCAGGGACCGGGAACGCCGGGACCCCGTTCCCGCCCAGGAGCCGAGGGGCGATCACGAGATACAGACGATCCACGACGCCGCGTCTGAGGAGCTCCACGCCGAGCTCCCCTCCCCCCTCGCAGAGAATAGACGCAAGGCCTTCTTCCCGCAGTCGCAGGAGCATTCCGTCCACGTCGACCCGGCCGTCCGGACGCGCTGGAACCTCGATCACCCGGCCCCCCCGCTCCTGGATCCCTTCCCTCCACACGGCGGGGGACGCAGCCGTGGTCACGACCCAGCCCTCTCCATTTCCCCAGGAGAGCGCCCTCGCGTCCGATCCGATGCGGCCCCTCGCGTCGAGGAGGATGCGCCGGGGCCGCATCCTGGGCTCGACCGGGCCCCTCACCGTAAGCCGCGGGTCGTCCACGAGGGCAGTCCTCGTCCCCACGAGAATCCCCTCGAAGCCCGCCCGAAGGTGGTGCACTTCAGTCGTCGCCTCTTCCCCCGTTAGGGGAGTTCGGACTCCCGCCCGATCGGACAGGAACCCGTCCAGGGACATGGCGAGCTTGAGGGCCACCCAGGGGCGGTCCTCCCTCTCGTGGAAGAAGAACGGATTCTCCCAGCGGGCCTCACGGTCGCTCAGCCCGGGCCCTAGGACCGCGATCCCCGCGGCCTCCAGCTCCTCCGATCCTCCTCCCGATTTCTCGCCCGGATCCCGCGCCCCGTAAACGACCCGGAGCACTCCCGCACGGATGAGTGCCCCTGAGCAAGCGGGGGTCTTCCCCACGTGCCGGCATGGCTCGAGGCTCACGAAGACCTCGGCTCCGCGCACCCGCTTACCTGCCCTCCGGAGAGCCACCACCTCGGCATGTGGACCCCCGAACTCGGCGTGCCACCCCTCGCCTACGACCTCGTCCCCTCGGACGATGACGCACCCGACGAGAGGGTTCGGGTGAACCCTCCCCCATCCCTTCCGCCCGATGGCCACCGCCCGGTCGAGGAAGCTCCGATCCCTGGCGGAGAGCGGCACACCCGTCGCTCGGCCCACGCCTAAGCGGTCCACCGAGCTCGTGGCCGCATCAGTAGGTGATTCTGAGAGTGAGCGCACCTTGGAGCTCCATCCCTCCGGGGCGATATGGGCCGTTCCCTTCGAGTGGGGGAGCCGGGGAGCCTCCGGAGACCCAGGCAAGCTCGCCCGCAAGCTGCGCCACGAGCCAGGTCAGGTTGGCCCCTCCGAAGACGTAGTGCCTCCTCACGACGGAGTCTACCGGCCCTCCCCCCCCCTCCCCGAATAGTTGGGGCCCTGGCGGGACAGTTAGAGGCAACTGCGCCTCGATCCGCCCCGAGGTATTGTACTCGTCCCAGCCGGCCCCCGCGGAGATGCCCACGGCGAGAAGGTCCTTCCCGACGGTGGCACGGATCGAGGTCGCCCGGGGCCGCATCCGGATCAGGGCACCCGATGGGCCAGTCGTCCCATAGTTCAACGAACCGGTTTGGTAGTACATGGCCGAGAGCGTGACCCCCGGAAGAGAAAACGACTCGCGAAGGATCCCCAAACGGCCGCCCCCACCCCACCCGATGATCGACTCAGCTGCACCGTCGAGGCCGTCCACCCTGAGGAGGTGAAGCGTGCCCACGGCATCCAGCGAGAATACCCCTCCCGCGCCGGGAAAGGGCGAGAATCCTTCGAAGACCCCCACGACTGCCGTGCCCCTCGCTCCGAAGATCAGCGTCCGTTGGTCGGACGGACCGGACGAGGTGAGGGGGACAGAGAGATCGGGGTGCCGTACGCTCGCCCAGGCGAGGCCGCCGTCCAGTACGACCCTCGGCTGCGTGGCGAGGCGCCGCCCCGCAGTGCTGGGGCTCGCGGGGAGCGCCCCTCCGGCCGTGAGCACGAGTCCCACCCCCCCCTGTAGCGCATGGAGGGCCAGCGCCGCATCCGCACACCGTGCCGCGAGCCCCGGCTCCGCCCCCGCCGAGCACTCCTCGAAAAGGAGCTCGGCTCCGGATTGGGCCTGGCCCATTCCTGGGAGGACCGACGTGAGAGCGATGGCGACGGCGAGCGGCCACACGCCGAGGGTCACCGCCACCCTTCCGAGGCGTGGTCTGGATGGCCCGCCAACGTCAGATGAAATGGACACCCGACTCCTCGACGACGCTCCCCAGGACCCACGCGTCCTCCCCCGATCCCCGGAGCCGCGCGAGAACCAAGTCCGCCTCCGCACACGGAACCACAACCACCATGCCCACGCCCATATTGAACACGCGGAACATCTCGTCGTCGCGGACCGAGCCGAGCTCCTGAAGGGCCCGGAAGAGCGGCGGGACGGTCCACGACGAGGCCCGGATCTCAGCGCCGAGCCCGGTGGGAAGCGAGCGTGGAAGGTTCCCCGGAAGCCCGCCCCCGGTGATGTGAGCCATAGCACGGATCGAGCCGCGCTCGAGCTCTCCGAGAAGCACATGGAGATAGCTGCGGTGGACCCGCAGGAGAGCCGATCCTACAGTGGCCCCGAGCCCAGGGAACGGGTCGTCAACGCCAAGCCCACTCGCATCGAATACGATCTTCCTGGCGAGCGTATAGCCGTTCGTATGGAGACCCGAGGAAGGGAGACCGAGGAGGACGTCTCCAGCGCGTACCGCACTCCCATCCAGGATCCGGTCACGTGGGACGATCCCCACCACGAACCCCGCCAGATCGTACTCCCCCGCCGGATAGAATTCCGGCATCTGCGCCGTCTCGCCGCCCAGGAGCACGCAGCCGTTTTCGCGGCACCCCTCCGCCACGCCCCGAACGACCGAGTGAACGACCCCCTCCGCCAACACGCCGATGGCCAGGTAATCGAGGAAGAATAGGGGCCGAGCTCCCTGGACGAGGATGTCGTTCACGCAGTGGTTCACGATGTCCCGCCCGACGGTATCGTGGATGCCAGCGAGGAACGCAACCTTGAGCTTGGTGCCGACTCCATCCGTGGACGAAACGAGAACGGGATCCAGCACGCCGGTGGGCACCGCGTAGAGCCCTCCGAAGAGCCCCAGCTTCGAGAGAGTTCGCTCGTCCCGAGTGGACTCGAGGAGCCCCCGGAACCCGGCCTTCTCTCGCTCGCCCCTGTCGAGATCTACGCCCGCGGACCGGTAGTCGATCTCCCGGCTCATGCGACGCCCTTGGACGATGGGACGATCTCGAAGTGGGTCATGCCGCAAAGCTCCCGGACCCGCCCCGCGACTTCGTCCCGGGTAAGGATTTCGAGCCGGGCGGCGCCAAAGTCTTCGACACTGAACGATCCCACAGCCGAGCCAAAGACGGCAGCGCTCCGAAGCGCCCCCGCCGAAATATCTCCCACGTGGTGGAGGCACCCGAGTACCCCTCCCGCGAAGGCGTCGCCCGCACCGGTGGGGTCGTTCAGCTTCTCCAGCGGATACCCTGGTACGAAGAAGATTTCATCGTGATCGAAGAGCACGGCCCCGTGCTCCCCCTTCTTCACCACGACCCTCGTGGGTCCCCGCTCCTGCACCCACCGGGCGGCTCGGACCAGGTTCGGCTCGCCCGCCAGCTGCCGGATTTCCGCATCGTTCACAAAGAGCAGGTCCACCCTTCTGAGAAGGCGGAGGAGATCATCCCTTCGACCCGCGATCCAGAAGTTCATGGTGTCGCAAGCGGCAAGCTCGGGCTTCTCCACGGCGTCAAGCACCTCGAGTTGGAGCACCGGATCGATGTTTCCGAGGAAGAGAATCCGAGGCTTCCTGAACGATGCCGGGATCCGCGGGTGGAAATCGGCGAAGACACCAAGCCGAGTCTCTAGGGTGTGCGCGGTGGAGAGATCATGCCCGTATCGGCCACTCCAGCGGAAACTCTCCCCGGGCTTCACCTCGAGCCCTGACAGGTCGACGCCCCTCTCACGGAGCATATCGAGACGGGAGACCGGGTAATCCTGGCCCACGACACCCACGAGGTGTACCGGCGCGAAGAGCGACGCAGCTGCCGAAAAGTGCACGGCCGACCCTCCCACGACCTCTTCGACCCGGCCAAAGGGAGTCTCGATGGTGTCCAGCGCCACGCTTCCCACAACGAGAATCGACATCAGCAGGTCGCTGAAGGAGTACGGGGGGTCGCGTTACGAGCGCCACGGGGCCAGCTCCCAGGCGGCGCGACGATGGCATAGCCCTGCGTTACGTCGAGGAGCGCCAACGCCGGAGATGGCTCCGTGCCGCCGTAACCCTCCGGGCGCAGGTGGGTTGCGGGCTCATACGTCGTCATGACTCCTCCCCGACGCTTCAGCATCGCATTCGTCGTCCTTCCTCGTCTGAGCCTCGCAAGACCCCTGCGCGCAACCCCCCGTACTCCTTCAGCGACCTGCTTAGCTCCTCTCCTCCTCGTCCAAGCTACGCCGCATTTGCTCCGGAGCGTCCAGCCCCAAGAGGTGGAGGCCGTTCCGGAGCACGATCCGGGCTCCCTGCGCGAGCATCAACCTGGCACGCCGGAGGACCGGATCCTCCACCAGCACGGCAAGACGAGGGTCCCTCGTCGGGTTCCCAGCATGGTACCACGAGTTCACCTCTCCGGCAGTCCGGTCCAGATATTCGCAGACCGGGTGCGGAGCGCGGAGCTGCGCGGCCTTCGCTACAACCTCGGGGAACTCGACCAGCTGCCGGATGAGCTCCCGCTCCCGGTCCTCAACGAGAAGCCCGGGGTCACCGTACCCGGGGCCCACCTCTCCCTGGCCGAGCCCTGCCTTCCGGAAGATCGAGCACATCCGCGCGTGCGCGTACTTCACCTTGTAGACCGGATTGCGGTCCGACTGGTCCAGGGCCTGCGTGAGGTCGAATACCAGATGCCCATCGGCCTTCCGCATGAGGAAGAAGTACCGTGTGACGTCAGCGCCGACCTCCGCCAGCAACTCCCTGAGGGTCACGTAATCGCCCGCCCGCTTCGAGAACTTGACCTCCCTTCCCTCCTCCTCGACGGTCACCATCTGGTGGAGGACATACTCGGGATAACCCTCAGCAAGCCCGAGGGCGCGAAGGCCCGCACGCACGCGTGAGACCGTTCCGTGATGGTCCGCTCCCTGGACATTGATGGCACGACGGAAGCCCCTCTCCCACTTCGTGACGTGGTAGGCCACGTCAGGGAGAAAGTAGGTGGCCGACCCGTCGGACTTCAGCATCACGCGGTCCTTCTGGTCCCCGAATGAGGTTGTCGAGAGCCAGACCGCGCCATCCTTCTCGTAGACCAAGCCAGTGGCCCGGAGGCGCGTGACCGTCTCGTCCACGCGACCGTCCTCGTAGAGCGACGACTCGAGGAAGTACCGGTCGAAGTGAACTCCGAACGCCGCGAGGTCCAGGTCCTGCTCCTGCCGTAGACGGGAGATGGCGTGCTGCCGCATGCGCTCGAGCGCCTCTGCCGGGTCGGCGGCGAGCCATCGGTCCCCATCGGCGGCGACCAGCTCCTTTGCGATGTCGACCACGATCTCCCCGTGGTAACCGTCCTCGGGAAATGCGACCTCCTGCCCCAACTGCTCACGGTAGCGGGCGAAGACGCTTTCGGAGAGGCGCTCGATCTGGCGCCCTGCGTCGTTGTAATAGAACTCGCGGTAGGCAGACCACCCCGTCCACTCCAAAAGGGCGGCGATGGCGTCCCCAAGCGCAGCCTGTCTCCCGTGCCCGATGTGGAGGAGACCCGTGGGGTTCGCGGAGACGAACTCCACGTTCACCGGCTCCCCGTGACCTACGTCGGAGCGGCCGAACCGCTCGTTTTCCTCAAGGATCCGATCGAGCGTCTCGCCGACCGCCACGGACGAGATCCGGAAATTCAGGAACCCAGGACCCGCGACCTCGACGGAGGTGACTCCCCCTGACCCGGTCGGAATGCGCTGGGCGATCTCCTGGGCGAGGGCGCGGGACGACTTCCCCAGCCGCGACGCGAGAGACAGCGCGACGTTCGTAGCCAGATCACCGTGGGCGGGGTCCCGCGGGCGCTCGAGGTGGACCTCGGCGCTCTCGATTCCGAGCTCCCGAAGCGCGGCCTCCACCAGAGTCCGGACCCTCTCCTGGGTCATGCCCTGGCCTCTAGCCGGAGGACCCGGAGGACGGGGAGCTCCCCGCCGCCTTCGAAGGGGTCTCGCTCCCCGGCTTCGACTTGGATGGACGCTTCCCGCTGGTCGCGTCTCCACCCTTGTCTCCTCCGGCAGGCTTGTCCCCTGTGGTGCCCTTGGCTCCTCCGCCGGTCTTCTCTCCTGCGGCGAACGCATCCCCGCCCGAGGTATCTGCCTTCGCCGCCTTCCGGTATGCGTCCGACCGGTAGTCCGTGATGTAGAAGCCCCCTCCCTTGAAGAGGAGTCCCGCTCCCGCAGAGAGCAGGCGACGGGAAGCGGCTCCGCACTTGGGACACCTGCTAACCGGATCGTCCGACATCTTTTGGACGATCTCGAACTCGTGGCCCGCGGTGCAGCGGTACTCGTACGTGGGCATCGGTTGGGGTGTTGGGGGCGCCAGGCGCCCGTTTTCTCCTACTCGGGCCCGGGGCAGGGGCCGGCCCTTGAAAGCTAACCCTCGCGCAGACTCCGTGAAGGTGCTCCGTCCACGGGGGAGGGTGGTCCGCGGCGGAGCGCTGGAGCACTGATCCAAGCGGGCGGCGGGATCATCCCTCGCGGTCCAGCGTCAGGACGGTCTCCACGCGGGCCGTCTGCGGAAACAGGTCGAAGACCTGGAGCCGAGCCATCCGAAATCCACCACCCAGGCGCCGGACGTCTCGCGCGAGTGTAGCCGGATCGCAGCTCACGTAAACGATGCGCTCCGCCGTGCCCGCGCCGAGCTTTTCCATCACCCCCGGCTCGACGCCGCGCCGCGGGGGGTTCAAGACGGTCAGCTCCACGGGCAGAGCCTCACCGCACCGATCCTCGACAGCTCCCGGAAGGACCGTGAACCCCCTCTCCCGGGGGGAGGGGGCCATCTGGAGGGCGGTGGGGTCCGATTCGATCCCGACGCTCCTCGCTCCTTTGCGGGCCGCAATGAGCCCGTAAAGCCCAAACCCACAATAGGCGTCCAGCACCCGCTTCCCACGCACGTCCCCGAGCTCGCCGAGCACGGCGTCGTGGAGGTGCCCCGCGGCCGCCCGGTTACCCTGGAGGAACGCCCCGGGGAGTAGATCGAGCGTCACGCCGTGCCACGTCTCCTCCATTTCCCTTCCTGCAAGAAGGCGGGGCCGTTCTCCAGGCCGCCCGGACGCCTTCCAGATCGCGCGGAGTGAGCCGACCCGCTCGAGGAGGGCCTCCGGCTGCCCGCGTCCCCGCCCTCCCTGGATCAGAAGGAGGACCTCTCCGGCGTGATTCGCCCGGAGCGTCAAGCGCAGCTCGGCACCGGCCGGAAGGCGCGCCGCCCCTGGCCCCCAACCGGCCCGGAGCTCGCCCCACGCCCTAGCAATGGGCTCCTCGGGAAGGAGGCAGCGCTCGTCTACATCCACGAGCTCCGCCGGATCCTCCAACGCATGGAAGCCGGCGGTGACGCCGCCCTCCCGCCGACGAAGGGTCAGAGTTACCCGGTTCCGATACTTCCACTCTGCGGGCGACGGGCGCAGCTCCAGGTGGGGCATGGTCCCGAACCCGCCGATCCGAGTGAGGGCGTCCGCCACGATCCGACCCTTGGCGTCGAGCTGGGCCGTGTAATCAAGGTGCTCGAGGGTGCACCCACCGCAGCGGGCATAATGCGGACAGGGCGCCGCAACTCGGTCGGGGCCCGGCACAACAAGATCGGCGAGCCTCGCGCGCGCCCACCGTTCCCCATTCCTCGTCAGTTCCACTCGGACGCGGTCACCAGGCACCGTCCGATGCACGAACACGACCCTCCCGTCGGGGAGGTGACCCACCCCCGCGCCCTCGGAGGTGATCCCGTCGATCCCGATGGCTTCGACGGCTTTCAGGGTGACAGGGAGACGAGGCGGCCGTTCCCGATCCGGACCGGGAAGTACTCCCGCACGATCCGGTCGTCAACGACGGAGAGGATCCCCGTCGCGCCCTGGAAATCGCGGATCTCCCGCAGCGCCCGCAGCGTTCCGGCCGGAAGTCCCCCGCCCAGGCGGGACGCGCTCAGGAGAAGGCGGGCGGCGTCGTACCCCCAGGCCGGAGTCGGCGAGCGCAGGGTCCGCTGAAAGCGCTCCTCGTACGCCATGACGAACCGGGTCCACGCCGGCCCGAACTCACCTTCGACTGGCCAGCTAGTCACCGCGCGCACCCCCTCCATATGCCGCCGCTGCACGGCCTGCAGAACCGCTGCTTCCGTCCAGCTCTCGTTCCCGAAGAGTCGAATCCCCTCGACCTCACGCACCCCGTAGAACGATACCTGTGGAGCCAGGAGCTCCACGTCGCCCTCCCCCTGAGGGAGCAAGAGGACCAGGCCCGCCGGGGCCAAGCGTACGACCTCCTCAAGTTGGGGGCCGAATCCCGTGGTTCCGGGTGGATAGGTGAGCGTTCGGGCCACGACGCCTCCGCCGCCTTCGAACGCCTGTCGAAACCACCGAGCTTCCTCGTTCATCTCGTTCGAGGCAGAGTGAAGCACCACCACCCTTCGCAAGCCTTCCCTGAGAACCAGGGCGGCGAGGGCACGCCCCGCCTCCGGGTCGATACCCGTCAGGGTGTAGACCCCCTCCAGCCCCGGAGGCACGGACGGCGCAGTCGGCGACAGGATCGGGAGCGGTCCGGTCCGGGAGCGGGCCATTGCGTCCATGTTGGACTCGAGGAGGGGTCCCACCACTCCGATCGCGCCTTCGCTCTCGAACCCTCTGATGGCCTCGGCGACCCCGGAGGGATTGTCCTCATCGACCACCGGGACGAGGCGAACCGGTCCTCCTCCGTCGCTGGCCTCGGCGATGGCCACCTCGATCCCCTCCTGAATTTCCAGCGATACCTGCCGGAGAGACGGAGAGCCGGAGCTCGCCAGGATCGCGCCCAGGGCCCCGGAGGCCGTAAGCTCCTCCTCCACCCTGCCCTCGATCACGCTTGTGGCCCGGGCCCGAACCCGCTCTCCGGGAGCCATGGCCAGTACCTGTGTCGCGAGCTGACGCGCTTCTTCCTCCGCTCCGAACAGGTAGCGTCGGACCGCCATCTCGACGACAAAGGAGGGGAAGATGCGGGGGTGCCTCGGGGCGTTCGCGATCAGCTCCCGAAGAGCAGCTGTGTCCATCCCGCGGCCGATCGTGAAAGCCAGGGAATCCGCGTCCGTGAGGAGCTCCGGGTCCACATCCGCAGGGAGCTGGAGAAGCGCTCCGAGCGCGTCTCCTCCCGTCTCCAAAAGCCCACTGACGCGCAACACGAGCGCCTCTACGCGGTAGGGTCCCTCCGCTCCCACGATCTCGAGATACCGCTCGACAGCGGCCCTCGACGCCTGCCAGTCGTCAACCCGGGCGGACGCTCGGGCATCGAGCCAGAGAGCGAGGCTCGACCCCTGCGCCTCGGGGTATCGCTCCTCGACCTCACGGGCGCGCTCCAGGGCAACGGCGAAGCGGCCATCCCGGAAGAGATTCTCGCCCTCGGTCAAGAGCGCCGCGGTGGCACGCGCCTCGACGTCATTACGGAGCCCCTGTCGGATCGGTGGAGCGTCGACGGGAGCGATGGTCTCGGGCCCGTTCGCGCCCGCCCCGCCACCCATCGCACAGCCCGTGGAGGCAAGAAGAAGGACCCAATGGAGTATGAGGCGGCGGCCTCGCCCTGACCCGCGACGAGCGTGACAACGCTCTCCGCCGGAACCGGCCGCACGTCGCACGCCTACTCCCTCTCCGGAAGCTGCAGGGTGATCCGGAACCCATCCGCGCACTCGCCCGCGCGCCGGACGACCGTCCAGGTGCACGGGGTCCCGCGCGATCTCGCTCAGTCCCCGGCCGGCATCGCCGCGGCTTCGCCGCCTCCACCTTCGCTCACGGAGGCCACCCCGGGACCTTCCCCGCCTGCGAGGGCACCCGTGGGCGCCTCACCCGTGCCTTCCAAGACCGGCTCGGCGGGCTCCGGTCGCGGCTTCCGCTCCGGCAGCGTCGTGACCTCGAGGACAATTCGACGATTCGCAGCGTCGGACTCGAGGACCCTCAGGTCCACCGGCTCCCCCGGGCGGTAATACTCGTCCAGTCGGCTCTGGTCCTCCACACCGGAGTGGGAGGCAGGCATGAACCCTTCGATGTCGTCTCCCATATCGACCACGACACCCTTGTCCTGGAGCCGGCTCACCTTCCCTTCCCACTCAACCCCCGGTGCGAATCGTTCGGCGATCCCCGGCCACGGATCCTCCACCATCTGCTTGATACCGAGCGATATCCGCTTCTGGTCGGAGTCGATGTCCAGAACCATGACCTGGACGTCGGCCCCCTTCTCGACAACCTCCGAGGGGTGCTCCACTCGCTTGGTCCAGCTCATGTCCGAGACGTGCACCAGTCCATCGATGCCGGGCTCAATCTCGACGAACGCGCCAAACGAGGTGAGGTTACGCACCTTGCCGCTGAGGACGGTCCCGGTCGGGTAGCGCATCGGGAGGAAGAGCCACGGGTCCTCCTCGATCTGCTTCATTCCGAGCGAGATCTTCTCCTCGTTCGGATCCACCTTAAGCACCACCGCCTCGATCTCGTCCCCGATCGAGACGAGCTTCGAAGGATGCCGGATGTTCCGGGTCCAGGACATCTCGGAGATGTGGACGAGGCCCTCGACCCCCTTCTCCAGCTCGACGAATGCGCCGTAGTTCGTGATCGACACGACCTTTCCTCGCACCCGAGATCCGACGGGATACTTCTTGTCGATGTCCGTCCACGGATAGGGGAGGAGCTGCTTCAGCCCCAGGGATATCCGCTCCCGGTCCCAGTCGATGTCCAGCACCTTCACGTCCACCGTCTGGCCGATCTGGGCCACCTCGGACGGATGGCCAACGCGCCCCCACGACATATCCGTAATATGGAGAAGCCCATCCAGCCCGCCGAGGTCGATGAAGGCCCCGAAGTCGGTGATGTTCTTCACCAGCCCCTCGCGGACCTGCCCGACGAGGAGCTCCTTCACCAGGTTCTCCCTCTTCTTCACCCGCTCGGCCTCGAGGATCACGCGCCGCGACACCACGATGTTCCGCCGGCGCTTGTTCAGCTTGATGATCTTGAACTTGTACGTCTCCCCCAGCAGGTCCTCGATGTTCGGGACCCGGCGGAGCGCGATCTGAGAGCCGGGGAGGAACGCGTCCACTCCCATGAGGTCGACGGTCACGCCGCCCTTGATCTTACGGGCCAACGTACCCTTGACCGGACGGTCGTTCTCATACGCCTCCTTGATCTTCTCCCAGACGCGGAGGAAGTCCGCCTTCCGCTTCGAGAGGACGACGACCCCGTCATCGTCCTCGAGGCTTTCGAGGAGGACCTCCACCTCGTCCCCCACGGAGAGGGATGAAGGATCCTTAAACTCGTCGAGAGGGACCGATCCCTCGCTCTTGAACCCGAATTCGAGAATGACCGCGGTTGCCGTGAGCGAGAGAATCCTTGCCTTTACGATCTCTCCCTCGCGCGCATTCTGCATCTCTCCCCCGAACTCCTTGAGGAGAGCCTCGAAGCCGTCGCGGGAGAGGTCCATCTCCTCTTCCCCGTACGGGTCCATCAAGAGCTCGGGCGACACACCGGTGGGAAAGGCGTGCGAGGAACGGTCTACGCTGTCATTGGACATCGGGTTCCGGATCTCTCCCCCGGGGTGCGGAACAGCGACCGGGAGGCCTGCGGACATCCTTTCTGCCCCGTCCCGGCGGGTGCGGGTGCCGGGACCCAGGGGCGAAGGCTCGTCCTCGTGGACGTTACGCTCAGTTCTCTGCGAGCCTGAAAGCTATTCCGTGCGGGATTCGTCGGTCAACCCATGCGGCCCCAGGTGGGAGCGCCTACCCACCTCCCCGCCCCGGCCCCACACCACGCATGGCCCCTCACCGAGCGCTCCCGAGTGCCTTCGCGGCCGCCCTGACAATCCGCTCGACCTGCTCCTCGAAGGTGAGCTCCGTCGTATCAATCACCAGAGCGCCTGGGGGGCGGAGGAGGGGGGCCACCGCACGCTCCTCGTCCCTCGAGTCCCGCTCATGGATCCGGGCGCTCTCCTCCGACACCGCGAGGGGAACCTCCTCCTTCCCATCCTGGCGCAGACGGCGCCTCGCCCGGGTTCTCAGAGTGGCCGTGAGGAACACCTTCAGCGGCGCTTCCGGGAAAACGACAGTCCCCATGTCGCGGCCGTCCGCGACCACCCCACCGTACGTGGGAGCGCTACGCTGGAGCTCGAGAAGCCTCGCTCGGGCCTCCGGGACACGGGCCAGGACCGAGACCTTTTCAGTCACCCCCGGGGAGCGGAGCTCAGCGCCCGGGAAGGCCCCGTCCAGCAGGACCTCGAAGCCACCGCGTGTCGGATCGAGTCGCAGGTCGAGCGCCGCTAGCTCCCCCCGATCGAGGTGGGGCCAGCGCTCGCTCGGGATTCGGTTTCGGACGAGGGCGAGCGTGAGGGCACGATAGAGAGCCCCCGAATCCAGGTGCCGGAGCCCTAGGCGCTCTGCCACGACGGCTGCGGTGGTCGACTTTCCCGACCCGGCCGGACCGTCGATCGTCACGATCTGGGGGCCAGCGGGACCCGCACCAGTGGGAACCGTGGAAGGGCGGCTCACTAGGGCGTCCGGGCCATGGCCCGGCCAGCTACCCCTCCGTCCCCGTCCATGCGGCCAAGCTCTGCCAGCAAGTCCCAGAACCCCGGGAAGCTCACTCCCGCGGCCGCCGGATCGTCCACCTGGATACGATGACCCGCCAGGCCGCCCAAGACCCCGAACGCCATTGCAACCCGATGGTCCCCGTGCGCGGCAACCCGACCCGCCAGCGGACGCAGGTCCCCCTCGATCCGAAGCCCGTCCGGGAGCTCGCTCACGCGGGCTCCGATCCGCCCGAGGTTATCCGCCATGACCCGGATGCGGTCCGATTCCTTCACCCGCAACTCGGCGGCGTCCCGGATCTCCGTTGTACCTCGGGCGCGGGTCGCCAGCACGGCCAGGACGGGGATCTCGTCGATGAGCCGCGGGATCATCTCCCCTCCCACCGATCCGCCTCGGAGCTCGGAGGGCGTCACGACGAGGTCCCCGGCGGGCTCCCCCGCGGGATCCGTCTCCTCACGGAGGTTCTCGACCTCGATCTCCGCTCCCATGTCGCCGAGTACATCGAGGAGCCCGGTGCGGGTGGGGTTCAACCCCACATTCCGGATCCGAAGGGGGCCGCCCGCGCCCCCGAGGAGGCCGAATGCGATGAGGAACGCGGCGGAGGAGAAGTCGCCCGGCACATGCAGATCGAGCGGGCGAAGTCGAGCAGGCGGATTGGTCAGGTGGATCTTCCATCCGTCCGGCGTCCGCTCCTGGTCCACGCGGACGCCGAGCCGCCGAAGCATCCGCTCGGTGTGGTCGCGCGAAGGAGCTGGCTCTGAGATCTCGATCTCAACACCCCCCGTCACACCGGCCAGAAGAAGGGCGCCCTTCACCTGCGCGCTCGATCTTCGGTTAGTGTAGACGATGGAGCGAAGCGCCCCCCCCGATACTCCGATCGGAAGACGTCCGTCCACTCCGAACTCCTGGAACCGCGCACCCATGCGAGAGAGAGGCTCCGTAACCCGACGCATGGGCCGGGAGCGCAAAGACGCATCCCCCGTGAGCGTCGCCTCGATCGTGAGCCCGGAAAGGAGGCCCAGGAGCAGGCGCGCGGTAGTCCCCGAGTTCCCGCAGTCCAGCTCCCGCGAGGGACTCCGCAGCCCCTGCGGTCCAACGCCCTGGACGCGGAACTCGGAGCCGTCGCCCGGGAGGGGGGGCAGGCTCGCACCAAGATCCCGGAGCACGGAAGCCGTGCTGCGGCAGTCCTCCCCCGTGAGCACTCCGGTCAGCCGGCTCTCACCGTCTGCCAGGACGCTCAGGAGCAGGGCTCGGTGGCTGATGGACTTATCCCCCGGAACCTCGATCACGGGCCGCCCTCCCTCCACTTCCGTGTGCGCTCCATGAATTCGGCGATCCGGTCTACGTCCCGTCTGGCCAGGAGATCCGCGAGAACCTTCAGCGCCTGAGCGACCGAGGTGAGCCCGACACCCGTAACCGGCGCAGACGCCTCCAAGAGGTCCCTCCAGAGCTCGGGGTTCGACCCCGCAAGGCGCGTCATGTCGCGCCCCCCGGGACCGAGCTGGGACGGATGAAGGCCGGCCGAGTCGAGAGCCCCAGCGAGCGCATTCGAAACGAGCTGCGGGAGGTGCGAGACCCACGCCATCCGCTCGTCGTGCGCCCGAGGCTCGATCCATTCCGGATCCCCTCCCACGCCGGCCCAGAACGAGCGGGCGCGGTCACGCGTTTCAGCGGGCACGTCCTCCGCGGCGCAAAGCCAGATCCTGGCGCCCCGGAAGAGCCCCTCCCTCGAGGACTCGAACCCCGAGCCCTCGCCCCCGCAGATCGGGTGAGCTCCCACGAAGCGATCTGAGAAGCCGCCGGTTGCCGCTACGCGCATGAGCGGCGCCTTCAGGGACACAAGATCCGTGACCAGCACACCCTTCTTCCACAGGCCGCTGTGCTCCCGCAGCAGGGAGATCGCGCGGCCCAGAGGCGTGGCGTAGACCACCACGTCGGCTCGCCCAAGCAGGTCGCCCGCGGAGGGAGAGAATTCATCCAAGGCACCTGCCTCGAGCGCACGCCTTCCCTGGTCGGGATCCGAATCGACGCCCAGAACGGCAAGCGGCCTCGGATCGGCCTTGAGGGCGCGACAGAGCGAGCCACCCATGAGCCCAAGTCCCACCACCGCCACCGTCTTCATTCGTCGCCATCCGGCGAGAAGCCGATCTCGACCACCAGGCCGTCGTATGCGACCTCGGCCCCAGGGAACACCTCCTTCGCCTCTCGCTCGAGGGGCTGCGGATTCGCGGAGTACCGCGCCGACACATGCGTGAGGTAGAGACGGCGAACTCCCGCCCCGAGGGCCACCTCGGCGGCTCCCTTGGCCGTGCTGTGGAAGGTCTCCATCGCCCTGTCCCCCTCTTCCTCCGAGAACGTCGCGTCGTGGATGAGGACGTCGGCCCCCGCCGCCGCCTCGACAAGCTCGGGGGCCGGCCGTGTGTCGCCGCTGTACACGACGAGACGCCCCTCTCGCGGGGGTCCCACGACCTCCGCTGGATCGATCCTCCGTCCGTTCACCTCGACTGCCCCCCCGGCATGGAGCTTCCCGAAGAGGGGTCCGTCAGGGACCCCCAGGGACCGCGCCTTGTCCACGTCGAAACGTCCAGGCCGAGCGTGTTCGCGGAGGGCATATCCGAGCGCGGGAGTGCCATGGCGGACGGCGAGCGCTTCGATGTCGTACCCGTCTCGCGGCACCCTCTGGCCCGGCTCCAACTCAAGTATCTCGATGGGGAAGCCCGTCCGGTTCCCTCCCCCGAGCCTTACCGCATCCTCAAGCGTCCCCCGAGACCCGGCCGGCGCGCAAAGCACGAGCAGCTCGGTCCTTCCCTGGAGCGCCATGGTACGAATAAGCCCAGTCACCCCGAGGTAGTGGTCGGCGTGCATGTGAGAGATGAAGATGTGCTCGAGGCTGAAGCCGGTGCCGAAGCGCATCATCTGGCGCTGCGTCCCCTCCCCGCAATCCAAGAGGAAGACCTCACCTCCCCGCTGGAGGGCCACCGCGCTCACATTCCTGCCCACGGTCGGCCGCGAGGCGGAGGTACCGAGGAAAGTGATTCGAATCATGGAACGGCGCTCGGAAGCCCTACTCCGGGGGCGTGGGCCGGGTTCGAGACCTCGTCGGCGCACGGGAGAGGAGAGAAGGTAGCGCGTCCCCCACCGCGATCAACCCAAGCGGGGTCCGAGCTGGCGAATACGCTCGATTGCCGCCCTGTGTCGGCTACATTTCCCAGGACAGCCAATTCGTCACCAACGGAGGATCGGGATGGGCCACGTCACGAACTATCGCGCGCACGTCGGAGCCCGGGAGGACGGGCACTTCAGGAGCACGCTCTTCCGGAGCGAGCGGCTCCTGCTGGGGCTGAACTGCCTGGAGCCGGGCCAGATCCAGGCGGAGCACGTGCACAACGATCAGGACAAGTTCTACCTCGTCCAGGAGGGGAGGGGCGAGTTCGCGGTCGGCGAGGAGCGGTTCGGGGCCGGCCCTGGCCAGGTGGTCTGGGCTCCGGCCTCCCCGACATCCGACAGTGAGACGTATGCTTCCGCGATGGGCGCGCCGTTCGAAGCCGAGCGGACGGTGCCGCTCAGGTCGAGACGCCCCATTCCCGGCGTCGTTGGGGGCGACTCGCCGCATCCCGACAGGAGCAACCCGCCCACAATGATCGTCCGAAAGGCCGGAGACGCGACAAGAGCACAAAAAAGATTCGGCAGGGGCCGCAGTGGCTCCCCCGCCGAATCCTTCAATTCTTTACCCATATCGCCTGGGCTGACCTGAAGCCCGTGCGTCAACTGACCTTAACTAATTAGTAGGCCCACTGAATATCGTGGAGCCAAACACCACCGGGACCGCAGTCTGCGTGGGCGCAGTCCCCGCGCTCAACACCCACTTCTGAGTTCGCTTCCTCGTTCCACCAATGTCGTTCACTTCCACGGTGTAGATGTCGCCCGCATTGTCTGCCGTCATGTCATGAAGCACGTAAAACTCTCCGATCTCGTCACCCCACGTCCCAAAGCGATACAACTCCTTGAACGTCGCACGCTCTATCACGACGACCTCATGGTTGCTTCGCTCGAGGACGAACATCCACTTCTGCGCTGCATCCGGCGAGAACGCCGTTCGGCTGACCGACCGATGAAACTCGGCGGTGGCAGTGATGAGGTCCGTGCTGGGCGCACCGAACGACATGTCGTTGGCGCGCGCAGCCATGGCGGCTGGATTTACATCGGGGTATCGGCCCATCATCTTCTCGAACAGGTACTCCCCGGAGACCGTGAACACCTGGATACGCATGCCCTGAGCGTCCGAGACGTACACGAGCCCGTCGTTCGAAATCCTTATGCCGTGCGGAAGTCCGAAGAATCGAGGATCATACGGCTCTTCATCGTCCGCCTGATCGATGGGGGGATTCCCGTACGCGCCCCACATCCTCTTGAACGCCCCCGTGGTCGCATCGAACACGATGACGCGTCGGTTCCCGTATCCGTCGGCGACGAACACCTCATTCGTTTCGTCGTGAACATAGAGGTCGGCCGCCCCGGCCACGTTCTCAGTGCTCAGGTTGTTTACGCCTGTACCTGCGTGTCCGATCTGCAAGAGGAACTTCCCATCCCGCGTGAACTTGAGGATCTGATTGTCCATGCCCCCGCTGCCGGCAAGCCACACATTACCGGAATCGTCAACGTTGATTCCGTGCTCGGTGTTGGGCCACT